>CALKLF010000008.1 GCA_937992175.1 uncultured Fimbriimonadales bacterium | reverse complement strand
GAGAGGGGGTTAGGGGGTGAGGGTAAGAAAGTGTGGAAAATCGCAGGCACATCTCCCACGGCGTGGGAGAGGGGAGCCGAGCGCACGCGCTGCACAGCTTGCTCCCCCTCTCCCGCGGCGCGGGAGAGGGGGTTAGGGGGTGAGGGCTGAAAACTTCCTAACACTGAACTCAGCCGTTGTACCCTTGTCGGCTGAGGGTGAGGGCAATTCCCCATCACTTGCTCCCCCCCTCCTGCTGCGGCGCGTTCAGCCACGCTCGCGCGAAGACGACCAGCGTAAGCGTGAGCAACAAAGCATACAGCGCCATCCCGACGCGCGAGAGTACCACCCCCTCCTCGCCTGCCCAGTATGCCAGCCAGAACGCCAGCAACGCCGCAAGCAGCCAGCCTGCCGCTAGGACGCTCCGCACTGCCTTAACGCCTCCTGCATCGCACTCAGGGGAATATTCGGCTCCAGCTGTGCGCTTCCTACCTCGTTTAGCAATACGACACTCAGCGCGTCGCCGGCGCGTTTCTTATCGTGGCGCATCGCGTTAAGCAGCGTCTCGGCGTCGAAGCCCGCAGGCAGCTGTGTCGGCAGCCCTGCCAGGTCGACGGTCTCGCGAAGTTCCCGCACTACAGAGTCAGGCGTGATTCCCAGCACTCGCCCCAGCTCCGCCTCGGCAATCATTCCCACGGCGACAGCTTCCCCATGGAGCCAGCCGCGATAGCCAAGCGCGGCTTCCAAGGCATGCCCCACTGTATGCCCGAAGTTCAGCAGGGCGCGCTTGCCCGAAAGGTCGCGCTCGTCCTCTGAGACAATCTGCGCCTTGAGGTTCACGCACTGCGCAATCGGCAGCGTCCACTCGGTAGGGTCTTTACGCACGCGCCGGGGCGCCAACACACCCTGATTGAGCATTGTTTGCAGGCGTCGCCACAGTCCCTTGCGCAGCGCAACACCATACTTGAGCATCTCCGCGAAGCCGTTGCGCCAGTGGCGGGCAGGAAGAGTCCGCAGGAGTTCGGGGTCAATCAATACCAGCGCGGGCTGATGGAACGCCCCGACCAGATTCTTGCCCTGCGGGAGGTCGACGGCGACCTTGCCCCCGACGCTGGAGTCCACCTGTGCCAGCAGAGTCGTCGGTATCTGCACGTAGGGGATCCCTCGCATATAGGTCGCCGCGACGAACCCGCCCAGATCGCCCAGCACGCCGCCGCCCAGCACGATGAGCAGACTGCTTCGATCCAGCCCCGCCTGTAGCAGTTGCTCATAGAGCCGCTTCGCGCTGCGCAACGACTTCATCCGCTCGCCCGAACGCAGGGTGATTGTCTGCGCAGGCGATCCCGACTCGCCGAGTTGCACAAGCACCGACTCCGCCCAGCATAGAAGGGGCGGGTGGGTGAGCATCACCCAGCGGGCGAAAGGACGCTGGTGCAGAATGAGGCGCGCCGCGCGGGTTCGGAGCGCAGGAGCGATATAGATCGGGTAGCCGTGCGGCTGTTGAGGAAGCACAGCGACCTGCATGGGGGCGTCGGGCGCGGGGCGATAGGCGCGCTGCGCCGCATCCGCTGCCTGCGCAGGCGTCAGCGCATCGACCTCAATCACCCAGTCGGCTTCCTGATAGAACGGCTCCCGTGCGCGGACGATGGCTTCGAGCATCTCACGAGGATTGGAAGTTTGTAAAAGGGGACGATTTCGGGCGCGTTGCAGGCGTTTCCAAAGCGTCTGGGGCGAGGCTTTGAGGTAGACCAACCAACCCGAGTGGCGCATGCGGGCGCGATTCGCCTCGCTTAGCACAACGCCGCCGCCTGTGGCGACGACTCCTGCGGGTTTCTGGGCAATTTCCCGCAGGAGCGTGCTTTCTAACTCGCGGAACCGCGCCTCACCCTCTCGTGCGAAGATTTCGGGGATGGTCTGCCCAGACGCCTGTTCTATGAGCGCGTCCATGTCATAAAAGGGCAGGCGAAGCGAGTCGGCAATCCGTTTGCCGACCGTCGTCTTACCACTGCCCATGTTGCCAATCAGGTATAGATGGTTCATCCCCTGAGAATCGAACTGCAGGGACGCGGGCGCGCCCCTGCAGTCGGGTATGACGAAAAGCACGACCTGCTAAGGCGATATGGAACCGCCCAGCCCCTCGTCTTCATCCAACACGGTCGCCGTCACGAAGATGAGCAGCTCTGATTCCACAATTGCCCTGTCGCGACTGCGGAAGAACTGTCCGATGAGGGGCAGGTCGCTCAGCAGGGGCACTTTGGTCGTCACATTGTTGTCGCTGCGGGTCACCAGACCGCCCAGCACCATCGTTTCGCCGTTTTTGAGGCGGCGCACGGTGAACACGAACTGCGTGTCGAAGCGGGGGAGGTCCCGCGCGCCGACTCGCACGCGCCCCACCGTAGAGATCTGCGGGAACAGCGCGAGCGTAATAGTTCCGTCCGCGTTCACACGAGGCGTCACAGTCAGCTGCGTCGGTACCGGGACAGGAATCGGCTGAGTGAAGGTCGTCGGTTGTCCCGCCTGGTTGAACACAATGAACTGCTGTTCGATGTAGTCGGTCGTGGAGAACACCACTGTAGCAGGACTGTTGTTCTGGGTGACAACAATCGGCGCGTTCACGATACGCCCGCGCCCCTGACTGAGCAGGGTGCGCAGATTCGCCACCAGGTTGCCCGATGCGTAGTTCACGAAGATGGGCGCAGTGCGGTCTGCCAGACCCGCCGTGCCTGTTTGCAGGTTCACCCGCGCTAAGCTCCAGTCGATGCCGAACTTCTCGGCGTCGTTGCGCGTGACGGTGACGAACTCGGCGCGAATCAGCACCTGTTTGGGCGCGATGTCGAGGAAGCGCAGGATACGCCGCACATACTCGTTGGCTTCCGGCGTGCCCCGAATAATGATGGAGTTGTCGATATCGTTCGCGACGATGCCATCCAATCCTTCGGGAATAAGGATGCCCGCCTGTGCGCCGGGCTGTCCCGCGAAGCCGCCGCCGAACCCGCCGGGCTGACCGGCAAACCCGCCGCGCCCGCCCCCGCGCTGACTCTCACCCGGATCCTGGGCGAAATCATTTGGGTTCATAACAGGCGTGTTGTTATAGGGCACTGCCACGCCGCCCTCCATCCGCAACGGCACGCTGGGGGGAACGGGAACCTGCATCCCCGGCGCACTCTGGGAAAGGGTGCGATTCACAAAGTCGCGGATCTCCGCGAACGGGTCATCGGTCATCATCTCAGTTTTGATGATACGCACGATGTCCGAGGCGCGGCTGTAGCGCAGGGGGATGCGCTCGGTCACAATCAGCGGTTTTTGCGCTTCTGCGGGAGGCGGCGCTTGTACCGCAGGGGTCGTCTCCATCGGTTTAGAACGCGCCGGTCCGATGACATAGACGCCGTTCGCCTCTTTGCGGTAGGTTGCACCTGCCGCCTGACAAATGTAGCCCAGCACCTGCTCGAAGGGTTTCTGGTCAATCTTGATGAAGCTGATGCGCTTATACGGCTCGTCGGTGGGTTCGAACACCACCTCCGCCTTAACCTGTTGCGCAATCGCTTTGACCGCTGTAATTAAGTCAGCATCCATTAGATGGATCGACACGAGATAGTCGTCGTTGCCTCTAGCTGACAGGGTCAGGCACCCTGCCAGCAGAGCCACTGTAAGTACGCTCCGGATTCCTTTTCTCATTTGGATAGATCCTCCTCCATGACGCATCTTGAGGGGCTGGGGTTCAGCCCCTCAGGAACGAGTTAGTTTGGGGGTTAGCGTCCGAAGCCGCCGCCGAAGCCGCCACCGCCGAAGCCGCCGCCGCCGAAGCCGCCACCGCCACGGAAGCCGCCGCCGAAGCCGCCACCACCGAAACCGCCGAAACCGCCCATACCGCCAAAACCGCCCATACCGCCGAAGCCGCCGAAACCGCCCATACCGCCAAAACCGCCTAAACCGCCGAAACCGCCGAAACCACCCATACCGCCAAAACCGCCCATACCGCCGAAGCCGCCGAAACCGCCTAAACCGCCAAAACCGCCCATGCCACCCGACGACATCATTTCGTACTGGGCGTACTGAATCAGGCTGCCGCCCAGCAGCGCCGCAATCAGAAGCGGACTGGCGTAGCTAAGCTGAATCTTCTCGGGCAGGTTCAGTCGAGTGCCCTCTTCGGGGGCGGCAGGCTCGGTTGGCGGCAGCGGCGCCTCTTCGGGCTGGCGCACTGTGACATAGTAAACGCCGTTCTCTACACGGTAGGTCAGGTTCAGCGGGCGCAGAATGTTGTCCAGCGCGACTGTAAACAGCACATCGGTTAGCGAGACTGTGACCGTGCCCTGCACATTCGGGTCGAGCGTGTAGCTCACGCCGACGCTGTCGAACAGCTGCTTCAGCACGAACCGCACATCTGCCTGCTCGTACTTGACGGTGACGCGGCGTTGAGTGGGGTCTTGCTGTCCGCCGCCCTGTGCGAAGAGCGGGGCAACCTGCGCCGCAATCAAGATTGCCGCAATCAGCAAAGTCGTTTTCGTTTTCATCGTCATACCTCCAGAAATTGATACGCTTGAGAATGCGTCGAGTTTCTAAATATCGGGCGCCCTGCCACCGCCGCCGGGGGTACCCAATCCGGGCGTGCCGGGCGGCGCGCCCAGCCCACCGCCGCCGCGTCCGCCGCCCGCGCCGAACCCACCGCCGCCCACATTGCCAGGCGGTTCATACGGCACGCGCACCTCGCGCGGGTTACCTTTGGAGCGCCGCAGAATCAAACCATTTTCTGTGATGGCAACGATACGGAACTCGCCCACCATGTCGCCCGGGTAAACGATGCGCGGCAACTCGCCCTCCTGTTCCAGAATGGCGGAAACGGTCGTGCCGATGATGATGCCCGCCACACGACGGCGTGGTTGCGGTTCAAACGGTTCAGGCAGCTCCACCTGAGGGGGCTTCGGCGGGCTTGCCAACACGAAGTAGCGGGCGGGGTCGAAAGCGTCTGCCTGCATCGCTTCCACCTCTTCGGGGAGCGGCGCGAACGGGTCGCGGCGTGGAGAGAACGGCGGGCGCGTCGCCTGCGGTTGAGCCGCTAGAGTGGTCGGTGGTGGAACCATCCCACCGCCCATCGGCGCTGAGGGCGGCGTTGGCTGACCAAAGCCATCGTCGCGTATATCAGGCGAAATCGGGGGCTGCTGCGCCGTATCGCCACCGCCTCCGCCGCTAAACACAAACAGCAACGCGACGGCGACTACCACCAGCACGACCACCGCCACTGCTAACGCAATCTGCGTTTCCTTCTTCATCGTTGCTCACCTTATGATTCAGGCTCCATCTGCCGATTCCTGCTATTTTAGGGTCCGGACGCGCCGAATCCCCCGCCAAACCCGCCGCCGAATCCACCAGGCGCGCCGGGTGCACCGCCGGGCGCCTGAGGCGAGGAAGGTACATTCGGACCAGGATTGTCTCCGCTACGGGGATACACAAACACGGTCAGCGTATAGCTGCCGAACAGCTGGGGACTCATCCCAGAAATCGCCAGACCGTCTACCAGCACCACCAGATTGGGCACATCATTCCATTTTCGGACATGATTGAGCAAAGCTTCAAAGGAGGCAGCGCGCACCTGCACTGTGCCCAGCGGATACACCAGCGCCAGCGTCGGGATGGCGTTCGGGTCGTTGGGCGGCGGCGGCAAGGCGACGCCGTAGAGCCGCTGCACGCCTGTTTTCTCGGGCCACGCCTCCAGTTTCTTGGCAATCTCGCGCACCATGTCAGGATACTGCATCCACGCTTTGAGACGATCCCTCAGGTCGATGGTATTGACGGGCATCTTCCGGCGGTCGATCACGGCGAGGTCACGGTTCGCCTGCTCGACGCGCTGCTGCGCTTGTTGCACCAGTTGACGAGCGCGCGGAATCTGCGCCACTTTTTGCTCGAGCAGGGCGATGTTCTCCTCGTGGTACTTGATGTTCTGAAGCGTGGGGCGGATGCCCAGCAGAAAGATAGCCGCCGCTACGACAATCGTCGCGACCAGCCCGATCGATACCTTCGCAAACATGGATAAGCCTTTCATCGTGTTCACCTCAGATACCAGGTCCGCGTCCGCCGACGCCCGCGAGGCTCGGTCCGCCGCCGAAGCCGCCCAAGGTGGGCATACCTGCGCCGCCGCCTGCGGTTAAGCCCGGCACATTCGCTGGCGGAGCAGGCGGCGCAATCGGTTCTTTCAGGTACGCCACCACCTGGAAGGGCATCAGGTTAGCGGGCGAGCTGCCGGTTTGGGCGCCGCCGCCTGCGAACGCGCCGCCAAAACCGCCTCCTGGCGCCCCCGGCGTGCTTAAGGTGGCTGGCGGCGGAGCGAACCCGCCAAAACCCGACGCCGCCATGCCCGGCTGATTAGCCGTCGATGGGTAGCCTGGCAGCGCCGCAGAAGCCAGACTCACCGCCGTAAACAGCGGGCAGTTATACATCGTCTGCAAATAGAGACCCAGCTCGCGAATGCCTCGCGTGAACCCCGAAAGTTGGAGCTGATTGGTCTGCGCCACCTGCATCGACGCATAGCGCACGCGCGGCGAGGTATAGCTACTCACCTCGCTGTAGAGTTCCGGGTATTTCAAATTGTGTTCCTCCACGCGCTTGACCCATTCGGCTTTGCCCAGCGCAATCGCCGCCGAGTCGATGAGCTGATTCGCCTGGTTGTAAAGGCTATCTACCTGCTGCGCCTGTAGCTCTAACTGGCTTTTTTGATCTTGCAGTTCCCGCAGTCTACCCTGTGCGTTCACCATCCAGAACGCCATCGCCGCGTTCACGAGGAAAAACAACACGACCAGCAGCGCGATAATCTGCTTATTGACCTTCCGCTGGCGAACATAATCGGGTACGAGGTTCAGTTTCATAATTCGCGCCTCCTCAGAAACTCGCGTGTAGCCCCATGCCGACAGCGACCGCCATCAGGTGCGCATTGGCGGCGACATATTCGGGACCGTGCCGTTTGACCTGCAGTTGAACGCCTTTGAAGGGGTTTCCGACAATCGTGGGGATTCCCACGGCGCTTGCGATGAACTGATCGAGGTTAGGCATAATCGCGCCGCCGCCAGTCAGCACAATCAGCTGCACATCGGCGTCTATGTTGCGGCTGCGGAAATACTCGACGGAGCGTCGGATCTCGCTCACCAGCTCCTCCAGCAGGGGGTAAATTGCCAGAAAGACTTCCGTTTTGCGCGGGTCAGTGGGCGACTGTGCGGGGAGCGCAGGTTCTGGTTCGGGCGCAGACTCTGGCTCACCCGGTACTGCGAAGGGCGAGGGTGGGATGTCGGGCTGCGGCTCTTCGGGCGCAGCGAACGAGCCGGGCGTCATAAAGGGCGACGGCTCGGGCGCAATCGTCGGCTCGCTGGCAAAGCCAGGCGTATAGAACCCGCCTGTCGGCGCGCCTGGCACGCTGAACGGCGAGGTCGCCTGTGGAATCTGATCCATCAGCACCTCCGCCAGCTGTACCTTCAGTTGCTCGGCTTCGGCTTCGGAAATCATCATCCGCTCAGCAATTGCCCGCGTGAGCATGTTGCCGCCTGTCGGCAGAATACGCGGGAAGCTGAGAAAACCCTGACTGTAGATATCAATGGAGGTCGACTCCGCGCCCAAGTTGACCACTGCTATATTCTGAGATTGCATATCGGGCTGCGTGAGCAGCAGGCTCCGCGCGAGCGCGAGCGGCTCCACATCAATCGCATACGGCTCCAGTCCCAGTTTATCGGCGATGTCGACGAGGCTATCGATGGCGTCCTGTTGCGCCACTGCCAGCACGACCTCCATATTGTCCGAGTTCGGGTCGGCGTTCGGACGGCGCACCACTTCATACGCCGATTGAACGCGCGTATCCGCGAAGGGGATATTGCGCCCAATCTCCCAGTCCATATGCTGGCGCAGCTCGGCGGGACTCATGCGGGGCACTTCCAGAATACGCACCACCACTGAGTTCTGCCCTGCGAGGGCGAATGCAGCCTGCTTCGTGCCGATGCCGGAGTCGGCGAGCAGCTTCTTGAGCGTGGCGGCGACCGCCGCTTTATCGATGACGCCCGAACTGTCGATCGCGCCTTCGGGGGTCGGCGCAATGCCGATGTTCGTCACCACTGGGGGACGCCCCACGCGCACCTCCGCCGCTTTGATAAATCGGCTCCCTAAATCGATGCCCACGACAACGCCTGGTTGTTTCGCCATGCTCGTCTCCTGAACGCAACTATTCGGCGGTAGAAGGCGTACTCCTACCGCCGAAGCCGCGTGAATCGCTTCACAGGATTGTACCCGATGGGGTTCGACGGCGAAAAGCCCACTCCTGCTGCTTGAGACGGAAAATGCCGAAAAAAGTCTCGCGAGGCTGAATCGGGTATCCTATCGCCTCGATGCGTCGGTTCTGGTGTTGGGTTGTTCTGGCAGGCGTATGCGCAAGTGCGTTCCCCCAGTTGTTGCCGCCGTCGGTCGCGCTCACGCGGCGCATGGGACTCGAAGGGCGCGTGATGTGGGTCGACGCGACGGCGAACCTCAGCTGGCTGATTGACCGCGCCCAGATTCGCGACTTTGTGCGACGATGTCGTGAGGTCGGCATCAACTGCATCGTGCTGGATGTGAAGCCGATTAGCGGGCATGTGCTGTATCACAGTCAAATCGCCCCTAAGCTCACCGAATGGCGCGGGATTCAGGTTCCGCCCGATATCGATGTGCTGCAGGTGTTCCTGGAAGAGGCGCACGCGATTGGGCTGGAGGTGCATGCGAATATCAATGTGCTGTCCGAAGGGCACAAGATGTTCAATTCGGGTCCTGCCTATGAGCATGTGGACTGGCAGATGGTCGCCTACTCGCGGCGGCGCACGCTGGTGTTGCCGGATGGCTCGCGCTATGAGCTGAACCGCTTCGATGTCACGCCCCCGCCCGATGGGATTGCGGCGTATCGGCGCAACCCTGCGCCCGTACCGCCCGCGGGACGCAGCTGGGCGTATGCGATTCTCACTGACGATCTGCGTGTGCAGGCGGTCATCGATGGGATGTTCGTCGCGCGCCCGCTCACGCCCCCCGAAAACGGCTGGATTCTGGTCGCCGACGGGCAGGCGGCGCAAAACTTAGAAAGGCTCAGTACGCTGGGCGTCGGGTTAACCCTACAGACGCAGCCCATCCTGCAGCCGATTGCCGAATCGGACACGGAGGGCATCGCCGTGTTCGTGAACCCGCTGCATCCCGTCGTGCGCGAGCGGCTGCTGGGTATTATCCGCGAAATCTGCCAGAACTACCCGATTGACGGGTTCGTGCTGGATCGGATGCGCTGGGCGAATGTGTATACCGACTTTTCGGAGCGCACACGCGCGGCGTTCGAAGCCGAGTACGGGCGCGTGAGCAACTGGCCCGACGACATCGTGCGCCCGCCGACGCTGCCTCGCGAGGGGTATGAGCGCGGTCAGCGCTTCGGGCAGTGGGCAGAGTTCCGCGCCCGCGTAATCCGTGACCTGCTGCGCGACATTCGTCGCACGATCGAATCCGTGCGCCCGATGCCCATCGGCGCGTATGTGGGCAGCTGGTATCCGATTTACTTTGAACTCGGCGTGAACTGGGGCAGCGACGCCTTAGCGCGACCCTACGGCTTCGTCAGCCCCGAATATCGGCTCACCTCCTACCTGTATGATATGGACTACCTGATGCCCGGCGTCTATTTCAATATCCCGTTCATGAATGAAGCTCCCCTCTATGACGGCGATGAGATTCGCACGGTGGAAGGGATGACGCGCCGCGTGATGGAGTGGACGAACGGCGATTTGTTTGTCTACTCAGGGATTTACGCGCTGGACTATCGGGGCGACCCAGCGGGGTTCGAGCGGGCCATCCGCGCCGCGCGCCTGAACTCGCACGGCGTGATGATTTTCGACGCCTCACATATCGTGCAGTGGGACTGGTGGGAGACGATTCGGCGCGGGCTGGGGACGCCTGACGGCTTGGCGAGCGACACGGTTCCGCTTGCCCCCCACCAGCTGCCGTCGCTACTGCCGAGTTTAAGGAATGGAGGTAGCGGGAGCTAAAACGGCCTCCGCCACTCCAGTACCAAGCGCTGCTGGTCGCGTGGGATGCTGAGGTCGGGGCGGCGTTCGTAGTGCGTCCACTGGAAGCCGAACATTAGGAAGTTCTCGGAGTCGAGTTTGCGCTCGGTAGAGAGAAAGAAGGTGTGGGCGATGGCGTTGCGCTCGCCGAAGCGTTCGGCGTCCACGCGATAGCCGACGCTGTAGCTCAGATTGTCCGCCTGATTCGTGCTGAGGGTCAGCCCGCCGCGTCGCGTGCGACGGTTCTGGTGGTCGTTCCATTCAATCCGATAATCCCCGCGCAGGAAGATTCGCGGCGTCCAGCGCCACTCCAAGCCCCACGCGGAGACGCCCGTCGGCTGCAGCACGCTGCCCAGCACGACATTCGCGTTCGCCTGCTCCGGGTGCGTCTGGAACTCATGGGTCAGGGTGAACCGCCCGTCCAGTTTGTAGGAAATGTTATAGTTGCGTACAAGGAACAGCCTGCCGTCCTGATAGGTGCGCGTTTTGTAGTGCAGGCTGTAGCGCAGCTGCGGATGCGGGGGCGATTCGAGCTGACAGTAGCGATCGACGGCGCGTCCCTGCCCGGGCACATAGAGACCGACATAGCCGCCTGCGATTTTGTGACGCAGGGCGGTGGCTTGCGCCGTGAAGTGTTTGTTCTCCTGTTGCCATGCGCCGCGGTCGGCAAGCGCGCCGTAGCGGAAGTCGAACTGGAACTCCTGCAGCCCCAAAAAGTTGAACGGCTTCGCGCTCTGGATGACTACCTGGCTCTGAGCGCGGGTGTTGGTGCGATCCACGCGCTGTTCCTGATACGCGCCGCCGATGCTCAACACGCCGAAAACAGTTTGCGTAAGACCTGCCGACAGCACGCGGTTGCCGTTCGCGCCCTCTTTGGCGTTGCGCGTCTCGGAGAAGGTGAGTTTCGCGCCCTGCGCAATCTCATACTCCAGCCCGAGTTGCTGTGCGCTCTCGTCGGGCGCGCCTTCCCGCTGCGCCTCCATGTGAGCGAACTGCAGTTTCGTGCGTGGGTTAAGCGTGTAGGCGGTCTGGTAATGCCGATAGCGCTCGCTGGGCATGCCCGTGGCGTTGGTGCGTCGCTCCTCCAGCGCGAGGTTCAAGTTGCGAATCGCCGCCGTATTGAATCGCCAGAACTCGGTATCCTGATAGAGCGGGTTGGCGAGCGTGCCGCCGATGCGCCGCCGCTCCTGATAGGCGTTCAACTGCCCCCAGCCCAGCTGATACTGCAAATCGTTGCGCTCATACTCGTCCTGATAGAGCCGCTCGAGGGTTTTATCGGACTGATACTCGTCCTGGTGCCGTCCGAAAGTGAGGTTCTTGAACGGCCGCCACACGAAGCGATAGCGCTGGCGGCGGCTGTTGATGTTCTCCAGCGGGTTGCGTGCGCCGAAACCGAACAGTTCAAGCTGGAAGTTCTGCGCGGGGCGGAGTCGGGCAGTCCAGTCGTGCTGGCTGTAGCCGCGCAGCTGCGCAAAAAAGTCGCGTTCGGGGTCTGCCAAATCGTGCGCCCGCGCGAAGTCGGCGTCGACCTGTCGCTGGTGGTAGTGCAGCTCGATGAGCGGGTGGATGAATCGCGCGCTGGTGCGGTGCAGCCCCGCGCCGATTTCGCGCACGCGCATCTGTGAGAACGCCAGCCCGAACTGCCTGGTAGTGATTGCCGCGTCCCAGTCGAAGCGGTGGATGCCCTGCTCGTTGTGGAACAGTAGCTGCTCGATGCGCGTGAGGTCGCGCAGGCGGGTGAAGCCGGAGGCGATGTTGCGTTCGTGCAGGCGCAGTTGCAGGGTCGGGGTGCGCAGCTGCCACTGCACGCCCTTGAGATCCCCTTCGCCTGCGCGGTTGGCGGTCTCGTAGCGGCGCATCTGCAGGCTCGTATCTTTCGAGGGCTTGACCTCCACGCGCTGCATGGTGCGCTCCAGCCCCTGCTCGCGCATGAGCAGCGGCAGGTCGTGGTTCGGGTCGAACGGCACGGCGTTCGAGGTATCGTGGAACTGGCGCACTTCCTCCACCAGCTGCTGATGTTCTTGCGGGGCGAGGTTGGGCAGTTTGCCGAATTCGGGCGACACAGCGCGATGCGTATGCTCCACGACCACCGTGGGCGTCTCGACGCGGATGCTCTCACGCTCCAGTTTGCCTGTGGGGGAGCGAATCTCGTGGTCGGCGGCGGCGAGTTTGAAGCCAGGCTGCGTGATTTCGAGGTGCGTCTGGTCGCGGCTCATCCCGACTTCGCGGGCGAGTTGCCCTTTGTCGCCCTCCGCGAGGTCGCCAAATCGGGTGAAGCCTTCACCCACACGCTGCTGCAGGCGCGAGGCTTTGAGCCAGGGCGTTTCAAGCGCGTACACATCGCGTTCGATGCGCTCCTTGCCCTGACGGAGCCGCAGCTGGTCAAACTTCAACGCGCTGTTGGGGGCGAACTGCAGGCTGGAGGCGAGTTGCTCGCGCACGAGTCCCCGCTCGCGCTCCCAGTCGCCCTTCTGCTGGTCGCCCAAATCTTTATAACGCTGGAACTGCGCACTCGATTCGCGCCGCGTCCAGTTCAGGTTCAGCCAGCTGCTGGTGAACTGCCAGCCCTCTTGCTCGATGGCGCCTTTGTCGTCCTGAATGCGCAGTTGCGTCTGTTGCAGCGACGCGCCGCCAAGGTTCAGCCCGACGGCATAATCATAGCGTTTGAGTCCCCGCTCGCGCTCCCATGCAGCGAGCTGACTCGCGTCCAGCCCGCTCTGCATGCCGAGCATCTTCTGCGCGGAGAAGCCCTTGCCGATGTCCTGATAGTGTGCGCGGAGCTGGAGCGCGCCCGCGTTCAGCTGCAGTTGCTGCACGACGAACTGCGCGGTTTCGGACGGGGCGATGTTGGGGCGTTGACGGTCGCGCACATTCGGCGCGGCGTAGGCGTTGATGGCATCGCGCGAGCCGACAAAGAAGTAACCCTGCAGGCTGCCGCCGCCCCCAAAGCGCAGGGCGTTCTGCATGCCATACGCGCTCAGGCGATAGGCGGCGCCGTCTTTCGTGGTCTCGGTCATGCCTGGCATATAGAGCGCGCTAATCCCGCCTCCCTGCCCGAACGAGAGCGACAGAATCGGTAGCGCGCCCACCACGCTCTCGCGCTTGCCCTGTGGGTCATAGCGATAGTAAATCTGCACTGTCGAGACGCGGCTCACAGGCAACGCGAGCGCGAGATGCCCAGAGGCGTAGTCGATCCAGTAATCGACATCGCGCTGCAGGCGTTTGCCGTCCACATAGACCGATTCGGAGTAAGGAATCACGGGCGCATAGCGGGTCATATAGCCGCCGCGCGTGCCGTTGCCCGGCAGGATGTCCGAAGTCGATTCACCGACGGTCTGCGAGGCAGTAGGCGTGGACGGCTTTACCGCCCCGTTCAGATCTAATAACGGCGCAGCGCTCTCTTGCGCTGAGGCGCTCAGCGCAAGTCCCAGCAGCCCCATCAGCGCGAAGCGTCGCATAAGGACCCTTTATTTAAGGTCTACGGTTACAATCGGCACAAAGAATCGTCGTTTATTCGGTTCGCGCTGCGTTGCGCCTGAAATCTGGCGTCGGTCTTCCTCGCGGAGTTGCTGGTTCAGTTGCTGGAGCCAGCTGGTCAGGTCGCGCGTAGCAGAGGTGGTTGCAGGGCGTGCGGGCGCGCTCACGGTAATCGTCTCGACGGGCGTCGCGGGCGGTTCGCTCGACTCGGCAATCTCGGTGACAATCGAGGGCGGGGTTGAAGCGGTCGGCGTGAATCGCGGCGTGGAGTCGCCTATAATCACGATGGACGGCGTCGATTCGGGCGCGCTCGGCGCGGGGCTAAGGCGGTTTTGCGTCAGCCAGCGCGGCGCGGGCGAAACAGTGCGATAGGACGGCGCGGGCTGCAACACAATCACCAACGGCGCGGAGGGGAACGGCTCGGTCGGCGCAGCGTTCGATTCAGCAGCGTAGGCGGGGATAGTCGTCTGCACCTGTGGAGCGGGAATGCTCACCACCGCCTCGCGCGCGGGTTCGGGGCGCGGCAGAGTCAGCCAGCCCAGCAGCAGCGCGACGCCCAGTGCTGGCGCAAGCACACGCCAGCTGGGAATCAGGCGACGCGGCAGACGCCGACGGCGCGTGGTGGACGCCAGAATCCGCTCGCGCAGGTAGGGCGGCGGCAACTCGCGCGGCAAACGACGCACCGACTGCCCCACTGATTGCCATAACTCAACGGTTGCACGGCACGACGCGCAACGCGCCAGGTGCGCCTCCACCGCGTTCTCATCGAACGGGTTCAACACCCCGTCCACATAAAGGCTCAGCTTTTCCTCCCATTCGGGGCAGTGCAACGATTTGCCCATCGTTCGCGCCTCTACTTGCTTAGACGGCGTAGCGGCGGAATTGTACCGCACTGGAGCGAAATTTCGTATGCCTACGCCGCCTGTTTCTGGGCTTCGGCGAGGGGAATCCGCAACACAAACTCCGCGCCGCGCTCCGTTTCGCCCAGCGTCAACAAGCCCCCGTGCTTCTGGGCAATCTCCAGCGAGATGGCAAGCCCCAGCCCCGTGCCCTTGTTCGGGTCTTTCGTCGTAAAGAACGGATCAAAAATCTGCGAGCGGATGTCGGGCGGTACGCCGAGACCGTTATCGCGCACGCGCAGCTCGGCGTAGACGCGCCTGCCGTCGTCGTACAGCCCCGTCTGAATAGTGATCTGTCCGTCGTCGCGCCCTTCCAGCGCGTCGCGGGCGTTGGTCAGCAGGTTAATCACAATCTGCTCCAGCGAGTTCGCTTCGCCCAGCACGGGCGGCAGGTCGTCGGCGTAGTTCTCTATCAGCGTAATCCCGCGCTGGCGCAGCTGCTCGCGCAAGAGAATCAGCGCGTTCTGGGCGACCTCGTTCAGGTTCACAGGTTCGAACTCCTCGCGCGGCTTGCGCGAGAAGGCGCGCAGGTGCTGAATAATCTGGCTCATCCGCACGGTCTGGCGATGGATGATTTGTAAATCTTCGTGGAGTTGGCTAATCAGTTGCGGGGTGGGTATAGAGTCGAGCGTCTCAAGGTTTTGCTGGGCGATGGCTCGGATGATGGCGAGCGGCTGGTTCAGCTCGTGCGCTACGCCGGAGGCGAGCGTGCCCAGCGAGGCGAGCTTACTGGACTGAATCAGTTGCGCCTCCGCCTTCTGCAGGGCGTCTACCATGTGATTGAACGAGTCGGCAAGATCGTCTAAGTCGGGACAGCCGCGATTGGGCAGTTCCACGCGCCGCGTGAGGTCACCCGCCGCGATGTCATGGGTGACCTTAACCAGAATCCGCAGGGGGCGCACCAGCGTCCGATGGAGAAACACCGCGCCCACCAACAGAAACCCCAACACGCACAGCATCGCGACAAGGAACGACTCGCGGATTCGGTCGTTGATACTCCGTCGCAGCTCGCCCGCGATTTCCGCCAGACGCCAGTTTGCGCCTTGGAAAACCTCGTTCAGCTGAATCTTCAGCCCTCTATCCAGCTCGTGTTGGGTTTCGCGCGCGGACGCCTCCAGCATGGCGGAGAGGTTCTTCTGTTGCGCCTGCGCGAGTTGCGTCAGGGTCTGCGTGGTGCGGGCGATGGCGCGTTGTTCCGCCTGCTGAATTTGAGCGCGGGTCGCCTGTTGCTGGCGGTTCGCCTGCAGCGCGAATCGGCTCTGCGCGGCGGCGCGGGTCTGGCGCAGCGCGGTTGCGGTCTGAGCGCGTTGCTGCTGGAAGCTCTGTTGCAGGGACTGCTGCAGTGCAGCGACGAGCTGGAACGCCTCCTCAGCAGGCTGCGTGATGACCAGCACGGCGCGCAGGCGACGAATCGGCGCGGCGGCGACGAGCCACTTGCCGTCGGGCAGGTGCATGAGCTGGCTGTGCGCCTGGGTCAGCGTGTAGAGCGACTCGGGGAAGCGTGTCTCGGTCTGCCCGACGCGCTTTGGGTCGCTGTGCGCCAGAACCAAGCCGTCCTGCTGAATCAGGGCGACTGCGCCGCGCTCGCCCTGCCGAAAACCGCGCGTTAAGGCACCTGCCTCCTCCAGACTCACCAGCGCGAAAATCGCGCCCCGAAACTCTTTGCCCATCTGCCGCACGGGAATAATCATGGGCACGAGCGGCTGCATCCGCCCTTCCACGCGGTACAGACGCGCCTCGCCCAGCGTCGTCTCCTGTTCGCTCAGCAGTCGCTCCCAGAGCAATCGCCGATCCGACCAGGTTAGCGCGGGGTCGTCCAGCGCATCGCCAATCTCCACCAGTGGGTTGCCCTGCGCGTCCAGCAGGGTGAGCGCCTGATATGCAGGCTCCCGATCCTGCAACGCCTGCAGGATCCAGCGGCTCTCCTGCACGCTGGCGTTCTGAATCGCAGGCTGTTGGGCAATCAAGGTCAGCTGCGCCGTGTAATTGCGCAGCAGTCCTTCCACCTGACGCGAGAACTGAGTCGACAGTTGCATCAGGTGTTGCACAATCAGCTCCTGCAGGGCGCGGCGCGTCGCCTGCTCCGTCGTGGTCTGCAGCATCGCCAGCGAGTCGGACTGCACTGCCTGCACCTTTCGCTCTACGCGGTTCATGGTCTGGTTCAGGTTCTGGAGCGTATCGTGCTCGGTTTGTTGCAGCGCATCGCGTGTGGCGGTTTGCAGGTCGCTGATTGTATCGCGCAGGAGGACGTTTTGACGCTGGAGCGTCTCGTCGCGGTGGGTTTTGAGCTGTTGATTGAGACGCCGCCGCACCTGCTGCTGAGATTCTTCCAGCACGGTCGTAACCCCTTCGCGCACGCTGCGCTGATAGTTGCTTAGCTCCTGCCGCACCCCGCTCTGGAACTGCGTTGCGGAGCTGAAGACTTGATTGTTCAGGTAGATGTAGAGCAGCGCACCCGCTGCCAGCACCGGCGCGAGCGCCATCAACGCATAGAATAGCAGGAGCCGTTCACGCAGACCAAGCCGACTCATTCGTACACCTTCGCCGCCAGATTGAGCAGCATATCGGGAATGGTGATTCCCAGCGCACGCGCCGCCTTGAGGTTGTAATAGGTCAGGGCGCGGCGCGGGGTCAAAAGGGGCAGGTCCTCGGGCTTCTCTCCATTGAGAATACGGATGGACTGCTCTGCGGCGAGCGCACCCTGCTCCGCCATGTCTATCCCGACACTGACCAGCGCACCCTGCTGGGCGAACCGTTCTAAGTATCCCAAGGTCGGGATACGCTGGCGTCGAGAGAACTCCATTACGGTCTGCAACGCCTTGGGATCCTCCGCGTAAATTGCATCGGGAATAATCCAGAAGGCGTCGACTGTGCCGCGCAAGCGTCCCAGCGCTTCGTTGAGCTGTTTGGGAGTGGAGACATGCGCCTCCACCAGGGATAGCCCCAATCGTTCGGCATCTTTGCGCGCCTGCTCAATCAGGCCCCGCGACACAAATTCCTCAGGGGTGTAAACAACCCCTACACGCTTGACCTCCGGAAGCGAGTCTTTCAGCGCGCGGAGCTGTTTTTGGGGATTGATTGCCAGCGTCACGCCTGCGAAGCGCGTCCCGCTCCGCTCTGCGCTCTGAACCAACCCATGCTGAACAGGATCCATCACCATGGTGAACACCACAGGGGGTTGCTGGTCCAAAGGTAGACTCTCGTAATACTTCTTGAGGCGCAGTGCAGCGTTCATGCCTACCGCCAGAATCATCTTCGGTTTACGGCTTAGGATACGCTCGGGCAGCTCGGAGTCGCTTTCGTCGTCTTTGAGCACAAAAATGAGCGTCTGCACATCCACCCCCTGTTTCTCCATTTCCTGATGGAACCGATTAATGGCGTCGGTATAGATTGCGCCCTCGTCGCTTTGCAGAATGGCAATCAGCGGGGGCTGGGCGAGGGCAAAACTGAGAAGAAAGAACATGAACAGGGTAAAGAGCGGCGTAAGGAGCATCTGGTAAAGCCGCGTCTTCCCGTTTTCGTCATTCATAAAGGAGTTTGAGAGGCTCGCGTTGTCGCATACTCCATCAGAGCGGTGGAGATTCCTCGCTTCGCGCGGAATGACAAAGCTGTCATTCCTAACCTCACCCCCCAGCCCCCTCTCGGTAAACGGAGAAGGGGGAAGCGCCGCCTCGCACGCAGGCGACTCCCCCTCTCCGTTTACCGAGAGGGGGCTGGGGGGTGAGGGTGAAACAGCGTGGGGAATCACTGCTGCGTCTCCCCAAGTTGAAGCAACGCGATGTACCCTTGTCAGCAGAGGGGCTGGGCGGGAGGGCGTCACTCCAACCTCCGAAACCTCTGCTTCCAAAATCATTGAACCTCCCTGCTTTTCCGCTTTGTTTTCTCTCAAAGGCGTCCCTACCAGTCTCGTTGATAGCTAATCCACACGCTGCGCCTGCCGCCCGGCACCCAGCGCGCCATCTCCGTACGCACATTAAACAGGTTGTCGACGCGCAGGTTGAATCGGTTACGCTCGTCGGGTCGGTAGACAAGGTTGAGGTAAGTATTCCACGCATAGGCGTCCGTAAAGCCCTGCCCGACAGCGGGGTAGTTGAACACCAGTTGTCCGCTCAGCCCGCGCTCTTTGAAGTAGGCGAGGCGGATAACGGTGCGGTCGCGGGCGGGTTTGTAGTCTTCTTCCACGCCGCCTGAGTAGCGCACATACATATAGCCTGCGCCCAGCGTCCACTCAGGCGAGAGTTTGACTACTGTATCGGCTGTCCAGCCCCAGATGCGGAAGCGGTAAAGGTTCTGATACTGACGAAGGTCTGGACGGTTGACATCCTTGAGAAACACGGTAATTACATCATCAAGGTCGCTGGTAAAGTAGGAGAGGTCAAGTTGCCAGCGCGGGTGAAGGAAGCGATAACCCAGCTCTGTGCTGAAAGTGATTTCAGGGCGCAGGTCGGCTTTGCCCTCGATGCTGAGCGGGACGGGATTGCCGCTAATTGGAATCCAGACATAGAACTGCTGGAGATACATCTCGACGAAGCTGGGAGCGCGGAAGGCGCGACCGAGCGAGGCGCGGAAGCGGTGTTGCTCGCTGGCGATGTAAGTGAACCCTGCGCGCGGGCTAAACTGGTTGCCGTAGAGGGAGTGGCTGTCGTAGCGCGCGCCTAAAATCGGGCTCCAGCGTCCGAGTTGCCACTCGCCCTGCGCGTAGAGGGCGAAGTTGGTCGCGCTGTGGCTGCCGCCGAGGTGGTTCTGGCTGCTGCCGCGCATGAAGCGGTAATCGGCGCCTGCGAGCATTTGCGCGTTGGGCAGTTGCCACTGGTAGTAGGTCTCGGCGGCGAGCATGCTCTGACTGAAGGGCATGCGCGTGCGCGGCGCGTTGGGGGCGATGGGGGGCTGAGTTTGTACCTTGAGAAAGATGGTGTCGCCTGCGACGCCGTACAGGCGCGTGGTCTGGCTATTCGCGCCGAAAGCGCGGTGGTACTCCGCCTGCCAGTAGTGGGTGCGCCAGAACATGCGATCGTCGGGCGTGGGGTAGCTGAAGTAGCGCATGCCGACCAATCCGCGGTCTAAGTCGGCGTAGAGGTAGTTCACGCGCCACTGCCCGCGTTCGGGGGTTCCTTGCGAGAACGCAATGCGAGCAGTGCGCACCATCGAGTCGTTGTTCTGCACGCGGTCGCTGCCGGGGTCGCGCCAGAGGGAGCTTTGCACGCTGAGACGATACGGCGCGCCCTGCTCAGTCATCCAGCGCAGGGAGGCGTTGTAGCCCCCGCGCCCCGCGTAGCCGCTCCAGAACGAAGGGCGTCCCGTTTCGCCCTGCTGCGTAATGATGTTCACCACGCCCGCGAAGGCGTTCGGACCGTACATCGCCGAGCCAGGACCAAAGGCGATCTCAATGCGCTCCACATCGTGCGTGCTGAGGCTCATCGCGGGGAAGTTGCCCAGCAGCACATCGTTGAGCGGCTGCCCGTCCAGCAGGAAGAGCATTCGCTCGTTGAACTCCGACGCGCTGTACGCCCCGCGCATGCTCAGGAATCGGTGTTGGGAGGACTCTTGCCCTTCGAAGTCCACCACCATGCGCTCCAGCAGTTCTTGGATGGTTTGTGCGCCACTGAGTTCGATCTCGCGTCGGGTCAGTACGCGCACGGTGGTGAACGACTCGGCGACGGAACGTTCGGTGCGCGTGGCGGCTTGGATGGTCTCTTGCGGATCGGCAAAGAGCCACTCGGCGGTTGCGGAAGTGCGTTGGGCTTGCGTAATCGCTAAGATACTTATAGCGCCTGCCACTAATAGACTCCAACGGAAGAGCATGGGAATCACCTCGCTTTAGCCCTCACCCCCAGCCCCCTCTCCCACGCCATGGGAGAGGGGGAGCGCGGCTCCCCTCTCCCGCAACGCGGGCGCGGGGTTAGGGGTGCGGGCGATTTCCACTTCACGGAGAACGCGGCGTACCTCGCTGAGGTCGAACGGCTTCGGGAGCAGGGCGAACGCCTCCACGCCGACCTCGCTCTCCATAAACAGATCAGGGTAGCTGTCCATGACGATGATGGGGATACGCTTGTTATTCTGGCGCACGGCGCGCACGAGGTCGATGCCACTCAGGCGGGGCATGTGGATGTCGGTAAATAGCAGATCGTAGTCGCCCGCTTTGAGCTGCTCCAGCGCGTCCGCGCCGTTCGGGGCGAGAACAACCGTGTGCCCTTCATCCTCCAGCGCCTGACTGAGCAGCAGATGCACCATCGGCTCGTCGTCCACCACCAGAATTCGCATTCCATGCACATTTTCGGCAGGCGCAGGGGGAAATTGCAGGTGTGGTTCATCTTGGGTACACTTTCATGTGGTGGAAGAAATGCCGTCGGTTACAGTGTATCTGGATGAGGAAACTGCAGCGAAACTCCGTGAGGCGGCGCATCGAGCAGGTATGCCTTTGAGTCGCTATCTTGCCCAGCGTTTGCGTCGTCAGGTCGCGTGGTCTGAGGAAGCCAAGGCGTTGGCAGGCGCGTGGCCTGATTTTCCTGATTCGGAGGAGTTGCGCCCTCGCCTGCAACCGTCCCAGCCACGCGAAGAGTTATGAACAGCTGTGTATCTGTTAGGCACGGATACTGTCATTTACTATGTACGCGGTCAGGGCAATGTGGCGTCGTGTTCTCTTGCATCTAACCCTGCCGAAATTGCCGTGTCCACTATCACGCTTTGCGAACTGGAAGTCGGGGTCGCCAAATCAGCTCAGCCCGAGCACCGATTACTGAAGTTGAACGCGCTTATAGAAAGCGTACTGACACTACCCTTTGGGAGGCGGCGGCTCGTCAAGCGGAACGAGGGCGCGCTCTGTTAGAGAAGCAAGGTACACCTGTTGGGGCGATGGACGACCTGATCGCAGGAGTTGCCCTTGCCTACGGTGCGGTTCTGGTCACGCACAACCTCGCGGAGTTTTCGCGCATACCCGGCTTGATATGTGTGGATTGGTTTTATGGCGCCGTCTCCAGCGGCGGCAGGCTCAGCGCGTCGCGCAGGGCGTTCACCGCCTCTTGCCAAGCGCGGAACTCCGCTTCGTTTGCCCCCAGCAGGATACAGCGCTCAATCCGCGAAATCGCCTCGTGCAGGTAGTCGCTGATGGTTTCGGCGACGACCTGAGCGAATTCGCTGGGCGTCACGCCGCTGAGCGGGCTGGGCATAGGAATCAAAAGCGTGCGGAGGGACTGATTGTGGGAAAGCGAGAGCGCGGCGCGCACAGCAGCGACGAGCGTCTCGCGTGAAGGAATGCGCCTCCCCTCCAACGCGGCGAGATGCACGACAAACGGGTAGTGCAGCGCGCCACCTGGGGTAATAGTCGCGTCGCCCAGCGAGATCGGCGCGAGCGCCTGTGTTTTCGTTTGCAACACCTGCCCGCCGCGCCTGATGAAGGCGTCGTCCATGCGCAGGCTCGGCTCGGTAAACCGCCAGTAGCCATGAGCGGGCGTCGTCCGCCAGTCGCCCAGCGCCGCATGGAGCATCGTGTGGCGGATTCGGTACATCGCACGATACGGCTCGAACCCATGCTGACTGACCCAGTCCAAAATCTGCTGGAATGCCCAACCGTTCACGGCGTCCGTGCAGAGGATTTTGAACTGATTCAGGCTCTGAGGGCGTTGCGCAATCGCCTGCGCAATCGTCCATGCGGTCTCTTCCGCGACGGCGCGGCGCAGATCAAGCGTGTAATCCGCAAAGGCGACGGTCTGCATCCCCCGCTCCGCGGCGACGGCGAGCGCGTTCTGCAAGCCCTGTAGCTGGAGACGGGCGTCGGTCGTATACTGCGCATCGAAAATATGCGCGTGCAAAATCTGCCTGAATTTCGTGCGTCCTGCGCCTGTAATCGCCACGCCCTGTGGGGGCAGCGGCGCACAGGAGACCCCCTCCTGCTCCACTAAGTCGAATCCCGCGTAGTCGCGCAGCTGCTTGCGGAACCCTTTCGTCATCCGCATCGTAGTGTCGCAAGCGAGTATCAGCCCATCCGCCGCGACGCGATGTAAACTCGTGTGGGGCACTACATAGAGTTCCACGCGCGCGCCCTGAATCGTGTAACTAACCGCGGGACGCACGCGCGTCATCCAGGGATGGCTCGCCGTCCGTAGCATAGCGGGCAGATTATACCTGCTATCGCGGGGCGTGTCACCGATAGACTGCAACATGGGTTATAATATGTACGCCTGTTTTCAAGGCGTAGTGCTTTGTCTACAAAGGAGCGCTACCGAGTTCTCGTCAGACAGGTAATTCTTGCGTGGAGTTTGATGATATGGACGCCAATAATCCCAAAGGAGGGAAGCTTATGGATCGTGCGATCCAGCGCTGGTTAGGGACGATGCTGCTGGGAATCAGTGTTGCGTGTGCAACCGCTCACAACACCATCGAGACGCGGCTGAAGTTGCTTCACGACTACGCGGTGGCTGTGAACGAGGCGCGTCTGGAACAGGGGTTGCCCCCGCTGAAGCTAAACGAACAGCTTTGCGCAGCCGCCCAGAGCTACGCGGAGACGCTGTTAGTGACGGGACGGATTCAGCACGCCGACGCGCAGGGGCGACGCGCGGACTATCGGGTGACGCAGGCGGGCTATTTCTATCATCGGCTGGGCGAGAACCTCGCGGCGGGACAGCTCTGCTACGAGCGCGCGCTGGAGATGTGGCTCCAAAGCCCTCCGCACCGCGCCAATTTGCTCGACCCTCACTATCGCGAGCTGGGCGTGGGCTTCACCGCCAACGACGCGACTCGCTATCGTACCGCATGGACACAGTTGCTCGGCGCACGGCGTAATGTCTATCCGATTGTGATTAACCTGGATGCCTTCTCTACGGATTCGCCCGCTGTCGTTGTCTATGTGCATGGAGCGCAGGGGGCACAGGCGATGCGCTATCGCGTTGGCGACGGCGCATGGAGCGAGTGGCAAACGCCTCGCGAATGGCTCCGCTGCCAGTTGCCCGACGGAGAAGGCTTCCACTCAGTCTCGGTGCAACTCCAGATTGACAAGCGAGTATACGAGGCGTCCGACGAGATTTACTTAAAGAGTCGGTTCGTCTTCGCTGAGGTCGCGGGCGAGCGCGAGGGCGACGACGAACGCCGCGCCCGCGCTTTTGAGCGCACGAGCGCAGGCATCGAGGGTGCTGCCCGTCGTGAACACATCATCGAGCAAAGCGACGGCGCGTCCCCGAACCAGTTCAGGGTGCGCGACTTCGAAAGCGTCCTGCACATTCTGCATGCGCTCGGCTTGACGCAGCCCCACCTGCGGGCGTCGGTAGAGTCGGCGGCGGAGCGCGCCCGTCGACACGGGGACGCCTGAGAGCCGACTGAGCTGCTCGGCGATTAACTCCGCCTGGTTGAAGCCCCGAAAGGCGCGTCGTGCTGGGTGAATCGGCACGGGGATAATCGCGTCAACTTGGCGCAGCACGGCGCACTCCGGGCGGCTCCACGCCTGCCAGAGCTGCGCCGCCAGCGGTTCGGCGGCGCGTCGCCAGCGACGGAACTTCAAGTTCAAAATCGCACAGCGCAGGCTCCCCGTGTAAAATCCCGCGCACACCGCCCCGTCGTATGCAAAGGTTCGCCCCAGACAATGTCGGCAATCGCCCAGATGACGCAGGGGCATACCACATCGACGGCATGCAGGCGGCAGAATCGGCGCGATGCGCTCCACGCAGGCAGGACACAACGGCTCGTTATTAAACCGTCCGCACGCCACACAGCGCGGCGGATAAAGCGCGTCCCACAGCCCGCGTTGCATCGCTCAGCGGAAAATCACATCGACCACCACATCGCGAATACCAGGGCGCTGGCGCAGAATGCGGCGGATAATCTCCATCTCCGCCTTGGGATCAATATCGTGCCCACGCATACCGCTCACCGTACCCCGCAGGTATACCACGCCATGAAACACCTGTACATCGAGCCGCGATGTATCCAGGTGACGCTTGCTAACCTCGCGCAGCACCATGCGGCGGGTCTCCACATCGGCTAATGCCATCGTTCTTGCCTCCTGCGTAATTATAGCCTATTCCTCGATATTGTAGCGTCGCCCTGCAGGATCAAGTTATAAGCCTTTCCCGCAAAGAATGATCCCGAAAGCGATTCCTCGCTTCGCTCGGAATGACAACGGTTGTCATTCCAGCGAAGCGAGGAATCTCAGCCGTTTCCCTTCTGCATTTCTCCAGCATTTTTCACGGGAAGCACTTACCAATCGAGCTTTCAAGTGTCGTGTGTCATCGGCAGGACGCCGACGCTACGCACGCCGTGCGTAGCGTCGGCGACACACGACATCTGAAGCCCCAGCTGGTATTATTCAGCCCGTCCGATTCCGCCCTCAGCGGATTGTGAGGCGCAGCAATCGCAGCGCATTCCCCACCACTGAGACGGAGCTAAGGCTCATCGCAAGGGCGGCGACCATCGGGTTCAGATAGCCCAGCGCCGCCAGCGGGATGCCGAGCGTGTTGTAAACGAACGCGAAGAACAGGTTTTGTCGCACCACGCGATAAATTGCCTGAGCGATTTGCAACGCGCTCAGCAGGGTGCGCAGGTCGGGGTTCAGCAGCAGGAGGTCAGCGTTTTCAGCGGCGAGTTGCGTGCCCGAAGCGACGGCGACGCCCAGGTCTGCCTGGGCGAGCGCGGGCGCGTCGTTGATGCCGTCGCCCACGAACGCCACGCACCTGCCTTCAGCTTGCAGCTGGCGCACCAGCGCGGCTTTGTCGTGGGGCAGCTGGGCGGCGTGCCACTCGTCGATGCCCACCTGCTGCGCGAACGCCTGTACGGCTTCAGTGCGGTCACCCGAACACAGTACGAGGCGCAGCCCCGCGCGGCGCAGGGCGTTCAGCGTCTCGGCGACTTCGGGAAGCGGGTCGTCCACAAACTCGAACCCCGCCACGACGCGCCCGCTAACGGCAAGCAGCACGGGGGCGTTCCATGCCTTGTCGGTCTCGATGCCCTGCTCGCGGAGGAAGCGCGGGCTGCCGAGAATAATTACCTCACCCCCCAGCCTTCTCTCTGTAAACGGAGAGGGGGAGGCGGGCGCATTTGCTGCGTTGGTTCCCCCCTCTCTGCGTGCGGAGAGGGGGGACAGGGGGGTGAGGATAGAATAATCAGAGGCAGGCGTTTCGCCCTCACCCCCGTGCCCCCTCTCCCACGCGGTGGGAGAGGGGGTATCGGGCGCGTCGCTCGTGGCATTCTCCACGAGGGGTGTAGGTTGCCCCGCGTCGAGGGACACACTCCCCCTCTCCCACGCGGTGGGAGAGGGGGCAAGGGGGTGAGGGATAATCAAAATTCCTTTTACCCCACCGCCCGCTGCCACCTCCACCTCGCGCACTTGCGCCGCCTCCACCCCGCGCTCGCGTGCCGCCTGCAGAATCGCCTCCGCCAGCGGATGGCGCACTGCCTGCTCCAGCCCCGCCGCGAGGCGCAACGCCTCCGCCTCGTCGACGCCGTCGGTCAGGATGCGTGCGAGTCGCGGCTTGCCTAGCGTGAGCGTGCCCGTTTTATCCAGCACCAGCGTATCGATGCGCCGCACGCGCTCTAAAGCTTCAAACCCACGGATTAGCACACCCGCCCGCGCTGCCCGCGTTGCACCTGTCATCATCGCAATCGGCACGGCAAGCCCCAACGCGCACGGGCAGGCAATCACCAGCACGCTCACGGCAGGCACGAGCGCGGCGGTGAAATCGCGCGTGGCGAGATACCAGCCGCCCAGCGTCAGCAGCGCAATCGCGACCACGATGGGCACAAACACTGCCGAGATTCGGTCTGCAAGTCGCTGGATGCCCGCTTTCTGCGCCTGCGCTTGGGCGACTGCGTGCACGATTTGCGATAGGAGCGTCGCCTCGCCCACTGCCTGCGCCTGAATGTGCAACGCGCCGTCGGTCAACAGCGCGCCGCTCAGCACCCGGTCGCCCGACGCCCGTTCTTGAGGCAGCGACTCGCCCGTAATCGCCGATTCGTCCACCCAGCCGCGCCCTTCCAGCACCATGCCGTCCACAGGCACACGATCGCCCGTGCGCACCAGCAGGCGGTCGCCCACGCGAATCTGCTCCAGCGGCGTCGGTTCGTAGGCGGTTCCGTTCCAGCGCAGCGTCTCGCGGGGCAGCAGTTTCCATAGCGATTCCATCGCTTGCCTTGCCCGCCCGCGCGCCCGCGCCTCTAAGGTGCGCCCCAGCAGCACCAGCGTAATAATCACGGCGGAGGTCTCGTAATACAGGTGATGCGCGTGCCCCTGAAGCGTCAGCGCAAGGCTGTAAAAGAACGCCGCGAGTGTGCCCAGCAGCACCAGCACTTCCATATTCGCCGTGCCGTGCCGAAGCGCGCCATACGCCGACTTATACAACGGCAACGCCACACCGAACTGCACGGGGATGGTCAGCGCAAGCAGCACCCAGTCCTGATGAGGCAACACTCCTGGCAAAAACATGTTGAGGGCGACGATGGGGAGGGTGAAGGCAATACTGATTACCAGGCGGATGAGGAGACTGCGGAAGGCGTCGGCTTCGGAGATTCCTCGCTCCGCTCGGAATGACAGTGGCGTCTCGTCAGAAACTCCTTTGTCATTCCGAGCGAAGCGAGGAATCTCAACAAAACTCTCTGCGCTGTTAATCGGCTCCGCGTCGTAGCCCGCCTTGCGCACGGCGTCGATGAGCGCGGCGACCTCTACGGGCTGTGTCAGCTCAATCTCAGCGGTCTCAGTCGCGAGGTTCACCGTCGCCCCCTGCACGCCCGGTGCGCGCTGCAGCACTTTCTCCACGCGGCGCACACACGCGGCGCAGGTCATACCCTTGATTCTCAGCCGTTGCGTGGGCATCAGAGGAATTGTACCCGTGCTTAGCCCAGCCACTGGCGAATCTGCTCCCCAATTGCCTGCGCCTGCTCCAACGGGGCGTAGCGCACGGCGTAGCAATCGGCAGCGTCAGTTGCGTTCTGCAGCGCGGCGCGTACCGACTCCGCCGCCCCAACGCCCTGAATCAGATACTCTGACTTGGCGACTTCGCGTAGAAGCAGGTATACGCCTGAAGTTTCCTGAGCTTGTTCAGGCGTCTCGATAAGGTCGCGGAACTGATAGCCTTCCAGCATTAGCGCCGTGAGTTGAATACGCAGGCGTCGACGGTCATCTTCGCTGAGCATCGAGTCAATCAGGCGCAGCTCCTCATACAGCTCGCTCAGAATCTCTTCCGGATGCTCATAGAAATAAGCGATAGCAGTATGTACCTGCGCAGGCGTGAGGTGAGGATAGCATCGCACGATTTCGCTCACGCGCTCACCCGCCCCCAAGTAGCGTAGCACGATTTGCGAGACCTTGATGCGCGTGCCCGCAATCGCTGGCTTGCCCCCAACTACGCCCTCGCGTCGCTCGATGACCATGCTAACCTCATTATACCTTCAAACATCTTCGGGCAGCAGATGTGTGAACTCCTGTAGAAAGCGCACATAACTAAAGTCGCTCAGGTTGCAGTTGCGGGCGATTTGCTCCAGTACACGCACGATGAATCCGATTCCAAACTGTTGCTCCTTGATGAAAAGCGTCTGTGTCGCCTGCATCTGCAGAAAATCCACATCGTGTGTCACCAGCACAGCGTTCAGCGTAAGCGCCGTTTGCAGTTGTTCGGCGTCGCTTGCGCCCAGTTTGCCGAGATCGCGCGTGGTGTATGCCTCCACGCTACGCAGCCGAAGCTGCTCAGCAATTACGGGGTCGACGCTCTCGTCAAGATAGAACCGAACCCCAGGCACAAAATTCTCTCCGCCGTGAAAAGTTTCGCGAGGTTCACCGTCGCCCCCTGCACGCCCGGTGCGCGCTGCAGCACTTTCTCCACGCGGCGCACACACGCGGCGCAGGTCATACCCTTGATTCTCAGCCGTTGCGTAGGCATTGAGGGAATTGTACCCCTCAGGTATACTTCCCCACGCAATGCACGAGGGCTGGGCGATTGTTCAGGGCGAGCGTGTGAGCTTTGAGCGCGATCGGGGCGTGAGCGCCATCACGGTTTCAGCAGAGGCGACCTACCTGTTCGTGCGCGTTCCTTATCCCGATAACCTCACGGCGCAACGCCAGCAGATTCTGAACCTGATGCGCGGGGCGGAGATTCCCCTGTTTCTCATCAAGCTGCAGCGCAACGGGCTGAGCTTCGGCGTCGATTCGGAGCATGCGGCGCGCGCCTGCGAGATTCTGGAGGCGGACGGCTTTCGCGTCGCCGTCAAACCGCGTCGGGTGATGGTCTCCATCTTTGCGCAGAATATGCGCGAGCTGCATGGCGTGTTCGCTCGAATCGCGGAGGTTCTGTACGAGGCGGGGGTCGCCATCGAACAGATGAGCGACGCACACAACCGCATCACCTGCCTGATCGAAGCCGAGCGCGCCCCGCTGGTGGTCGAGCGGCTCTGTGAGGCGTTCGGACTGTCGCCCCAGACGATCCAGAAAACGCCCATCCCCACGCTGGAGAGCAAGGAGCGATAACGATGGCGTTCAAACTCGCCGTTGCAGGATTGACGCATGGGCATGTGTGGGGCTTGCTGGAACAGTGGGCGGCGCAGCCTGAGGTGGAGCTGACCGCCGTCGCCGACGCCACCCCCTTGCTGGAGCGCGCACGAAACCACTTTCAACGCGCCTACGCCGACTGGCGCGCAATGCTGGAATCGGAGCAGCCCGATATTGTGCTGGCGTGCGCCGATAATCGCACAAGCGCCGCGATTGCCATCGAGGCGATGCAGTGTGGAGCGCATGTGATGGTCGAGAAGCCGATGGCGGCCGACCTCACCGACGCCGAACAGATGCTGGCGACAGCGCGGGCAACTGACCGCCTGCTGATGATTAACTGGCCCACGCGCTGGAACCCTGCGATACAGACGCTTCTTGAACGCGCGAAACGGGGCGACTTCGGCGCGATTTTCGAGTTTCGGTTCCGTGCGGGGCACGCGGGACCGCGCGAAATCGGCTGCGACCCCTACTTCGTGAGCTGGCTCTATGACGAACATCTGAACGGCGCGGGCGCGTTAGCCGACTTCGCCTGCTACGGCGCGGTCATGAGCGCGTACCTGCTGGGCGAACCCGAACAGACAGTGGGCGCGCGCGGCAGCCTGACCAAAGATTACCCTATCAGCGACGACAACGCGGTGGTCATCGCCCGCTATCCGAAGGCGATTGCCGTGATTGAAGCCACTTGGTCGCAAATCGGCTCGGACGGCGGGCCGAACCCGATTGTCTACGGCACGGAGGCGACGGCAGGCGTGGTGGACGGCAAGTTGCGCATCCATCGGCGCGGGGCGGAGGTTGTCTATGAGGAGCCTGAGCCGCTGCCCGAAGGCGCGCGCAACGCCCCCGAATACTTCCTGCGCTGCCTGCGCACGGGCACGCGCCCAGAAGGCGTCCTCAGCCCCGAAATCGCGCTGATTGCCCAGAAAATCGTGGAAGCGGCGAAATAGCAGGGAACGGGCGTTGCAACGCTATCGGTCAATCGGGCTATGGACGGCGGTTTTTGGGATTGCGCTGGGCATACGGCTGATTGGAATCGGCTGGGGCTTGCCCAACGCCGAGCGTTATTACTCCTATCACCCCGACGAGTGGCTGATTCTGCTGGCGAGCTATTTCACGATTAACCCCTACGCGGGCGAGTTCCTGCCGGGCTTCTATAACTACGGCACGCTGCCGATGTACCTCTGGAGCGTGTGGCTGCACTGGCTGAGCGCTGCGGGAATCATCGGCGGGCTACCCGAAAACCCGTCGCCTGCGCAAGTTGCCGAGTTGCGGGCGCAGCTTTACTTGTGGGGGCGTCTACAGGTCGCGCTGATGGGCGCAGGCGCGGCGGTCGTGGTTGGGCGCACGCTGGCAATCGTTGCGGGCGTACAGGCAGGTATGGTCGCAGGGTTGGTATTCGCGCTTGCGCCCGCGTTGGTCGTGCATAGCGATTTCATGACGGTGGATGTACCCACCACTTTTTTCGTGGCGCTGGCGTTTCATCAGGCGGTCGCGCTCATGATTTCCCCGCGCCCGCTCCGCACGCTGCTCTGGGGCGCGGTTTGGGCAGGGTGCGCCGCTGGCTCCAAATACAACGCAGGCTTGGCGCTGATTGCCCCCCTCGTAAGCCTGTGGCTGACGAGCCCACAGCCTCTCGGCAGGCGCGCTCTGGGGAGCCTCGCGGCGACGGGCGTCACGGGGCTGACCTTCGCGCTCGTCTGCCCCGGAATCTGGGCGGATTCGGAACGGTTCTGGAGCCATTTCTGGTACGAAGTGCGCCATGCGGGGCAGGGGCACGGCGAGATTTTCACGGACACGGGGCTGGGTTGGCTCTATCATATTAACCCCAACCTCAGCACAGGGTTCGGAGCGATTGGGCTGGTCGCGAGCCTGATGGGATGGGCGTTCTACGCACGGCGTTATCCTGCGCTCTGGGGGATTCTGGCAGCGTCGCTGGCGTATTATCTGCTGATTGGCGCGGCAGAGGTGCGCTTCCTGCGCTACACATTCCCGCTGTTCCCGATGCTGGCGATGGGGGTGGGGTTATTGTGGACGCCCTCACCCCCAAGCCCCCTCGCCTACGGCAGGGGTTCGAAGATGCCCTCAACCCCCAGCCCCCTCTCCCACGGCGTGGGAGAGGGGGAGTCTGGCTCCCTTCTTCCACGCCGTGGGAGAGGGGTTGGGGGTGAGGGCGTTTTGAGAATCCTTGCCCTCGCTGCTTTGCTCTGGCAGCTGCTCAGCTCGACGAGCCTCGCGCTATGTATGCGCCGTCCCGACGCCCGCGACCAGGCAGCGCAGTGGGTAAGGACGAACCTGCCTAGCGGAACGCGAATCGGCTTCCCCACCGTGCCGTGGTTCTACACGCCCCCGCTGTTCCCCGAAACGGGCGAGCTGCGCTGGCAGGATCGGCTCCGCTACGCGCAAAACGCTCAGCCCTATCGGCTCATCCCGCTTGCGCCGCCCGAATGGAACACTGAGGCGCTGCAGGCGACCCTCCCCGAATACCTGATAATCAGCGAGTTAGAAGAGCGGGATGTGCAGCGCATCGGACGCGCCGACTATCAGGCGTTTATGCGAATCGTGAACGAACGATACACGCTGGAGCATACTTTCCGCAACGAGCCGCCGCTGCTTGGGCGCAAAGAGTCGATGCCCCACGATTTGCTCTACATCTGTCCGCAGGTGAAGGTGTATCAGTTAAAGTGATGTGATCAAACTCTCCCCTCTCCCGCGCTGGGGGAGAGGGGATGACTTGAGCTACAACGCCATCGGCATAATCACACACAGATAATCATCCGTTTCGGCGGGTTTGAACACAGCGGGTCGCAACGCTTCGGTAAGTTCAATTACCACACCCTCACTTTTCACCACATCCAGCACATCGAGGATATAGCGGGCGTTGAAGGCGATTTCCAGGTCATCGCCCTCGCGAATCAGATCGACGCGCTCGGTTGCCTCACCGACATCGCCCTGCGCGGTAATCACCAGTTTCTCGCTGTCCGTGCGCAGATACACCTTATTCGAGTTGCTGCGCGCCACCAGATAGGCGCGGCGCAGCGCGTTCCGAAAGTCCTGCGCCATCAGCGTCCACTTACGCGTATACTCCTGCGGGATCACGCGCTGGTAGTTCGGATATTGCCCCTCAATAAGCTGGGTATAGACCGCCGCGTTCTCGCCGAGGAACGCGGCGCGATGCATACCAAGCTGCAGGGTAATCGTGTCGGCGGTCGGGATTTTATGCACGAGCTGGATTGCCTTCAATGGCACAATCGCGCTGGTGGGTTCGCCCGCGCCTGAATCGATGCGCGCGGTACGCACGGCGAGGCGGTGCGTGTCGGTCGCTACGAGGCGCAGGGTGTCACCCTCGAACTCCATGCGGATGCCAGTAAGCGTCTGGCGGGCTTCCTCTTTGGACACGGCGAACTCGACCGAGCCGACCATCTCCAGAAAGTGCTTGGCAGGCAGCGCGAGTTCGCTGGGCGATTCGATTTCAGGGATAGGGGGGTACTCTTCTGCGGGTAACCCGAGCAACTGGTAGCGCGAGTCGCCGCTGGTCAGAATTGCCTGATGCCGCTCGCCCGATTCGATGTTGATTTCCTCGCCGCCCAGCGAGCCGACGAGCTCGGTAAGCAAGCGCGCGGGGAGCGTGGTTGCGCCATCCTCGCCGACAATCGCGGGGATACGGCACTCCACCCACTGCTCCAGATCGCTACCCAGCAGGCGCAAAGTGTCGCCCCGCGCTTCCAGATACAGGTGGCTCAAAATGGGGAGTGAGGCGCGCGCAGCCGCCGCGCCCGCTACAACGCCTAACGCATCATCAAACTGTTTGCGGTTGAGCTGAATCTTCATCGGATGTCCTCCTCTCCTCTGTGAGGGGAGAGATTCTACCCCATCGGGGAAACTCCTGTCTACGCTGCTCGTCGCTCCAGTTTCGTCTCCTGCTGCAGCATGCGGAGCTTATTGCTGCCGTTCAGCGCGGCGATTTTGTAGCACTCGGCAAGCGTCGGATAGTTGAAAATCGCCTTCAGAAAGTAGTCCACGGTGGCGTGAAAGGCAATCGCCACCTGCCCGATGTGAATTAGCTCCGTCGCGCCCGCGCCAATAGCGTGAACCCCGAGTATCTCGCGCGTCTCCTCGTGGATGAGCATTTTGAGCATGCCGTGCGTATCGCCGAGCAGTTGCCCGCGCGCGGTTTCGCGATAGTGCGCCACGCCCGCCTCATAGGGCACACCCTCCGCCGTGAGCTGCGCCTCCGTCTTGCCCACCATCGCGATTTCAGGGATAGTATAAATTCCGTAGGGGAACAGTGGGCAGCTCTGTTCAACGGGTTCGCCGCAGGCGTGGAGCGCCGCGACGCGCCCCTGCTCCATCGAGGTGCTTGCCAGCGCGGGGAAGCCAATCACATCTCCTACCGCGTAAATGTGGGGAATTGCCGTCTGGAACCGCTCGTTGACCTGCAGTCGTCCGCGCGAGTCAGGCTCCAGCCCGATTTTCTCCAGCCCCAGCGTGGCAGTCGCGCCCTGCCGCCCGATACAGTAGAGCAACGCCTCCGCGCGCAGGTGCTTGCCGCTTGCCAAAGTCGCCTCCACCAGACCGCAGGGGAGAATCTGCACCTGGCTCACCTGCTCGCCCAGACGCAGCGTGATGTCCGCCGAGCGCATATGATACTGCAACGCCTCGCTGATCTCCGTGTCCACAAGATCGAGCAGTCGCTGGCGCGCCTCCACCAGAATCACGCGCACGCCCAGCAGGTTCATCATGCAGGCGTACTCCACGCCAATCACCCCGCCGCCCACGATAATCAGGCTCTTTGGGAGGCGCGGCAGACGCAGGAACGAGTCGCTGTCCACCACCCGCTGGTCATCGAAGGGGATATGCGGTGGGCGCGCGGGAACCGTGCCGACCGCCAGAATAATCGCCTCGGCGCGCACCACCTCGTGCCCCGTCGGCTGAATCACGCGCACGGTGTATTCGTCCTCAAAATAGGCGTTGCCCCAGAGCATCTGCACGCCGTTTTTCTGCAGATGCTCGCGTATCACTGCCTGCTCTGTGCGGATGATGTGCTGGCACTGCGCGACCAAGTCTTGAATGGTCAGGTCGCTGGGGATCCCTGTGCTGGTTTCGTGATAAAGCCCGCCCCGTTTGCCTGTGAGTTGCAGGATTGCCTCGCGCAGCGCCTTGCTGGGGATTGTGCCCGTATTGATGCACACCCCGCCGAGGCTGGTCTGTCGCTCGACAATCGCGACGCTGCGTCCGAGTTTCGCCGCCTGAATCGCCGCGCGCTGCCCCGCGGGCCCACTGCCAATCACCAGCACATCCACCTGCCGCATACAGAAGGATTGTTCCATAATGTGGCTAATCCTCTGGCAGGGAAAGTTTGTTCTTGTGCGAATTAGCCTGCTATGGAGTCGCGGGAGCAATCGCGCGCAGACTACGACAGCCCATGGAAGGAGTTTATCACGGTCTTCTTCCGCCAACTCATCAAGTTGATCCTGCATGAACTCTATGCGATGATTGACTGGAAGCGCAGACCCCAGTTTGTGGACGCCGAGCTGCGACGCCTCTCTCCGCAAAGCGAAACGGGCAAGCTTTACCCCGACCGCCTTGCTCGCGTGTGGCTCAAAAACGGCGAACCGCGCGGCGTCTACATTCACCTGGAGGCTCAGTCGCAGTTTGCAGCCAGGATGGAAGAGCGCGTATTCGCCTATTACGCCCGCGCGTGGCTGGAACTCCGCACCGACATCGTCTGTATCGTGATTTACGCCGACAAGAACCCGAACTGGCGTCCTGACCGCTATGTGCGCGAACTGCCAGGCACGCGCCTCGACTTCCAGTTCCACACGGTGAAGCTGCTGGAGATGGGCGAGCGATACCTGACTGAGCAGGCGAAGCGTAGAAACCCTGCTGCGCTGATGTTGCTGGCGTTTCGAAAGGCGATGGAAACAGAGGGGAACATAGACGCCCGATTCGAGGCGCGCAAGCGGCTGATTGCGCTGATGATGGAGTACGGGTATACTCATAATCAGCAGGCGCAGATTTTGCGCCTGCTGGAGTGGGTACTTATGCTGCCAGAGACTTTGGAGCGTCAGGTAGACGAGCTGGTGGAGGAGTATAAGCGTCGTCGGAAGACGCCGTTCGTGTCGCGGCTGGAAAAGCGCGCGATTGAAAAGGGGCTTGCCGAAGGGCGCGAGAAAGGGCTTGCCGAAGGGCGCGCCGAAGGACAAGTGGAAACCCTCAGAAAAACGATTATACGCGCCTTGAGCCGTCGTTTCGGGGACGCCGCGAAGACGGCGCAGCCACTGGTTGAGGCGATTTCGGACGCGCCTGCCTTGGAAACGCTCTTCGACGCCGCGCTGGATGTGCCCACGTTGGAAGCGTTCCTCGAGCAGGCGCGAATCGTTTCCAGCGCGCCCGAAAATGCCTAACACCCATCCGTAATCAAACGCAACTTACTCAGCCACTCCTGCATCGGCTCCAGCAGGTTGTACGCCGTGAAGTCCAGATGCACGGGGGTAATCGACACATAGCCGTGCGCGACGGCGTAGACATCCGTGCTCGGCTGGTCGCGTTCCTCCACAAGGCTGCCGCTGAGCCAGTAGTAAGGGCGTCCCGCGGGGTCGACGCGCGACTCGATTCGATCCGCATACTGTCGCCTGCCAAGCGCGGTAATCTGGTAGCCCTTGATCTCATGAATCGGCAGGTTCGGCACATTCACATTCAGAAAGGTATGCTCAGGCAGGGGATGCTCGCGCAGCAGGCGGGCGATGTTCAGCGCGGCGAGTGCGGCGGTCTCGTAGTGCATCGGGGGCAGCTCGCTCTGGAACGGCTCGTTCGTCGCCTCCGCGCGGGCTAACGGCAACACCTCCTCCGCCGCCAGCGAGACCGCAAACGCGTTAATCCCGTGTATCGCGCCCTCGATCGCCGCCGCTATCGTGCCCGAATAGGTCAAATCCCAGCCGAGGTTCGGACCGGCGTTGATGCCCGACACCACGAGGTCGACCTGATGGTTCAGCACGGCGTGCGCGCCGAGCGTTACGCAGTCCGTCGGCGTGCCGTTTGTGGCGTAGGCAATCGAGCCGTCAGGAAGGTGAATCCGATGCAGGCGCAGGGGTTTGTGCAGCGTGATGGAGTGCCCCGTCGCGCTGCGCGGGCGATCGGGCGCAACAATAAAGACCTCGCCGAGGGGCTTCAGCCGCTGCGCCAGCACCCGAATCCCCTCGGCGTACACGCCATCGTCGTTCGTGACTAAGATGCGCATTATTCCGCGCCCTCGCCCACAAGTTTATCGGGAATAATCCCCAGCCACTTCTTCAGGCGATAGAGGGTCGTGTCGCGATGCAGCTCAGCAATCGCGCGGGTGAGCGGGATGCCCTTGGGACACACCTTCACGCAGTTCTGCGCGTTGCCGCAGCCCGTGATGCCCTCGGGCCCCGTCAGCACCTCTAGACGCTCGTTTGCCAGCGTTGCGCCCGCGTAGTGCAGGTTAAATAACTTCGCCTGCGCAATCGGGGCGGGTCCGATAAACGCTGAATGCTCGTTATACTGCGGGCACGCCTCCATGCAGCAGCCGCAGGTCATACACCGCGCGAACGCATAGCGCAACTCGCGCGTCGCGTCGTCCACCCGCGGACCGGGACCCAAGTCGTGATAGCCGTCCATCGGCACCCACGCCTGCAGCTTCTTGAGGGCTTCGAACATCCGACTGCGATCGACAATCAGGTCGCGCACAACGGGGAACTTGCTCATCGGCTCTAAGGCGACCTCGATAGTATCCCCCTTGTGCACGCCCACCTGATCGATGAGCGCGGCGCAGGATTGCTGAACCATGCCGTTCACCACCATCGTGCATGTGCCGCACACCTGCTCCAGGCAGGCGGCTTCCCATGCGGGGGGCGAAACGGCGCGCCCACTGCTGTCGACGGGGTTGCGCTGAATCTCCATCAAGCAGGAGACGACATTCATATTCGGGCGATAGGGCAGGCTGAACTCTTGCCAGTACGGCTTCTGGTTCGGTCCATCCTGCCGACGCACCTTCAAACGGATGATGCGGATAGTGCCGTTGCCATTTTGCATAAGGTTTCGCCTCCGAATAAGGATTATACCCTGCAGAGAGACTGGAAACTTTTCCAGGGCGTTTGGGGTATAATTGCATTATCCGACGACATTGGGGGTCTATCACGATGGCAAACGCAACCACAGTCAAGGAGAAGGTGCGCATTAACGATACGGAGTTCGAGATTGCGCTGAAGCCCGTGCTGCCCAACACGGAGAACGACCCGATGGTGCTGGATACGCCGCTGCCCACGCCCGACGAGATTCTGGAGCGGGTTCCGTCCATCGAGCGACTGCCGCGCTGGGAGGATGGGGCGTTCTAAGCCATGAACGCGCGGCTCCAGCGGATTGCGTATGAGGTCGCGCTCGCGGCAGCGCGCTACTCGCAGACCAAGAGCGCGGACTACGACGATGAAGACGGCAGCTGGGTGGTCGTCAAGGACTTCCCGCTGCCGCCCGGCTATAACTACGAGCGAACCGATGTGCTGATCCTGCTGCCGCCGAACTACCCGCAGACGCCGCCCGACTGGTTCTATGTCGACGACAACCTGCGCCTCGCCGACGGCAGGAAGCCGAGCCATGTCTTCTATAACGAGACCCGCTTCGACCCCAATCGCGCCAGCCAACTGGCGGACGCCCCGCCCCAGATGAAAGGCTGGACAGCGTGCTGCCTGCATATCCATAGCTGGAAGCCAGCCGCCAATCCGCTGGAGGGACACTCCCTGCTCAGCGTGTGTGAACTGATTCGCGACGCGCTCAAACGATGGAAACGCAACCCGACGGAGTTCATCATCGTGGCTCTGGACGATCTGGACGATATTGACGACGATCCATTCCAATGATAGGCGAGGTTCGGCTCCCTCACGCGCTCTGGGCGCGCCTGCGCGCGGTTCTGCTCGCCGACTGTAGCGTGGAGACCAAGTGTTTCCTGCTCTGCCGGACGCTGGAGAGCGAATCGCGCGTGATATTCCTCGCGCGTGAGGTCGTACCCGTACCCGAAAACGCCTACGCCCATCGCACCCACAGCCTGGTAGAAACGCGCCCAGAGTTCGTGCATGGGCTGCTGGTGCGCTGCGCTCGCGAGGGCTACAGCCTGCTGGAGGCGCATACCCATCCGTGGGGTACGAATCCGCGCTTCTCGTCCATTGACGACCGCAGCGACCTGCTGAAGTTCCAGACCACGCAAAGTATGTCGCCCCCGTTTCGGCACGGCAGCCTCGTGTTCGGCAACGACATGAGCTTCGAAGGGCGGTTCTGGGACTATCAGCGGGAGCGCTTCGCGCCGATTGTGCGGCTGCGCGTCCTCCGCGCGCCCCTCGAAACGCGCTACAGCACAGGACAAAAACTACTCTGGCTCGACTGGGCGGAGCGGACAGTGTACGACCGTCAGATTCGCGCGTTTGGGGCGGAGGGTCAGGCGATTCTGAGCAGCCTTCGCGTCGCGCTGGTGGGCGCAGGGGGCTTAGGCTCGCAGATTGCGAACGCGCTCGCGCTGTTGGGCGTCGGGCAGATTCTGCTGATCGACCCCGACCGACTGGAGTTGAGCAATCTGAATCGGGTGGTGGGCGCGAGTTATGCGCAGGCGCGGCGGGGATGGCGCAAAGTGCGTGCGTTAGCGCTGCGACTCAACCGCGCCCGCCCGCCTGAACTGCGCACGATTGTCCCCATCCCTCGCGACGCCCGCACGCCCCAGGTCCTCGCCCACCTGCTCGGCTGCGATGTGATTGTCGGTGCGGTGGACAGCGCGGTCGTGCGCCAGTATCTGAACACCGTCGCGATGTGCGCCCTGATTCCCTATCTGGACGCGGGTGTGGGCGTGCGCAGCGAGAACGGGGGGATTGCGCAGGGCGGCGGGCAGGTGCAGCTCATCCTGCCGGGCGAGACCGCCTGCATCGCCTGCGTGGAGCGAGGCGTCCGCCAGAGCGTGGAGGAGCAGCTCACCCCCCACCAGCGCGAACTCTCCATCCGCGGCGGCTATATTCAGGGCGAACACATCCCGAACCCGCAGGTAGTGTTCCTCAACGGCGTTGTAGGGAACCTGCTGGCGTGGGAGCTGGTAAAATTAGCTACGGGGTGCGCGCCTGTGCAGCCGTATGTCTATTACGACCTGCTCCAGCAACAGGCGTTTCCTGCCCGCGCCGAGCGCAACCCGAACTGCCTGCTCTGCTCGGAGCATCCCGACAGCCTGTTGGGGCAGGGATTGTATGGGCTGCAGGGATACCTCCCGCGCCAGAGCCGACGCACGCGACGCGGGAAACCGATTCCTGCCCCGCGAGGGAGCTGAACGATGGCAAAGCCAATACCGATTAACCGTCGCTGGCAAGAGAATCAGCGTTTGCGCGAGAACAACGGCGCGAACCCCGCTCCCGCGCAGCCTGAGCCTGTGGCGCAAGCGCCCCGCCGCGGCTATCAGGAAGCTCTGCGACAACTGATGCAGGCGACTGAGCGTCTCGTTCCGCGACGCGAACCGCCGCCGCGCATCATCCCCGCGCGCTATCGGGAGACATGCACTGGGTGCGGCGCGCCGATTAACCCAGGCGACCCCATCACGCGCCACCCCCGCTGGGGCTACTGGGTGCATGTCGGCTGTCGCGACCGTCAGCAGCGCGCCGCGCGGCGCGTGATTGAGGCGCGCTATCAGGGCTTCTGCCGCGCCTGCGCTCGTCCGATTCGCCTTGGTCAACTGATAACCCCTCAGCGCGGCTACGGCTGGGTGCATCTGGAGTGCGCTCACGATGAACCTGGTTCGTTATAGCTGCCCTCCTGCCACCCGATACGCCTCGCCCGTAATATAACTCGCCTCGCTCGACGCCAGAAACACCACGAGGTTCGCCACATCGTCATAAGTGCAGCCGCGCCCCAGCGGAACCTGCGCCTCATAATAGCGACGAATCGCCTCTTCAGGCAGTCCCCACTTCCGCGCGTACTGCTCAAACAGCGTCCCCTGCCACATCGGCGAATCGAGCAGGTTGCCCGGACACACCGCGTTCACCCGAATCCCGTAGGGGGCTAGGTCCATCGCGATGCTCTGGGTCAGCCCAATCCCGCCGAACTTGCTCGCGGCGTAGGCGCAGTTCTTGTAGCTCCCCTTCAGCCCCGATTTAGAGTTAATCTGGATTATCGCGCCGCCGCCCCCGCGCTTCATCAGCTTCGCCGCCTCGCGTGCGCACAGGAAGTAGCCCGTCAGGTTCACATCAATCTGCCACTGCCACTGCTCCAGCGTCATCTCGGTCAGCTCGGCGGAGTGGATCACGCCCGCGTTCGCCACGAGGAGATCCAGTTTTCCGAATCGTCGGTCAATATGCAGGGCGGCGTCCACAACCTCCTGCTCGTGGCGAATATCGCAGGGCAGAGCCAGTGTCTCACAGTGGGGATGTTGGGCGTGAATTGCGTGGGCGACGGCGTTTAGTTTCTCAGTCTGAATATCGCTCAGCGCCAGCCCGATGCAGCCTTCCTGGGCGAGCCGATGCGCCAACGCCTCGCCCAGCCCCTGCGCCGCGCCCGTAATCCACGCCACACGCCCCTGTAAACGCATCTATCCCTCTCCCTGTATCGGCTCCACGACGACCGCCGTGCCGTATACCAGAATCTCGGCGGAATTTTGTGTGATATTGCCCGACACAAAGCGCACATTCACGACGGCGTTCGCGCCCAGTCGCGCCGCCTCTTCCATCATGCGTCGTTCCGACTCCGCCCGCGCGTTGGAGAGCATCTCCGTATATTCCTTTAGCTCGCCGCCCACCAGCTGGCGCAATCCAGCCAGAAAATCTTTGCCCAGATGGGTCGCTCGCACCGTGTTCCCTTTCACAACGCCCAGCACCTTCACGATGCGGTAGCCGGGCACTTCGGGCAGTGTAGTAATCAGCATTTTCTCCCTCCTGAGAGGGGCAGGTTCGAGAGCCTGAGCCAGATTCCTGCTAAAACCCGCACTGCGTCAACTGAGCGGCGTCCCGTCCGCTTTCGCCTGCAGGAGCAGATGCTCGCGCAGGGCGTCGGCTACCGTATCCGCCTGCGACGGGAACGCGTGTCCCCGAATCTGGAAAGTATAGCGCGTCGTGTCCAGCGTGCGCGGTCCCACCACCTCCAGCTCGCCCTGCAGCGCAGGATGGCGAAACACGCAGACGGTCTCCTTGAGCCACTCCCGCGCCGCGGTCAGCCCGTACTCCGCCGCGACGCCCACCTCCACGCTAATCGCCGCCTTGCCCCGACTGTGGTTTATCACACGGTTAATGCTGCTGTTCGCGAAGGTCACCAGCCGACCCTGATCGTCCCGGATGCGGGTGATGCGCATGCCCATCGTCTCCACAGTGCCGTGAACGCCGTCGATGGTCACTTCCTCGCCGACGGTGAACTGATCCTCCACCAGGATAAAGAAGCCGTTAATCACATCGCGCACCAGCTGCTGCGCGCCGAAGCTGACCGCCAGTCCCGTGACGCCCACCGTCGCTAGCACGGGACCCAAATTCACCCCCAGCGCGCCCAGAATGCTGAGCAGCCCGACGAACAGCAGCGCATAGCCCAGAATGCTGTTGAGCAGTGCGCCGATAGTCTTGATTTGCGCCTGTCGGCGTTCGGAGATTTCGATTTTACTGGTGAGCGCGCGGGTGATGAACAGAATGACGCGCCCACCCAGCCACCGCGCCACAATCACCAGCACGATAATCAGCGCGACCTGCAACGCGCTTTTGAGAATCGCGTCGCTTTGACGCTCCCAGAAACGAATCAGGGTCTCCTGCATCGGCGGGGGCTACTCCGCTTCAAATAGATCGCCTACGCGCGCGCGGAACTCAGGAATGAGTGGCGTGGTGAGCGTGTCGTTCTCGTTGAGGACGGTCTGCTCAAACGGCGAGTCATAGACGATGACCCGCTTGCGTTCAGGAAACAGCAGCCAGACCTGCTTCGCGCCCGATTCAAAGTATTCGCCGATTTTACGCATCAGGTCAGGCATATCTTCATTCGGGGAAACGATTTCGATGGCGAGGTCGGGCGCACGGTCGCCGAAACCGTCAGGGAGCTTGCCTTGAGGCAGGCTGTTTTTGAAAATCACCGACAGGTCAGGGGCGCGAATGTTCCCTGTTGTCATGCGAAAACCTGCCTGCGTCCCTGCAAGGTATGCCGCCTCCGCCACTAGCGGCTTGAGGCGCACTGCCAGTTCAATCGCGATTACATCGTGCTTCACACTCGCAGGCACTTCCTTTGCCTCCCCGTCAACCAGTTCGTACTTGCGTCCATCGTCAGGCAGGCGCATGAATTCTGCCTCGGTCATTTTGCGTTTGCGCCGTGCGGGTTTCTCCAGAACCTTCGCCATCCTGCTTGCCTCCGAAAGAAAAGTTTACCTGACACAGACCTGTCGAGAGAGGCGATAGAATCGTCTGCGGGGACGCCGACGCTACGCACCCGTTTCGTGTAGCGTCGGCGTCCCCGCGAACGGCGATGACAGTTTAACTTAGCGTGGCTTGTCGTCGTCCACCGTGAAGCGGAACATCACGCAGGTCGTGCCGCAGATGTTCGGGTTCGTCTCCGCCAGATAGTTCAGCGTGACGGCTTTCGCATGCCCGTCCATCCACACGACATTGGAGAGCTTCATGTGGCGTCCGAGAATCGCGCCGTTGTTGCGACGGTTCAGCAGCGCGGGGAACGGGAAGGTCTCCACCGCGCGAGTGGGCTGATCGTCGCGCACGAGGTCGGCGCGATAGAAGTCCGCGCTCTGCCCCATGTTCTGCACTTCGGCAATCAGCACGGTGTCGGCAGGTTCTGCCGCCATCGCCAGCGGCTTGTTGTTGGGCGGCGTGCAGGTGGAGAAGTTGTTGTTGCGGAAGGTCACGCCGTTGCCGCAGCCCCCGTAGTACATATTGTTAATCGCGTAGCTGCCAAAACGGCGTCCAACATTCGTCTGACCGTTCGGGTCGCCGCAGTCCGCCTCGCGGCGCACATCGCGCCCATCGGGCGAATAAGGCTGATACACATACCGCTTGTTCTCAGCGAGGGTATGCGCTGTACCGTTGGGCAGCGTACCGCGAATTGGCGCGAACGGGTCGCTCGGACAGTTGTGAATGTCGGTGTTCTTCGTGTAGGGCTGCAGCACATCCATCCAGCGGGGCGAGGAGCAGTTCACGAAGTGGTCGCCCTCCAGCACGCGGGGCGGATCGGCAAAGGCATTCCGCGGCACATACTCGTCGTAGTCCTGGATATACATCTGCACACCCAGTCCGATTTGCTTCACATTCGACAGACAGCCTGTCTGGCGCGCCTTCTCCCGCGCCTGAGCGAACACAGGGAACAGGATCGCCGCCAGAATCGCGATAATCGCGATGACTACCAGCAGTTCAATCAGCGTAAAACCTCGATTGCGCATGGCTTACCTCCACGCGAAAAATTATACAGGGGGGCATGTTAAGCAGGTGTTAAGAAACCCAAGCTACTACCCATCATTTTGAGCAGGCGAGATTCCTCGCTCCGCTCGGAATGACAGTTGTTGTCATTCTGGGAAGAGCCATGACAACAACTGTCATTCCGAGCGGAGCGAGGAATCTATTCATAGTTGTTAGCAAACAGGCTTGAGAACGCTATTCCCACAACGCTGCAATCTGCGCAAGCGCGTAGAACGCCGCCGTTTCTGTGCGCAGCACGCGCGCGCCGAGCGACACGGCATGAACATCGGGTTGCATAGCCATCCACTCACGCTCGGCGGGGCTGAAACCGCCTTCGGGACCGATCACGAGGCTCAGCGCGTCGGGCAGCGGTATGCGACGGCAGCATTGTTTGAGTGGCATCGCGCCTTCCCACTCGTCCAGCACGAACACGGGGCGCGGCAGGTTCTGGAACGCCGCGCGCCAGTCTTCCATGAGACGCACCTCAGGCAGCCGAGCGCGACAGGTAAGCTCCGCCTCCTCCCGCGCGATTTTCTGCCAGCGTTCAGCATGTTTCTGTTGCTTACTCGGCTCCCACTTAACGAGCGAGCGTTCGCTACGGGCGAAGTGAACCGCCTGCGCCCCACCCTGTACGCAGAGCCGAACGACCGTCTCCGCTTTCTCCGAGCGAACGAGCGACTGCAACACGGCGACCACGACGGGGAGTTCGGTCTCCAGCGCGGCGGGCTGCAGGCTGGTAATCTGTGCACCCTCGCCGAGTTGCGCCAGATAAACGCCCCCAACTCCGTTCAGCAGGCAAATCCTGTCGCCCCCTTTCAGGCGCAGCACATGCCGAACCTGATGCGCCACCTCGACGGGCAGGGCGCGCGCCTCGAGGGCGTCAGGCGACACGAAAAAGCGCGGCAGGGCGCGCGGAGTCACAACTTGCGAAACGCGGCGGCGACCCATGTACGGCGTTTGCGCACCTCCTCCAGCGTCAAACCTGCAGATTCAATCGCGCGGCGCACGCCTCTGCGCCAGTTGCGCCCGCTGGTTCCTGAAATCAGATAGACGCCCCCCGTATCCAGCCACGGCGGAACCTGCGGCGCACTCGCGATTAGAAACTCGCTGATGATGTTGCACACAATCAGGTCAAAAGTTCCCTCCAGCGCGTGGAAGCCGTCGCCAACCTGCGCCCGCACGCGCTCCGCGACGCCGTTGCGCTCGATATTGCCCTGCGCAATCTTGACGGCGAGTTCGTCGTTGTCGACGGCAATGACCTCGCGCGCGCCGAGCTTCGCCGCCGCAATCGCTAAAATCCCCGTGCCCGTCCCCACATCCGCGACACGCACCCCAGGCTGCAGGTACTGCTCCAGCAGTTCCAGACACAACGCGGTGGTGGCGTGCCCCCCTGTGCCGAATGCTAGCCCAGGATCCAGCTGAATCAGAATCTCGTCATGGGTGGGCTGATGACGGCTCCAGCTGGGCTGTACGCGAATCCGCTCCCCGAACCGACGACTGCGAAAATAGCGACGCCACGCCGTGTGCCAGTTCTGCTCATTCACGGATTGCACCTCGAACTTGTGGACAGGGGGCAGATCGTATTCGGGGAGACGCTGCAGCTGCGCCTCGATGGTCGGAATGCGCTCCTGCTCCGATTGGGGAAGGTACGCGACCACGCTATAGGGCTGGTCGCGCAGCTCCACGCCCGCGCAGCCTGAATCGATCAGCACGGCGGCGACGGCATCCCATGCAGGCGGCGGCGCCACCACGCGAATCGCAAGCCACTCCGACGGCTTCATCGAAGGGAATTATACCGACCGAGTCGCTGTAGCGTGCTATTGGCCATCCGGGTTCGTTCGCTCGACCAAGTTCCCCCGCTTATACAGCTCCCACACGCGGAACACTGAGTTCTTGTGGGGGCGTATCTTGCAGTGTTCGTCCTCGTTGCGCTTCTCGTCGCAATAGCCCAGCGGCACGCACTTGGGAACCAGCAACTTGCCAAAGTACGGATCCGCCGCCATCACCTCTTTGCGAATCAGTTTGAACATCTGTCGAATTTCCCACTGGGCGAGCGTGCACAGGCGCAGCCCCGCCATGTGCATTAGCTGCCGCAGGTTCACCGTCATAATCAGATTGGTCGTCACGGCGTTGGGGAAGATGAACCGCGCGTCCTCCGCGGGGATGCCCTGCTCCAGAAAGCGGTGGTAAATCTCCTCGCTCACATCGCGGAAGCGTTCGAACTCCTGCAGCGCGTCGGGGTTCGCCTCGATGCTGGGCGGGGTGACATACTGCGGCTCCTTGTATTTCACATAGCGCTGGCTCTGCTGATCGAACGCGACGCCGATGCGATGGCGCACGAGCTGATGGCTCAGCGCACGGCTCACCCCCGATATCGCGAAGGTGAAGCTGATATGCTCAATCGTGCTGTGGTGCCCCGATTCCACCACATGTTCAATTAGCTTCATCACTCGCTCTGGGGGCGTCTTGTCGGCGAGGAACTCGCCCCAGATTTGCTGGGGCGTCTTCTCGCTGTAGCAGGTGCGCGCCGCCAGATAAATCAGCCCGCGATAATAGCGCCGAATTATTTCGGCTTCGGGGAACACCAGCGAGACTTCCATCACACCGCGTTTTGCCATGACGCTCCTAAGGTTCGCCGTCGCTGGCGCGCCTCCTGCTAATAATCGGTATAATTGGCATGTTATGGCGACTCAGGCGTCTGCGCCCACAAAACCGAACCGCGCTCGGCGAGCGAAACCGTGGGCTGAGCGATTGCGCAACGCCCTGCGTGAACGCAGAATCGAACTGGAATAGGAAGAAGCGTCATGCCGCAACGACGCCGGGAACCATCGCGAAAGGAGCCGACCGAGCGCGAGCTGCGCGATCTGGAGCAGCGCGTGCATCACCTAGTTAACGAGCAGCGCTGTCGCGCGAAACTGCCGCCGCTTGTATGGCGCGAGGATGTCGCCCGCGCCGCCCGCGACCACAGCAAAAACATGGCGGAACGGAACTTTTTCGACCACGAAGACCCCCGACTGGGCAATGTGGATAAACGCCTGAACCGTTTCCGCGTCCCGTGGCGCGCCTGCGGCGAGAATATCTTTATGCTGCACGGCTATGAGAACCCCGCGCAGGTCGCCGTGCAGGGATGGATGGAAAGCCCGGGACATCGCGCGAACATCCTGCAAAAAGAGTTCACCCATGCAGGGGTCGGCGTGGTCTATTGCCCGCGCGATCGACGCTATTACCTGACCCAGATTTTCATTCGCCCGCCCGACGGAACTAAACGCTGAGCGGTTGGGTATCATTAATTGAATCATCCTCGGCAGGATGAGTCTGCCGCCGTGAAGCGTTCGTCGTTCTGGAGGCAGGCGAGCGATGCAGGGGCAATCGGGACGCCTGGCGCAGGCGATTGCGCAGTCGCTGCGCTGGCTCAGGGTGCGCGACCTATCCACTTATGAACTGGCGCAGCGATTAGCCGCGAAAGGCTACGACGAATCGGAAACACGCGAAGCTATCGAGTGGCTCCGTGCCGAAGGGTATCTCTCGGACGAGCGTCTGAGTGAACGCCTGACCGAGCGCTATACCGATGAGCAGCCGTCGGGTCGCTCGCGCATCGAGCAAGAGTTCGCCCGCCGCGGCTTGAGTCCGCCCGAACTGGAGGGCGACGAGGAGAGCCGCGCCGTGCACGCTCTTTTCAGGCGTTTTGGCGAGCCGCCCGCAGAAGCCGAGCCGCGCGAAGTCGCGCGCTGGTTTCGGTTCCTGCTGCAGCGTGGTTTCGAACCCGAACTCGCCCAGAACGCCCTGCGCCGTTGGAACCCGCGCCTGAACGACGAGCCGTAGTCCCAATACGCTCAAGGAGGTTTCTATGGAACTCATATTCGGCGTTATAACCGTTGTTGTCGCGCTGGTTGCCGCGGGTGCGGGGTACTGGCTCGCAAGTCGACGCGCGCAGGCGCACCTGAGTAGCCAGACCCAGCAGGAAAACTTAGAGGCGCAGCGCGCCCTCGAAGAAGCGCGCCGCGAGACCGAGCGACTCGCGCAACAGCGCACGCAACTGGAACGCGAGTGCGAAACGCTCAAACGCGAGGCGAGCCTGCAAGCCCGTGAAGAGGCGCACAAAATCATCGAACAAGCGGAACAGGAAGCCCGCGAGAAACGCTCGGAAATCCTGCGCCTCGAGCAACGCCTGCTCCAGCGTGAGGAACTGCTCGAACATCGATTCGAACTGCTCGAACAGAAAGAGCATACGCTGATGGAGCGCGAGGCGCTGCTCACCAAGAAACAGGGCGAGCTGCGCGAGCTGATGCACCAGCGGCGCTTCGAGCTGGAGCGCATCAGTGGCATGAGCGCGGAGCAGGCGCGCGAACTGCTCCTGAAAGAGATTCGCGACGAAATCGAACACGAAGCCGCGATTCTCGCACGGCAAATCGAAGAAGACGCCCGACGCGACGCCGAGCGCCGCGCCCGCGAGGTGATTCTGGACACCGTGCAGCGCTGCGTGGTCGAGCATGTCGCGCAGAACACGATTACGGTCATCCATTTGCCCAGCGAGGACATCAAAGGGCGCATTATCGGACGCGAAGGACGCAACATCCGCCACTTTGAGCATATCACGGGCGTCGATGTGGTCATCGACGACACGCCTGAAGCGGTCGTACTGTCCTCGTTCGAGCCAATCCGCCGCGAAATCGCCCGAATCACGATGCTGAACCTGATTAACGACGGGCGCATCCACCCCGCCCGCATCGAAGAGGAGTACGAACGCGCCAAGAGCGAGGTGGAGCGACGCATCTGGCAGACGGGCGAGGAAGCCGTGCTGCAGGTCGGATTGACGGGCGTCCACCCTGAGATTGTGCGCACGCTCGGCAAGCTGCGCTACCGCACCAGCTACGCGCAAAATGTGTTGGATCACTCCATCGAGGTGGCAACTCTGGCGGGCTTGCTCGCGGCGGAGCTGAAGCTGGATACGCGCGTGGTCAAACGCGCCGCCCTCTTTCATGATATCGGCAAGGCGCTGGAAAACACCACCGAGGGACCGCACGCGCTGATTGGCATGGAGCTCCTGCGTCGCTACGGTGAGAGCGAGATTGTGTGCAACGCCGTCGGCGCGCACCATCACGATATCCCGCCCGCCAGCCTCGAAGCGCATGTGGTGATTATCGCCGACTCGATTTCGGCGGCGCGTCCGGGGGCGCGGCGCGAGTCGCTCCAGCAGTACCTGCGCCGTATGCAGGAACTGGAGCGCATCGCCATGAGCTTCGAAGGGGTAGAGAAAGTGTACGCGATTCAGGCGGGGCGCGAGGTGCGCGTGCTGGTCAAGCCGAACGAGGTGGACGATTTGCGCGCCCATCAGCTTGCCCGTGAAATTGCGCACAAAATCCAGTCCGAGCTGGAGTATCCAGGTCAGGTAAAGGTCACCGTTGTGCGCGAGGTGCGGGCGCACCATATCGCACATTAGGTTCGGGCAGTCGAATCGTCGGCGGAGACGCCGACGCTACGAGCGCGTGCGTAGTGTCGGTGCCCCCGCCGACGAACTGTGTCCTTGAAACCCCTATTGGTATAGCAACCGTTGCCTTTCCAAGCACAGCGAGGAGCCGTTTCGTTCACGGCCCGCTTGCGCCTGCGCCAGGGCGTGCACCTTGCGGCGGCGGCTGATTGCCGAACGGGTTCGACTCGTCGCCGTAGTCTTTCTGGATTACGGTGTTGTTAGCAGGCTGACTGGTTGAATAGAAAAGCCAGCCCCCAACGAGCGCGATTGCCAGCACAATCAGTGCCACAGCCAACCAGGATGGTACTTCCGCCTTCATCATCGCCTCCTTCTGCTCACATCGTGGAACGACACTGCTGATCGATCGTGGGGTTGTCGCCTGGGTAGAAGACCATCGGGTTCCAGTGGACATCGGCGGGGTTATAGTTTACGCAGGTAAAGTTCTGTGCGCCTGAAGCGACGCGCTCCTGCACCATGCCACGATGCTGGGTAGTGGAGAGCGCCTCGTTCGGGCTGACCCAGTTCTCGCGGGCGCGCAGGGGGAACCATTTCGAGTGCCCATCCGCGAAGGTAATATTGTGCCCCTCATGCCGCCCTGAGATCCCGAAGTGACCGTTCACAGGGATGGCGACATTAATCCAGTAGCCACCACCGCCTTCACAGTCGATCACGCCATCGGTCAGTACGACCATCTTCGCCGATTCGCGGATGCGCGCATGGGCGATATATTGCGCGGCGCAGATTGAGTCGCATGCGGGAATCCCTACGCTGGCGCAAGGGTTCCAACGCGCCTGGCAACCCGGGTCTATGCCCTCCCGACACTGCCAGTACGGGGCGAAGAACTTGTTCATCCCAACGGGCTGCAACCGCCGATCGATGTGCCATCGTTGATTATCGGGCAGTCCAGGACAGAAATTCCGCGGGTCCACTTCCGTATCCTCAGGCACTGCGACGCTGGCGTCAAAGCGCGTGCCCATCCGAGGCGACTCGCCCTGCGGGGTTCGCGCCGATGGACAGAGATAGACGCCCTTATTTTTCACATAGGGAAAAATCTGACGGGTCCAGAGCGAGTTTGCAATCCCTGCGCGTCCCCAGCAGCCACCGCTCGCCAGCTCAGGGAAATACTCGTCATAATCGTTCGTGTACATCATAATCGCGTTGCCCAGCTGCTTCATGTTGCTCAGGCATTGGATTTTGCGTGCGCTTTCGCGCGCTCGCGCAAATACGGGGAACAGAATCGCCGCCAGAATGGCGATAATCGCGATGACAACCAGTAGCTCAATCAGTGTAAATCCGCGTCTGCGCATAAAATACCTCCTTGCCTTTCTTAATACATCCGTGTTCCCCCGATTCCTGCGAAGTTCTGCTCTCGAAGAGCGGGTAGAAAGCCACACTCCGCTTGATCCCTTGTATGTGCAACTGTCGCTGCAATAAGCGCTTCCTGCGACAACGCCACTGGAACACGGCATGAAGCAGGCGAGACTCCTCGCTTCGCTCGGAATGACAGAACGGTTTTGCGAAAACGAACTTGTCATTCCGAGCGAAGCGAGAGGAATCTCGCCTGCTCTGAATCGGTAAGTCACAGCTTGGGTGATGGTATATTTTTAGGGAAGCCTCTCCAAGAACAGAGAGTGCTTTCCATCCAGGAGGAACTGCGATGCGAAATCAATGGCTCGCATTGGCGACGATAGCCATGACTTTCGGTCTCGGCTCGGCTGCTCATCAAATCCTTGTGCCCGATATCGAGGCTCGTCAACGCGCCCTGTTCCGCGACTTTGAAGAGCTGGAGCGCCTCGACGCCTATGTGATTGGCGCAGATGGCGAAAATCTCGGTAGAATCGCTCGGAGCGGTTCCAACGCGCTCGGCAACAGGTATGACGCGGGCAGCCCCTATAAGTCCGACGGACTTTTCAATCCCCACAGCAAGTATGGGAGTAAATACAGTTCCACTTCCGCCTTCAACAAGTATGCCACCGACCCACCAAAAGTCGTGGTGAAGGTAGGCAACGAGGGACACATCGTAGGGGTACTCACAACGAATCGCTACTTCGCGACTCAGGGGCAACGCATCAATCCGCACTTGTTGCGTGCGTGGCTGGATTCACAGTGATGCCCACCGATGCCACCATGCGCTTCTTAATCGACATAGAAAGGCTGCAAACCGAATCGGCGCGATTGCACCGATCCGCTCACTTGCGGGAGAAACCTGAACTCTTCAAGGGAATCATTTTGAACAACGCCAGCTTTTACTACCAGACTGACGATAAGGATGAGTCATACTATCTGTGCGCGTTGCTGAATGCGTCGGTTGCCGCCTTTACCTGTCAACAAATGATGAGAATCAAGCTTGACGAGAACCTGCCGCAATCACTCTGCGCAAATATCCGCTCGGAACCCACGCGGAGACTATGCTGCTGCGCCTTGCGACGCCTGACCGCGACAGATTGTACAGATAGTGGTAGAAATCTTCCATCATGAACTGGTGATACAGTGGAAGAGCAGGCTTGTGATTGCGTGAGAACGCAAGCTCTGTGTTCTGCTGCCTGAAACATAGGTATACTCATATTGCTTTTGCACCATGCACAACCCAGCCCAGTCTGCGACAACGCCAGAGACCCTTCGGCGGGACGCCGACGCTACGCCGAGCGACGGCAGGAATGCCAACCCCCCGCAGGGCGACGGCAGGAATGCCGTCGCACCATGCGCGCTGCAGGAGTTCACGCCTGGGACACGCTCCCTGCGCACGGTCTCCAGCGGCGCGGACATCTGGCAACGCATCGCCAACTGGCATAAGGCGGGCTACACGATTGTCATCGCCACTGATAGACCGACGCAGGTGAAAAAGGCGTTGGAAATGTTGGAGTTGCCCTCACCCCCCAGCCCCCTCTCCCACGGCGTGGGGGGCGTACTGCCTCCGCAGGGCGAGCCGCGCGCCTCGTTGCCCTCACCCCCCAGCCCCCTCTCCCACGGCGTGGGAGAGGGGGAGTCGCCGCGCGGCGCAGGGATGTCCACGCGCCTTGCGGAGAGTTCCACGCACTCTGCGGAGAGTTCCACGCACTCTGCCGAGAGTTCCATGCACGCCGCCGAGAGTTCCACATGCGCCGCAGCGAGTTCCCCCTCTCCCACGCTGTGGGAGAGGGGGTCAGGGGGTGAGGGTCTCCCCGCGCCCCATTCGCACGGTCGTGAGGGTCTCCCCGCGCCCCATTCGCACGGTCGTGAGGGTCTCCCCGCGCCCCATTCGCACGGTCAGTCAGGGGGTGAGGGTCTCCCCGCGCCCCATTCGCACGGTCAGTCAGGGGGTGAAGGCGTCATTATCCACCATGGCAACCTCGGCGGCGGCTTCGTGTGGGACGCCCAGAAGTTCGTTCTCATCACCGACGCCGAGCTGTTCGAAAACCGACGCCTGCGCCTGCCCCCCCGACGCTTCAACGAAGGCGTGCCCATCACCTCCATTATGGACTTGCAGCCAGGCGACTATGTAGTGCATATCTATCACGGCGTGGGCGTGTTCAGGGGGCTGACCACCTTAGAGCGCGAGGGCGTCAAACGCGAGTACCTCCTCATCGAGTACGCCCACCCCGACCGCATCTTCGTGCCCGTTGACCAGTTAGACCGCATCCAGAAATACATCGCGCCCGACGATAAACCGCCCGAAATCAAACGCCTAAGCAGCACGGCGTGGGCGCGCACGGTCGCCAAAGCCCGCCAGAAAGCCAAAGAGGTGGCGGAGGAACTGGTGCGTATCTACGCCCTGCGCGAGAAAGCCACCCGCCCCCCCTACGGCGAGGACACCCCGTGGCAAGCCGAGATGGAGGCGATGTTTCCGTACATCGAGACCGAGGGGCAACTCCGCGCCATCCAGGAAGTGAAAGCCGACTTGGAGTCGCCGCACCCGATGGACAGGCTGTTAATAGGTGATGTGGGGTTCGGCAAGACGGAGGTGGCGATTCGCGCGGCGTTCAAGGCAATCTTGGCGGAACGGCAGGTCGCCCTGCTGTGCCCCACCACGATTTTAGCCTATCAGCACTATCAAACTTTCAGGGAGCGTTTCGAGCCGTTCGGAGCGCAGGTCGCGCTGCTGAGCCGCCTGATTAGCCCCGCCGAGCAGAAACGCATCCTGCACGGACTGAAAACGGGCGCGATCGATATGGTCATCGGCACGCACCGCCTGCTTTCGGACGATGTGCAGTTCAAAAATCTCGGCTTGGTGATTATCGACGAGGAGCAGCGGTTCGGCGTGATGCAAAAAGAGCGGTTCAAGAAACTGCGCGGTACAGTCGATGTACTGTCGATGAGCGCGACGCCGATTCCGCGCACGCTGTATATGGCGCTGACCGAAATCCGCGACATGAGCATGATTACCGACCCGCCGCCAGGCAGGCTGCCCATCCGCACAGTGGTTGCGCCCTACACTGACTGGATGGCGCGCGAGGCGATTCTCCGCGAGCTGCAGCGCAGCGGGCAGGTGTTCTATGTCGTGCCGCGCATTCAGGGCATCACGCATGTCGCCGAGCGGCTGCAAAAACTGGTTCCGCATGCCCGCATCGCCGTCGCACATGGGCAAATGCCCGCCCGCGAGATGGAAGATATCATTCTGGCGTTTTACAATCACGAATACGATGTGCTGGTCAGCACCACGATTATTGAGAATGGGTTAGATATGCCGAATGTGAACACGCTGATTGTGGAGGGGGCGGAGCGGTTTGGCATGGGGCAGTTGTATCAGTTGCGTGGGCGTGTGGGGCGTTCGGATAGGCAGGCGTATGCTTACTTTCTGTTTAAGGCGGGACGACTGGGGGAGAAGGCGGAGGAGCGGCTGCAGGCGCTCAAGGAGTTCTCGCACTTAGGTTCGGGCTTTGCGCTGGCGTTGCGTGATTTGGAGATACGCGGCGCGGGCAACCTGCTGGGCGAGGAGCAGCACGGCGCGATGCGTTCGGTGGGGCTGGAGCTGTATCAGGCGATGCTGCGCGACGCCATCCGCCGCCTGCGCAAGGGCGAAACCAGCTGGGATCTGGAAGCCCCCGTGCAAGAGGATCTGCCCGACGCGAGCAAGCTGCCCGTAGACGCCTTCATTCCGCACGATTACATCGCGGATGTGGCGCAGCGGCTGGGCTACTACAAGCGCATCGCGGGCAGCCGCACGCGCGAGGAACTCAAATCGCTGGTGCGCGAGCTGCGCGACCGCTACGGCGAGCTGCCCGCGCCCGTGAGGCACCTCATTCGGCTGATGGAGCAGCGCATCCTCGCCCACGCGCTGGGCGTGCAGAGCATCGGCGTCGACGGCAAACACCTCGTGCTGAAGTTCAAGCCCGACCGCAAACTCAAGGCGCGTTGGCAACTCGCGCTGCAAAAAGCGATTCCCGGCACGCGCACCCAACCTGACGAGATTACCACGCCGTTGGGCGACCACCCGCTGGAGACGCTGATGACCGTACTGGCTGAGCTGAAATCGATTGTAGATGCGGGTTAGCCCCTTTGTCTGCTCACTGACGGTGTGTTCACCCCGCTTGTGGCGCGGCTGATAGCAGAACATGACACGCTGTTTTGAGTCTATGAGAAAGTGGGGTACAATTCCCATAGCGAGGGCTATGATAATGAGAAGGCTGAGTCTACTCGCAGGCGTTGGGCTGCTATTTCTATTGGCGTTCGCGAATCGTTCCAGCGTCTCGGTGAGCAATCTGCAGGCGCATGTGAAGTATCTTGCCTCGCCAGAACTGGAGGGGCGCTTTGCGATTGCGCCAGGCGCGTACAAAGCGGCGGACTATATCGCTCGCGTGTTCGAGCAATCAGGGCTGGAGCCGAAGGGTACGAACGGCTATTTTCAGGATTGGGAACTGACGCTCGGTTTCAAGCCGGGCAACGAGAACTACCTCAAGCTCAAGCGCGGCAGCGTGTGGGAGGCTCCTGCAGAGTCGATTCGCCCTTTGAATATGACCAGCAACACGAAGGTGGAGGGCGAGCTGGTGTTTGTGGGGTTCGGCATTTCGCAACCGAACGCAGGCTACGATGATTACGAGAATGTGGATGTCTCCGGTAAGATTGCCGTAATCCTGCGCGGCGCGCCCAGCTTCGAGGGCGTCAGTTCGGACATCCAGCGAGCGTCGCGCATTCCACAGAAAGTGCAAACCGCCATCCAGAAAGGCGCGGTGGGCGTGATTTTGGTGAACCAACCCGAGAACGATCGCCTGATGCCGGTGGGAATGCGCGGACGTGCGCCCGCGACGAATGTCGCGATTTTGAATGTGCAGGCGTCGGTGGGCGACCGGCTGTTGCAGCCGCTGGGGATGACCGTCGCGCAGGCGATCAAGCGCATCAACGAGAAGGGCTTGCCGGTGAGCGCAAACCTCAACGCCAGCGTGGAGATGGCGGCGTCGCTGGAGCCGAATCGTGGTGTGGCGCGGAATGTGATCGGCTTCATTCCCGGCAGTGACCCGAAACTGCGCAGCGAGGTCATCGTGATTGGCGCCCACTACGACCACCTGGGCTTTGGCGAGGTCGGCTCGCTTGCGCCCGAACCTGGCGACATCCACTACGGCGCGGACGACAACGCCTCGGGCACGGCGGCGATCATGGAGCTGGCGCGCCTGCTGGCTCAGAATCGCGAGCGGCTCAAGCGCAGCGTGCTGGTGATTGCCTTCTCCGCCGAGGAGGAAGGCTTGCTGGGCGCGGCGCACTTCGTGCAGAACCCGACCGTCCCCCGCGAGAACATCGTCGCCATGCTGAACTTCGATATGGTGGGGCGCATGACGAACAATCGTGTCTCCATCAGCGGCGTAGGCACGACCGCCGAGTGGGAGAGCATCCTCAAGGCGGCGAACACGGAGAACCTGAACTTGCAACTGAGCCAGTCCGCGTCAGGCGGCAGCGACCATATGCCGTTTATGCGGGCGGGCATCCCCATCCTGTTCTTCTTCACGGGCATGCACCCCGACTACCATCGTCCGTCAGACACTTGGGACAAAATCAACTACGAGGGGCAGGCGCAGATTGTCGCGCTGGCGGAGCGTGTGGTGTACGACATCACGAATCGTCCTGAGCGGCTGCAGTTCACGCGCCCGCAGGCGCCGGCGGCGGAGCAGGGCGCGCGGCGCGGGTTCCGCGTGCGCATCGGGTTAATCCCTGCCTACTCGGAGCAAGAGGGCGTGCTGCTGGATGGCGTCGCGCCCGGCTCGCCTGCCGAAAAAGCGGGACTCCGTCCAGGTGATCGGATCGTCGCAGCGATGGGGCAGCGTGTGAAGAGCATCGAGGAGCTTACCAGCCTCTATGAGAAGATGGAGGCAGGCAAGCCTGTGGAGTTCACCGTTATCCGCGAGGGCAAAGAGATCAAGGTACAGGTGACGCCCGAGGCACCCTGAGCCGCCTCGCCGCACACCCTGCTTGCATTCTCTTGCGTTTGGGGTATAATACAGCCTGTCGGGGCGTGGCGCAGTATGGTTAGCGCGCTACCATGGGGTGGTAGAGGTCCCCGGTTCGAGTCCGGGCGCCCCGACCATGTCCTGCGCCCGTAGCTCAGCGGACGAGAGCACCAGACTTCGGATCTGGGGGTCGGGGGTTCGAATCCCTCCGGGCGCGCCAGTTATTTCCGTGAACCTGAATCGCGCCTCACACGCTCCCTTTCGCCACCCCGAACCCAACACGAGTCTGGGGGTCTCTCGTGCCCCTGTTTTTCAGGAAAACAGGGAAACCCGAATGGTGTCAGAGGGGCTTCTCGCAGGGGGCTTGCAGGAGTTTCGCGAAAGAGGGTGTATACTCTCTCGCGCTGTGGCAGCGCACCCTGCTACAGCACCTCGCCTACCTGTTCTGAACAGGTAGGCGTTTCTTTGTTTCGCGAGAGGGCGAAAGATTCCTGCCGATTCAGGGGCGAATTTTTCAGGATTTCGTGCCGTTCGTGGGCTGTGAAGCGAGCTGAATCTTGTAGGGCACGGAACCGTCGTCGGGCGGGACATAAAGCTCCACTGTATAATCCTCATCAGCAGGCTGGTGTTTCAAGCTATAGGTTTCAGGGCAACGGCGTGAAAGTAGCCACATCGCCGACTTCGTGTCGCCTTGTAGGGCAGTTATGTAAAGGACGCGCTCTATAGCACTGAGGGCTTCGGCTTCAGCACACTCTACTGCTTGTGCAAAGGCAGGGTAGCGTTTCAGCCAATCGTAGTATGTTGCCTTAGGCACGCCTGCCACGCGAAGGGCGACGGGCAGGCTCACACCTTCGCGAAGGCAGCGAAGGAGAATCTCCTGCGCTTGCTTGCGTTTATTGCCTCGGTTCATGCCCATCGGTTCATATACGGCGCATGAGGCGAAGTTAGACTCGCCTGAACTCAAAAATGCCCGATTTTTGTCTAACTTCGTGAAGGGGGCAGGCGGGTAGCGTGGGGGAGGTGATGAGTGCTACCCTGCCTGCCTCGCGGTTAGGACTCGAAAAGGTCGCAATCGGCTCTGTCGATGGTTTTACCTTCGGTACTGAACAGGCTCGGTTGCCCATTCGGTTTCGGGCGTTGCTGGAGCAGGTTTCGCGCGAGGGCAATCGCGCCTGAACCTGCAGCGCGTTCAAGGAATAGACGCCAAGCTGACGCGCCACACTCCACGACAGCGTAGTCAGGAATGACAAGGCGCGGGAATCGCTTCGATTCCGCAAGCGTCCAGAGTTCGAGAACCTGCGCTACTTCATCAGGTTCCAACGGGGCTACAGCGTCAGTTTCTCGCGCCAGCGCCCGAAGCCAAGCCATTCGCTCACGAACTTGGCTCGCGTCATTCGCGTCGTTTAGGGCAAGAAAATCAATTAGCCCGTCCACCACCACCAACCCGATGTTCAGGTCGCGAATGAGTTGGCTGTAGGCGGCGTAGGTTTCGTAGCCCAGCGGTAGGAGTTCCTCTTGGGGTAGCGTCCAGATGTGTCGCTCCTTCGCGCCATAATGGGCATCAGCAATCTCCTGCAGTCGGGCGAACGCCTCGTCAAAGTCGAGCCAAAGTGTACTCACGATGGGAAGGGGGTAGCGTCCCCACAGTTCACCTCCATCCGACAGGACACACGAAACTTCGAGTGCCCATACGGATTTTCCAACACCAGGCGGCCCCGCTAAAACCGTCAACTTTGAGGAGTAGAGTAGGTTGGGCACGAAGCACTCCACATCTTCTCGCTCTCGCTCCGAGTAGCGGATGGGATGGAACCGCCAACCCCTCTCCTCAGTTGGGACAGTTGGGACAGTTGGGACACGCCTACTCTCTTGGTGTCCCAACTGGAGCCAGTCGCATAGCGTCCGTACCGTGCGCTCGCCGAGCAAGTCGCTCAGCGTGGGCAATCCCGTTGCAGGCTCACCACGCCGAATCGATTCGTAGGTGTCGGCGACAGCACGCGCTCTGTCGGCAAGTTCCTCATCTCCTGCCGCGCGGGCAATCGCGCGAATAAACTCGGCACTCTCCTGCTCGCGCCAACCTGCCCGTGCGAGTGTGCCTGAAAGTGCCAACACGAGTTCGTGGCGCTGTCCTACTGCCCAGCGACGCGCCAGCAGGCTGGCAGCAGCCAGTCGCTCGCAGGCACGCAACAGCGTGTCGCTGTCCACCTGCGCAGGCTCGCTGCTCACATTCACCCAATCGATTTTCTCGCCCGATGGATGTACTGACGGGCACACGATGGTTTGCCCCTTCCCCCGAAGCTCAAGCAAGCAAGCTCGCTCGCCCTGCGCTTCGGGGTCTACCCATCGGCGCGTCTGCCGAAAGTCTGAATAGTACCAATAGTGAGCCACGCCTGTCGATTGGCGTCCGCTCCTCAGCTCAGTGTGTGGCAGGAAGGCATCGGCTAATCGGCGGGCGTAGGCGTCATCAAGGTCTACATCACATAAACCGTGCGACGCCTCACCGAGTATTAGCCCGATGTTAGAATTGGCTCCGAAGTACTCGCCTACTTCATCACTCGCGATTCGCAGATTCTGCCAACCCTGTAGTCGGGGGGCTTTCTCGCGGGTAGGAATCGGCACGACAGCCCAACCGCGCGAGAGGTAGTACCCTGCCCAATCACGGGCGTCATTCGAGCTCGGTGTGGGTATAATCTCGGCGGTGTGTGCCCCTGCTTCGCCTGAACCTGAACGGGCGTGGCGGGGGTTCGCGTTTCCTCTCACGGCAGGCTCACCTCCTTGCGCTCAGCAGGCTCGTCAGGCAGTTCGGCAGCGAGTTCGGCTTTGACAGCCTCAATCTCAGGCTCTAACGCCTCATAGACGATGCTCCTCAGCTCGCCCAGCGGGCTTCGGAAGTGCCGTTCAGCCCTTCGCCGTAGGGCGAGCAGTGCACACCTGTCGCCATCGAATAGCCAGCGCAGTACCTGTCCACTCATAGCGCTTATGAGTGTGGCAGGTGATTTTGTGAATAACGCAGGGGGGGTGGTCTTATTCACAAAAATTCGGGGTTTTACAGCCAAAATTCTCTCCGCAATCGCTCAGGAATCTTGCGAAGCCTCGCAAGTAGAAGAGCATAACCCTCTGTGAGTTTCCTCTCGCGCTCCACTATGCCATGCCGAAACAGCCAATCGGCTATGGGTTCCCATCTCCAGCCGACAGCGCGAAGCAGGTGAACCCACGCCATTTCAAGGTAGTATTGGCGCGTCCCTCGCTTCATATTAGGAATCTCATCTCGCGTTCGCGTTGTCTTAGGCACATAACTCCCCACCTGCTTCGCAAGGTGATTGTAGTAGCACTCGGCTACCCGTAGAATCATCTCGGTTAGCACGCCATCGGGCATGAACTCAGGGGGGAGATTCCACGCCTCTCGCGCCCTCTGAAGCCATCCTGCAGGTTTCGGCTCAAACTCGCCTCGCGAGGCGTTCCATTCCATCCGCACCACAGGCGAGGCAGGTAGTTCGTGTATTTTCTCCAGCAGCTGGGGTTCGCGCTCTACCTGCAGAGTTGCCTTCGCGCGGGCGAGAAACTCCTGCTTGCTCTCGATTCGCGGGTCTACCCAAAGGTGGAACGGTAGTTCGGGGCGGTCTAACGGCTCGAATCTCCAGATTCGGAAGTCGGCTTCTCGCAGGTCGGTTTTCCCTTCACATCGCAAGGCGAATAGCCCTGTAGGAATCACGCCGTTCGCGTCACAGAGTTTCCACTTTCGGCAGCAGGCTTCTATGGCTTTATGGCAAGAGGCGTCGGGGTTCGGGTAGGCGTTGGAGAGGGCTTCCCATTCGGCGCGAATCTGCACTACTTCAGGCGGTTCCTGCGCAAGTTGCAGAATCTCCATCAGCGTCGTATAGAGTTCTACGATTTCGCGCCTGACTTTCCACATCGGCTCCACACACTCCACTGTAAGCCTGCCCCTCGCGTTCACAGAGGGGCACGAACGCGAGAGAGCAGGCTACGGTTCTATTCGGCTTACTCGCGCGGTTTCCTGCTGATGAGCCGAAGCGGGTTTGATTCCCTCAGGAGCCTGTCGGCGTCAGTTTCGGCGACGCGAGCGTAGTAGGCTATGCTTCTCGCGTCCCTATGCCCCAAACCTTGCCGTACAATCTCTGTTGGCACACCTTGCGCTAACCGCAGGGTTGCAGCGGTTGCTCGAAGTTGATGGGGGTAGACGCGCTGTCCGAGCCTCTTGCTGAACCTGCGAAAGATTTGCCTTAGCCCATTCGGCGTCAAGGGTCTACCATCCTGCGCTCGCCATAGCGGGGCGTTCGGCTCCAGCGGGAACCCTGCCTTCTCGATGGCTCGCAGGTACTCGCGAACGAGCAAGCAGGTTTCAGGCGCGAGTGTGAACCGATGCAAGGAGCCTCCTTTTTGCTTCACGACGCCTGAACCCACCAACCCCTGCTCTGTCGTCATCTGGAGCAGTTCGCCGCGCCGTAGCCCTGAATCCGCGAGAGTGGCTACAATCGCCACATCACGCCGTGCGAGCCATCCCTCGCTGGAGCCTGCGGCGAGCAGGAGAGTTTGCAGTTCGGCAGGCGCGAGCGGTTTGGGGTTTGGGGCGGGGGGTTTGGGCAAGTCGCCTTGCCGAACGATGGAGCCGAGCAAGCCCTCTTGCTCCAGCCACTTGGGGAGTAGCCGAACCTCGCGAGCAACCGAGTGGACTGTCCATTCAGCGTAGTTGGATTCACGCAGGCTCGCCACGAATTTGAGCCAATCCTCTCGCCGAAATTGTTGTGGCGCAGGGGGGTTCCACTCAAGGAAGGCGCGGAGCAGATGGCGCGATTTTTCGGCGGTTTTAGGGCTTTTTGTGGCTTGACGGTAGAGCAGGTAGTTCTCTACAAGGCGTTCCCAAGAAGCGCAGGGAAGTGGTCTTAGAGGATGGGGCGATTTTGAGTTCAGTGGGCGAAGCAGGACTCGAACCTGCGACCTCTTCCTTGTAAGGGAAGCGCTCTCCCAGCTGAGCTATTCGCCCGATGGCTCAGGCAGGGCATATTATACCATACCGACCCGCGGATTGTCAAGAGGTTTAGGGGAAAGCGCACATCGGTTCCCCTCGCAAAGCAGGGAGAACCTACACGAGCTGATAAGGGTACACCACCTGAGGACAATCTACCGCCCATGCCTCCGCTTTTTCCGACCTCACCCCCCTTGCCCCCCCTCTCCGCGTGCGGAGATGGGGGAATGCGCGCTACGCGCTGCCTGCTCCCCCTCTCCGTTTACGGGGAGGGGGGTGGGGAGTGAGGTTCAGAAAGTGCGGGGGAAAATGCGCCTCCTAAGTTCGCAGTGGAGGCAGAACCGTGTCCTCTTATCAGACCTGCAGGAGGGGGGCGGAACATCAAAATAATCACGAGTGGCGAAGCACTATGTCTACCTCTCCCCGATTATGCGCAACGCGCATACGAACCGGTGGTACAACAAACGCGCCACCGTGGACACTTTTACCATTGTGCGCAGCGAATGCGATAGCGGTCGCGCAAACGGCTGGTACGACTATCAAGGCAACTCGTGCGGCGCGGGCGCGCGCTCCGCTTGCTGGCGTCTGCAGACCGCTACGGGCTGGTACACATGGATAGAGTTCGGCGGCGCGTGGCACTTCCATCGGCATGAGCGGACGACTGTTGCCTTCGTGGATGGACATGTAAAATCCTATCGCCCCTCCCAGCTCACGCAGGGCTGCGACGCGCGCCCGCAGTGCAGCGGCTTTGTGCTGGATCCCGAACAGTACCTGTGGGATCTCGACGACTAAGGGCGGTGATGCGCAATAGAAGTCTCGAAACCGGTGGCGATTGGACTGGTGATTGCCGTGGCGGTAGCGATCTGGTTCACCTTCGGCGACAGCGGCGGGGGCGTGAACCAGAGCGGCGTGCCTGAGTCCGCCTATCCCAAATCGGAAGGTGGGCAGGGCGTTGAAGCCGTCGGCGCGGTGCCGCGCTACACTGCTCAGGACCCGCTAGCTCCATGCCGCTGGAAAGGCAGGCGGGAGGCGGCGGGAGACGACGAACACAGGAGAAAGCGTTCCGTCTATCCCATACTCACCCCCGGCGCGTTGGGCGCGAGGGGGATGATTCTCTCGGCGACCTCGCGCAGCGCGGGCAGCGTGCGTTCGGGGTGGAGCGTGAGGAAGATAATCGTTCCCCCCGCGCCGCCCGCGCCTGCGAGCTTCGCGCCCAGCGCGCCGTTCTCCAGCGCGACCTGTACGAGCTGGTCGAGTGTCTCGCCGCTGCATCCCAGCTCCCGAATAATTGCGTAGTTTTCGTTCATCAGGTAGGCGAGCTGTTTCCAATCGCGCGTGAGCAGCGCGGTTTTCGCCTCGCGGGCGAGCCTGCCGAGGCGCGCCATGCCTTCTACGACCGCTGCCTCGCCCGATTCCCAGCGGGCGCGCAGATTCGCATGCACTGCCCCTGAAAACCGCTTGCCCCCTGTCGTCGCCAGCCAGAGCGGGAGCGCGACGCCCTGCAGATAGCCCTGCAACGGCTCGACGCACGCCAGCGGCTCGGTGGGATCTTTGCCCAGCAGCTCCTTGTCGCGAAAGTCCATCAGGTTCAGCCCCCCAAACGCCGCCATATAGAAATCCTGATACCCACAGGCGACCTGCAGCAGTTGCGCCTCGATTCGGCGCACGCGCTCCGCGATCTGGTGGCGCGTCCCCCATTCCTCTTTCCGATAGCTTAGCAAGCACGCCGTAATCGCTGTCAACAGCGCAGACGACCCTGCCAGCCCCGACTGCGCGGGGATGTCGGTCTCAATGCGCACCATGAACGGCGCGCTCTCCACCGTGAAGCCCAGCCCCTGCAGCGCGACACAACAGACATCGAACTCATCGGACTGCAACTCCAGCGTCTCGGGCGCAAGCAGCCGCTCACGCGACTGGAAAGTGAGGCGCGCCGCTGGCTCCAGCGTGCAACGCGCCCGCAGCGGTACAGCGCAGGAAATCACCGTGCCCCCATACATGTCGCTGGGGTTGCCAATCAGCCCCGCGCGCCCTGGCGCCGAACACCGAATAATCAGGTGCATAACAGCGCGATTCGATAGGACATGCCCGATTCCTGCCGTTCTCTCCGCTCGGTATAATTGGCGCGCTATGAAACGCCTGAGTCTGCTGGTCGGGTTGCTCTGGTGCCTTGCGTGGGCGAACGATTATCAGCCCTTACTCAACTACGGGCGGATGACCGCGCTGTTTATCGAAATGGCGCGTATCGAGAGCGGCTCCGAGAACGAGGCGGTGATATGTGAGTTCGTGGCGAAGCAGCTGCGCGAACTCGGTGCGGAGACCGTCATCATCGACGAGGCGAGCAAGCAAATCGGCGGCTCAGGCGGGAATGTATTCGCGCGATTCAAAGGCACGGTAAACGCGCCGCCACTGCTGCTCAACGCCCATGTGGATACCGTCTACTCCACTCAGAACATCCAGATTGTCCGCGACGAGAACGAAATCCGCACGGACGGCAGCACAATTCTGGGCGCGGACAACAAAGCGGGCGTGGCGATTATTCTGGAGGTGATTCGCACGCTCAAGGAGCGCAACCTGCCCCATCCGCCGCTGGAGGTGGTGTTCACCATTCGCGAGGAGAAGGGTCTGCTGGGCGCGAAGGCGTTCGACACGAGCCTGCTCAAAGCCCGAACAGGACTGGTGGTGGACGGGCGGGAAGACCCCAGCGCACTGTTTGTGCAGTCGCCCACGCATTGGAAGTTCGAGGTGGTGTTTCATGGCAAGGCGGCGCATGCGGGCGCGGAGCCTGAGAAGGGCAGGAACGCCATCGCGATGGCGGCGAAAGCCATCGCCCAAATGCAGTGGGGCAGGCTCGACGAGGAGACCACCGCAAACATCGGCATCATCGAGGGTGGACAGGCGATGAATGTCGTGCCCGACCGCGTGAAGCTGGTGGGTGAGTTCCGCAGTTTCGATTCTGAACGCGTGAAAGCCCTCACCCAGCGGTGGAAAGCCGTCTGTGAGCAGGTAGCGCAGGAGAGCGAAGGCAAAGTAGAGGTCAACTTCAGCCAGACTTTTGAGGCGATTCGCCTCGCGCCCGACGCGCCCATCGTGCGGGCGGCGATAGCGGGGCTGAAAACGGTCGGAATCGAGCCTCGGCTGGAGCGCACAGGAGGCGGCTCCGACGCGAACGCCTTCGCGTTGAAGGGGATTCGGTGCCTCGTGTTCCCCACAGGCGCCGACCGTATCCACACCCCGCAGGAGCGACTGATCCTGCGCAACTTCTACCTCTGCGGCGAGGGCGTATTGCAGACCATCCTGCACTGGGGTAAGTAGCAGCGCGTAGCCCAATTACAACAGCTGCATCGGGTCGATATCCACCTTCACGCGGGCGCGGTCGGCAGGCGCGAGCCGCTCCAGCGCAGGCGCGAGAATCTCGGCAGGTTCGGCGTCAGGCGCGAATTTCAACAGCAGATGATATCGATAGCGATTCTCCAACCGTTCCAGCGGTGCCGGGGCGGGACCAAGCATCTGCAGAAGCGCATCGCCAATCTGTGGCTCGAGCGTCTCGGCAAGCAGCTTCAAGGGGCGTTCGGCGGCAGGCGCGCTGGCGTCCACACTCAGCAGGTTCACCAACCGCACAAACGGCGGATATCCCACCTCGCGGCGTAGCTCCAGCTCCTGCCGATAAAAGGCGTCATAATCCTGGTTCATGGCATGCTGCACAGCGGGATGGTCGGGGTTGTAGGTCTGAATCAGGGCGCGTCCAGGCTTCTCGCGCCTGCCCGCCCGCCCGATGACCTGCATGAGCAGTTGAAACACTCGCTCGCTGGCGCGAAAATCGGGCAGATAAAGCCCCATGTCCGCGCTAATCACCCCGACGAGGGTCACATGCGGAAAATCCAGCCCCCGCGCCGCCATCTGCGTACCGACCAGCACCTGCAAATTCCCCGCGCGGAAATCGGCCAGAATCTGCAAATATTGCCCCCGCCGCTGGAAGGCATCTCGATCGAGGCGCGCGGTGCGTACATCGGGCAAGAGTTGCTGCAGCGTTGCTTCCACGCGCTGCGCTCCCACGCCGAAGGGATGGATTTCCAGTCCACCACACTGCGGGCAGACTCTCGGCGGCGTCTGCCGATGCCCACAGTGATGGCAGAGCATAAACGGTGTCGCGCCGCGGTGATACACCAGCGCCACCGAGCAGTTTGGGCACATTGGCGTATACCCGCACTCCCGACAGAGCAACATCGGCGCGAACCCACGGCGGTTCAGGAACAGAATCGCCTGCTCCCCGCGCGCGAGGGTCCCTTTGAGCGCGTCGAGCAGTTCAGAACTGATGGGCTGGAACCGCTTGCCGCGCAGGTCGATGAGCTGGGTTTCGGGCAGTCGCGCTCCGCCGACGCGCTCTGGCAAATCCAGCCGCTGGAGCAGTCCCTGCTCGGCGCGATGGAAGGTCTCCAGCGCGGGCGTGGCGGAGCCGAGCAGCAACACGGCGTTGGCGTCGTGAGCGCGCGCCTCTGCGAGCGTGCGGGCATGGTAGGCGGGCGCATGCGCTTGCTTGTAGGAGGTCTCATGTTCTTCGTCCACGATAATCAGTCCGAGAGTCGGCATCGGGGCGAAGAGAGCCGACCGCGCGCCGACCACGATGGGGGTGTCCCCGCGCTGGATGCGCAGCCACTGCGTGTAGCGTTCTGCGGGGCTGAGCAGGCTATGCCACACGGCAACGCTCGCGCCGAACCGCTCGCGAAACGCCTGACTGACCTGCGCAGTGAGCGCGATTTCGGGCACGAGAATCAGCACGCCGCGTCCTACACGCAGACATTCGGCGGCGGCGCGCAAGTAGACCTCCGTCTTCCCACTACCCGTAACGCCGTAGAGCAGGAACACTGCATGCCTGCCCGCTCTCAGAACATCGTTGAGGGCGTCGACGGCGCGCTGCTGGGCAGGCGTGAGCGTGGGGGGCGGGCTGGGCACAACGACAGGCTCTTCATCCGCACGCGCTGTGCGCACCAGTCCGCGCGATTCCAGCGCGCGCAGCGACTGCTGGCTAATGCCTGTCCCTTGCAGCAGCGCAGCGCGCGGCAATCTGCCTTCAGGATGCTCCAACAGGTGCATCAGCAGCGCAGCTTGAGCGGGCGCGCGCGCTGCTTCGCTCGCAAAGAAGGCGTCCAGCGCGTCGGGCGTCGCCGTCAGCTCGATGAACGCCGCAGGGCGAGCAGGAGAGGGGGGCGGCTCCAGCTCATAACTCGTGCGCACACGCCTCTTCTCGCGCAGCCCGCGCAGCCCTGGCTGCCAGATGGCGGCGGCAAGTTCCCGCTTGAGAACGGCGAGGCTGACGCGCCCCCCGTGCCGTTGAATTGCCTCCGCCGTCATCCGCTGCGCGGGCGAACGCAGCGACGGCAACGGCTCCACCAACTCAATCACGGCGCGCAGACGATAGCGGACGCCCGCAGGCAACACTGTTTGCGCCGCCTCCGCTGACGAGCAAAGCAGCGCGCGCTCCATCAGGCGCATCAGGTTCAGGAGTAACTCGTCCAGCAGGGGCTGGCTCAGCACGGCCTCAATCGGTCTGAGGGAATAGCCCAGCGCTTCGGGATTATCTTCCTCACGGATTCGCAACACCAGCCCCAGCGCGAGGCGATTCTGCAGGGGAACCAGTACGCCTGCGCCTGCCGAGAGAGCGGTACGAAGCGACTCAGGAACAGCGTAAGAAAGCGCCTGGTACGCCAGCACGCCCCCGGTCAACAGTAAAACCTCTGCAAGGGTCATTCGCGCGACTCGCCATCTGCCGCACGATAGCGCTCAAGCGTTTCAGCAAATGCCTTCAGAGTAGGCGCGTCGAGCGCGGCATCAAGCAACTGCTCCAGAATCACTATCGACTCAATTGCGGCGACGGCCTGCTTCAGTGTTTTTGCTTCCTCTCCGAAACGATGGAGCAGGACGCGCATGATAGAACTCTCGATTCCCTGTTCTAACCCTTGTTGAAGCCCCTGTTGAAGCCCCTGTTGAAGCCCCTGCTCTATCATGCGCCGCTCGAAACGAGAGACAAAGGTTGTCTTCCGCTCGCGCTTGTATTGCTCCACAAATTCCTCAACCTGCTGCTCCAGTGTCTCTGGCAATGTCATCACCCACTCCAGCAGACGCAGAATATGCGCCCGATGTTCTTTATTATACCTATACTCCACTATCAGCGCGATGAGTTGTTTGCGCGCCTCAAAGCGCATTTCCATATCGTTTTCCGTCTCCATCGTGCGGCGAAACGCCAAAAGCATCAGCGCTGCAGGGTTCCGCTTTTGAGCCTCGCGCAGCAAGAAGTTCTCATCCATCGCGAGCAGCTTCACCGTGTGAAACTGGAAGTCGAGTCGCGTGCCGGGCAGTTCGCGAAGGTAGCGGTTGGGACGCCAGTTCGGGTTTTTGTCTCCGAGAATCACGATGCTCACGATGTCCAGGCGCAGTTCCAGCCAGATTCGGGCGTGGTAAGTGTAAATGCGCTCAGGCAGGTTAGCTATCGGTTGATTCTGCGCCTCGACATGCACCAGAATCGCGCGCGTCTCGCCGTTTTTGAGCCAGACCTTGACCAGACGATCGGTGTAGAGACGACCCGTCTCACTCTGCGGCGAAAGCTTACGCAGCTCGTTGTCCAGAAACTGCGGCTTACGCGACCAGTTGATAAGCTCGTGTAGCTCTGGCAGCACCAGCTTAATCAGCCAGCGGAAGAAGACCGTAATGAACTCCTTCCACGGGCTGTCGTAATCTACTCGAACCTCTTTAGGCTCCTGCACGGCATGTCAAGTATTCGCGCAGGTAAAAACTGTTCCTGTTATAAACTTCGCCCGATTAACGCGCCTGTGCGTGAATCCAGATAGGCCTGCCAGCCCGGTTCAATGAGCAGGGTCGAGTCGGGCTGCACAATCAGCGCGGGGGCAGGGATGGGCATGTCGGGTTGCAGCACTTCGCGCGAGAGGACGGGGACAGTTGTCGCTTTATCGCCGAGCCAGAGCGAGGTGGTGGCGGGCAGGTCGGACAGATAGTTCGTGGGCGGCTCCCAGCATGCGCCCGCAGGCTTGGGGTTCAGCGCAACCGCGCGCACGCGCAGGGTCGCCAGCTCGACGGGGCGGTCGGGCATGGCGAATCCGTAGCGCGTCTGATGGAGCTGCTCGAACGCCCGACGCGCCTGCATGGGACGCTCTGGCTCGAAGGGGACGGTGAGTTCATAGGACTGCCCTTCGTAGCGCAGGTCGGCGAAGGTATGCAACTCATAACCGCCGACGGGAGCGCCCATCTGCCGCATCGCCGCCTCGCACTCAGCGCGCAGTTCGAGCAACGCCCCTTCCAGATGGCGGGTGGACGTTTCGGGCAGGGGTGTCAGGAGAGTGCGCCGCGCCTCATGCACACAATCCATCCACAGCAGTCCATACGCTGACAGCACACCAGGATAGGGAGGCGCAATCCACTGGCGAATGCCGAGCATGCGCGCCAGCGCGCACAGATGTAAGCCCCCCGCGCCCCCGAAGGCAATCAGGGTACAGCTTTCGGGGCTGACGCCGCGCCCTGCCGAGATACGGCGCAAGCCGCGCGCCATCTTCGCCCGCGCCTGCTCCAGAATTGCCTCCGCCGCCTCCTGCAGCGACAGACCGAGCGCGCGCGCCAGCGGCTCAATCGCCTTTGCCGACAGGTCGGGGTCTATCGTGACATTTCCGAAGCCGAAAGTCTGCGGGAGCAGATGCCCCAGCGTCAGGTGCGCGTCGGTGAGCGTAGGTTGCTCGCCCCTGCCATAGGCGGCGGGACCGGGGTCTGCGCCAGCGCTTTCGGGTCCGACGCGCAAGCCACCTACTGCGTCCAATCGCGCGATGGAGCCGCCGCCCGCGCCAATCGTATGCACATCGAGGCGGGGCAAGCGCAACGGCATACCCTCGATCTCGCCGAGCGGCGTGCGCAACGGCTCACGGTCGATGAGCGCCATATCGGTCGAAGTGCCGCCGATGTCGAGGGTGAGCAGTCGGTGCGCACCGACGCCGCGCCCGACCGCCCACGCACCCATCACACCTGCCGCAGGGCCCGACAGAATCGTGCTGACGGGATGCGCGCAGGCGCGTCCGAGGTCCATCAGCCCCCCAGCGGAGTGGCTCAGCAGCACACGGAGCGCGCCCGCCCCACGCGCCTCGCGCTGCAGCGACTCCAGATAGCGCGTCATCGGCGGGGTCAGATAGGCGTTCAAAAAGGTGGTGCTGGCGCGTTCGTACTCGCGGAACTCCGGCGCAACCTCGCTGGAGAGCGACACAGCAAAATGCGGCGCCAGCAGGCGTTTCAACGCGCGCTCGTGGGCAGGGTTCGCGTAGGCAAACAACAGGCAGACCGCAACCGCTTCCACGCCCTCGCGTTTCCAGCGACGAATCAGCCGATTCAGCCCGCTCACATCCAGCGGGCGCAGCACCGTGCCGTCGTAGGCGAGGCGTTCGGGAACTTCAGCGCAGAGGGCGCGCTCCGCCAAACATGGGCGCGGCGTCGGCTTCAGTGAATAGAGCTGTTGCCGATCCTGCCGCGCCAGAAAGAGCAAATCGCGAAAGCCCTCGGAGGTTAAAAACGCCGTGCGTGCGCCTTTGCGCTCCAGAATGCGGTTCGTGCCGACGGTCGTGCCTTGCAGCAAGGTGAAACCCTGTGGGGGCGGTTCGGGCAGCAGCCGCCGAACGCCCTCTAGAATCGCCTGTTCAGGGGCGTGAGGCGTGGAGGGCAACTTCAGCAAGCGCAGTCGCCCTTCACGCCACAGCACAAAATCCGTGAAAGTGCCGCCCGTGTCGACACCGAGAACGATGGGGTTCACTGGGGGTAGATTGTACCCCCTGCCCTATCGCTCATAGTAGACCGGGTTCGTGAACGCCATCGGCGCGTCGGGCAGCAGCGCGGTGAACTTGTCGCCCACGATGCGTACAATCAGCCAGCCTTTCTCGCCCTGCACGGGCACAGTCAGCGTCGCCTTATAGTCCAGCGGCTTACCGTCGGGCTGGTTCAGCGGCTGCTCCAACGCGACCTGTCCGTTCACAATCACCTGCAGCGACTTCACGCGCACCCATGACGCCGCGCGCGCCTCGATGTTGAGCTGAATCGCGTCGCCCTGCAGCTTCAGCGTGTCGCCGATGCGTACCGAGCGGCGCGGGTTGCGGGCGTCGGCGGCGGTCAGCGTCAGCACGGGACCGCTGCAGACCACCACATCGCCCTTGCGCAGCTGGGCGACCAGATTGTCGGGCGTCACGCGGGCGGGGTTGCGATGCCCGAAATAGACATAGGTGCGCGGCAGACCGGGCTGCAGGCGGAAGCTGTGGTGGCTGTCAGTCGTGCCGATGCCCAGCACGCGCTTGCCCCGATTCAGGAAGTAGAACCAGTCCTGCATCACGGCTTCCGCGGCGGCGACGCTCATGCCGTTCATTACCTCGATGGCGTCGAAGTCGTCGCTGAACTCCTCGGGACGCTTAATTTCGCCCGTTTTGGGATCCAAGCCGATGTGCAGGAAGTAGCCCATCGTGGGCGCACGCGGGTGGTTGATCATCACAATCGAGTCGCGGTGATAGTTCTTGCGTGCGGCGGCGAAAATCTCGCCCGCTTTTTTGTCGTGCCACTCGATCGCGCCGTTGTTCCATGCGTTCGGGTCGTAGCGTTGCGGGAAGGCGTTGAAGTGCCCCATCGTGTTCAGGGGCGTAATCTCGTTGCCCACGAGGGTCGCGATTCGGTTGCGCAACCCCATCGCCTGCACCGTCGGCGCAAGGTCGGCGTGATAGTCGTGGTCGGTGTTGACCATGATATGCACATCCATCGCCACATAGGAGGCGATTTTGTCCTCGAAGAAGTCATACGAGTCGGGGGAGGCGAGCGTGTGCAGGTGGTAGTCGCCCGACAGGTAGCCGTTGAGGGGCGCAGTGTGGGCGAGCTGGGCGGTGAACTCGGCGGTTTCGCCCGGTTTCAGGTCGAACTCGCGCTGGGCAATCTCGTACTCAAAGCCGCGCAGCAGCGTGATGCGGTAGCGTCCGGGTTCGACGGGCAGCGTCTCGTCGCCTGTGAGGCTGAAGTGGACGCGGTTCCAGCGTCCGAAGTTGCCTTCCTCGCCGTAGAGCAGGCGTTCGGCTTTCGCGCGGGGAGCGTCGAGGCGTTCGAAGACGACCGTCGTGGGCGCAGGGCGGTTATCACTGCCTGTGGCGCGCAGGCGCAGTTGCGCGGGCGCGGGCAGGCTTACCGTGGGCATCGCGCTCACGGGCGCGCTGAAGCGGAACTCCTGCGGGGTGTGATGGTCGGCGAACGCCATCGCGCGATAGTCGCCCCGAGGCAGCTGCTCCTGAAATCGCCCTGCCGAATCGGTACGCACGACGGTGATGAACTGTTCGCGCTCGCCGTTCGGCTGAAAGATATAGACGCGGGCATTTTCAATCGGCGCGCCGTCGCTATTGCGCACGACGCCCGATGCAACCGTGGTATCCGGTTTGAGACCGAGCAGGCGATTGCGCTCGGCGCGGATGATCTCCGTCTCGCCCTGCCCGACGGTGAGCGCCCAGCGCACGCTCACGCTGCCGTTCGGCTCGGCGGGCGCGTTGCTCAGCAGGTAGAGCAGGTAGATATCCTGCACCTTCTGCACCATCGGGAACCGTTCGCCGAGGGGGTACATCCCGTAGCTGAGGCGATGGTTCACAGCGGCGGCGTAAGGGATCTCGCCGCGCAGGGTCTGCACCATCGCCAACGCGCCTGCGCCCGCTGCTGCGCCCTGCGCCACCTTCGCGTTGCCAAAAGGAGGCATATACATCTGCATCCCGTCTTCCTGAATCCACCCCAGAACAAGCGTGTAGGTTTGCGGACGGTCAGTTGGGTTCTGAAGAGTCGCCTCCATCAGCAGAGTGGGACTGTCGGGTTCGAGAGTGTAGGTGACGATGACGCCCACGCCCATCGGCTGACTTGGGATGCGCGTCGTCTGGTCAATCAGGGGGAACCGCTCATCGACCATCTGCACACGCACCACAGCGGGTTTGCCCGCGCCGCCATGCGAGGCGATTTCAATTCGTTCGGGGCGTAAGGCGCGCGCAGTGAATAGCCCACGCGAGTCAGCGATACCGAAAAAGAGTTCGCCCAGAAAGTCGCTCTGGCGCCCGTTCTCGTGCAGCACAGCGTCCAGCAGCCTGCCGCCAAACCGTCCGTAGCCGTGCGTCGGGCGGATGCCCGCGATGACGAAGGTCGCCAGATGATTGCGCAACACATAGTCGCCTGGTCGCCCATAGGCTTTGGGACCGTCGGGCAAATCGTTCTGAGTTGCGATAATAACCTCGGCGACGCCCTGTGGAGGTACGGGCAGTCGCTTGTTGCTATACGCCAGCTGCACGCTCAGCAGCCAGCCGAGAACGCCCAGTAGAACCAACGCTCGCCTCATCGCTTTCCCTCCCTCGCATAAGCGCGAGTATAGAAAGTATACCGACTGGCGAGTTAAGAGACTCTTAACGGGCGCGGGCGATGGGCTAATCAGGCTCCGCGACGGTCGGTCAGCAACCGCTCCAGCGCGGATCCTCAAATCGCTGAATTTCAATCAGGTAGCCGTTCGGGTCGCGGGCGAAGAGGTGATAGATCTGATATCGCTCGTTCAAGGTCGGCGATTTTGCGATCTCCACGCCGTGCGCCTGCAGGCGCGCATGCCATTCGTCGACTTCGCGGGAAACCAGCGTCAAAATCACGCGTTCAGCGGGCTGGGGCGTCTCCGCACGTTGGCAGAATCCCAGGTAGCCCGCGCCTGCGACCTGATAGATGACGCAGTCGACCTGCTCTAGCGCGAGGCGCAAGCCAAGGATGCGCTCGTAGAACTCGCGTGTCGCCTCCCAGTTCGGCGCGGGCAGAAAAACGATAAACTCTGAGATGGCTGGCATACGCTTGCAGTCCCACTGATACGTCGGCGCTCACACAAGCGTTGCGGCGCGCTGCTCGGTGCAAGGCGACGCCGTCGATTGTCTGACGATGAGATCGATCGGCAGGTATTCGTGCAGCGGCTCGGGGCGCTTACCTTTGGCTAGGTCTAGCAGTTTCTGCACGGCGCGTGCGCCCAGTTGCTCCAGCGGCTGGCGGAAAGTGGTTAGCGGCGGGCTGGCGAGCGCGGCGGAGGGCGGGTCGTCGAAGCCCATCAGCGACACCTCCTCAGGCACGCGCATCCCCGCCTGATGCACGGTCTGCAACGCGGAGAGCGCAAGGTAGTAGCCCCCCGCAAAGATTGCCGTCGGACCATCGGGCAGGCGCAGCACCGTGCGAATCGCTTCGCGGTTTGCCTCATCCACCTCATCGGCGTAGGGCGTGGTGAAGGTCCAGACATGTGACTCGGGGATGCCTGCCTCCTGCAGCGCGTCGCGGAAGCCACGCCAGCGGTCGCGTGAGTTGAAGGTCTCCAGCGCGCCGAATAATCCGATGAACCGTCGATGCCCTAAACTCAGCAGATACTCCGCGCCCTGACGCGCCGCCCCGTAGTTATCAGCGTCGACCGTGGGCGTCTCCCACTCCTCGGCGCTTGCGCCTACAATCACGACGGGCACGCCCCGACGATACAGGTCTTCCAGCAGCGTGATATGCTCTGCAGCAGGCGCGATTGCCAACACGCCCACAAACTCCGATGAGAGCAACTCGCGCTCAATCTGGTCAATCTGGTAGTCCAGCCACAGGATGCGCAGTCCCAGTGGGGCGAGTGTATTGAGGACGCTGCGCTGGATGCTGCTAAAGTAGAAGTCGACGGGCTGGCGCGTGCCGCCGCCCAATCCCAGCGCCATCACGGTAAACGACCGCTGGAAGAGCGTCGGAGGCAGGTTCTCGGCGACCACCGTGCCCACGCGCCGTTTGCGCCTCAGGATTCCATCTTTTGCCAGCCCCTGTAAGGCGCGTCCAACGGTCAAGGGGCTGACGCCCAGCTGCTCGGCTAACGCGCGTTCCGGCGGCAACACATCGCCCGACTTCCAGTAGCCCGTGATAATCTGCCGTTCGACCCACTGGCGCACCTGCACATAGCGCGGGGTTTCCGCATTGAATCGTATCGCCATAGTTCCACCAGCTACCTTATAACCATAAGGTAGTCGGCAGATTATACCCCGCAGCGTTTCTTGCTGAAAACGGCGACCAGCTCGAGTGTGGTGGCGTAGGCTATCAGGTATCCTATGCAGTGGAGGCGTGCATGAGCAACGAAGCGTTGATTGTCGCTGCTGTTCGAACCCCAATTGGCAAAGCGCCGCGTGGGAGCCTGCGCCACACGCGCCCTGACGACCTCGCCGCGCTCGCGATTCGGGCGGTTCTTGCCCGCTGCCCTGCGTTAGACCCCGCCGAGGTTGAGGATGTGATTCTGGGCTGCGCGACGCCCGAAGGCGAGCAGGGGCTGAACATCGCCCGCGTCGCCGCCCTGCGTGCGGGACTGCCCCTCAGCACGCCGGGCGCGACCATGAACCGATTCTGCGCGTCAGGGCTGGAAGCCGTCGCCATTGCCGCCGAGCGCATCCGATCGGGCGATGCAGAAGTCGTCCTCGCAGGTGGGGTGGAGAGCATGAGCCGCGCCCCGTTCCTGGACATCCATAGCCATCCGAACCCGACGCTGTTGCAGAACGCGCCCAACACCTTCCTGAACATGGGGCTGTCGGTGGAGCAACTCTCGCGCAGGTACGGCATCACGCGCGAGCAGGCGGACGCTTTCGCCCTGCAAAGCCACCAGAAAGCCGTCCGCGCACAGGACGAAGGGCTGTTCGACACCGAAATCGCCCCTGTGCAGACCGAGATTCAGAGCATCGACGAGTGTGGACGCCCGCAACGCGAGAAAATCACGCTCACAAAAGACGAAGGACCTCGCCGCGACACGAATCTGGAGTCGCTGGCGAAACTCAAGCCCGCGTTTCGTCCCGACGGGCTGATTACCGCCGGCAACGCCTCGCAGCGCAGCGACGGTGCCGCCGCCGTGATTGTGATGAGCGAGCGCAAGGCGAACGCGCTGGGGCTGAAACCGCTGCTGCGTTTCGTGGGCTACACGACGGCTGCGCTCGCGCCCGAAGATTTCGGCGTCGCGCCCGCCTACGCGATTCCGAAGCTGCTGAACCGTGTGGGTGTGAACATCGGCAATATCGACCACATCGAATTCAACGAGGCGTTCGCGGCGCAGGTGCTGGCGTCGAACAAAATCTTTGAGATGCCGATGGAGCGTGTGAACCCGCTGGGCGGGGCGATTGCGCTGGGGCATCCGCTGGGCTGTACGGGCGCGCGGCAGGTCGCCACGCTCGCTTACGGGCTACAACGCACAGGCGGACGCTACGGGCTGGTCACCATGTGCGCCGCGCTGGGCATGGGGGCGGCAGGATTGTTTGAGCGGACGAGTTAAGCCTCACAACACCCCCGTGTCCCTGTTGAGCGCCCCCACCGCAAAGCGGGTGGGGCGCAGGGGCGTGATGTCGAACGGCAGCTCGATACCCAGAAACATTCGCGCCAGCAGCTCACCCAGCGCGGGGGCGTGCATCACCCCGTGCCCCGACGAGCCATTCACCAGATAGAACCCACACAGTTCGGGCGCTTCGCCCAGAATCGCATGCTTGTCAGGCGACATTTCGTACAGCCCTGCCCAGCAGTTTGCAACATCGATGCGGGCGTTGCGCAGGCATGGAACACGCTGATACGCCCCCGGGAGCAGAGCATCCAGCCACTCGCGCTCGAAATCGGTTTCGAAGGTGTGTTCGTTCCGCAGGGCGTGGGGATAGAGCAACAGCACGTGCCCGTCGCGCACGCGCAGGTGGAAGCCGTCGTTCACATCGACGCTCATGGGCATCGTTTCGGGCAGGTCAGGGAACGGAAAAGTGACGGCGACCTGACGCTTGAGGGGTTGCACGGGCAGCTTCACACCCGCCTGCTGCGCGACGACGCCTGCCCACGCGCCCGCGGCGTTCACGACCGCGCCCGCCTCAATCCGTTCGCCGTTCGGGAGCAACGCGCCGCGCGCCCGATCGCCCTCGCGCCAGACCTGCGCCGCGCCGACGCCGAACCGAAACTCGACACCCAGCCGCTGCGACGCCTCGAAGTAGCCCTGCAAAATCTTCATCGGGCGCGTAAACCCGTCCAGCAGGCAAAAAGTTCCCCCGATTAGATCGTCCGTGTAGAGCGCGGGGTTCAGCTCCCGTATCTCTTCCACGCTGACCTCGCGCGATTCAGTCAGCCCTGCCGCGCGTTGCGCCGCGATTGCCTCCCGTAGGGTCTGCATCTGCGCCTCCGTGCTGACGACGAACAGGTAGCCACAGGGTCGGTATTCGGGGTCAACGCCTGTCTCCTCCTGAAAGTGGAGCAGCTTCTCGCGCGCCCTCAGCGACAGGCGCACATTAATCGGCGTGCTATACTGACAGCGGAATCCGCCCGTCGCCTTGCCAGTGCTGCCCATGCCCAGCTGCGGCGCGCGCTCCAGCACGCACACGCGCAGCCTCCCCAGCGCCGCGAGGTGATAGGCGACGCTGCACCCGATAACCCCCGCGCCCAGAATCGCGACATCATACGCCATACGCCAAGTGTACCTCCTGCACTACGAAGACTTTCTGGCGGAACGACAGCGGCTAATGGCGCAAGTGATTCGGGAAGCGTTCGTACACATTTGCGCCCCCTGAAACCCTAACAGGTACAATGAATCGTGCATGGCGAACCTGCACCGTGTTGGACGCGCGATTTGGGTCTTTCTGGAAGCGATTAAGTTCGAGCATACGATTTTCGCTCTGCCGTTTGCCTTGCTGAGTCTGCTCTACGCGGCGGCGGGGGTTCCGTCGGCGCGGACGGTGGGCTGGATTCTGGTCGCGATGGTTTCGGCGCGTACGGCGGCGATGGCGTTCAACCGCATCGTCGATCGGGACATCGACGCGCTCAATCCGCGTACGCGGGCCCGCGCCCTGCCCACGGGACTGCTCACACCGCAGCAAATGGGCGTTGCTGTTGCAGTTTCGGTGTTGCTGTTTCTGTACGCGGCGTGGCAGTTGAACAGGGTCTGCTTCGTGCTTGCACCCCTCGCACTGGGTGTGATTCTGGGCTATTCGTACTCCAAGCGGTTCACGCCGCTCTCGCACTACTGGCTGGGGCTGTCGCTGGGGATTGCGCCGAGCGCAGTCTGGATCGCAGTGCGAGGGACGCTGGAGCCTGCGCCGCTGTGGCTCACGCTGGGCGTTGCGCTGTGGGTGGCGGGGTTCGACATCCTCTACAGCCTGCAAGATGAGGCGTTCGATCGGGCGCACGGCTTGCGGAGCCTGCCTCAGACGCTGGGCGCGGCGCAGGCGATCCGGGTGTCGCGCCTCTCGCACGCGCTGTGTGTTGTCGCGCTGGCGATAGGGGGCACTGCGCTGGGCGCGGGCGCATGGTATTATGCCGGGGTGGTGTTTGCCGCGCTGATGCTCGCTTATGAGCAGTCGCTGGTGAAGCCGAACGACCTGAGCCGTCTGAATCGCGCGTTCTTCACAATGAACGGCTATGTAAGCATCGGGTTGTTTCTCTTCGCGCTGTTAGACAGGGTGTTCTAAAATGCGTTTTCGAGTTGGGAGTGTGCCCTATATCAACGCTGCGCCACTCACGCGCTGGCTGGAGACCGAAGCGGGCGCGCGCTATGCGCAGGTGGTGTACGCGCCGCCGTCGGAGTTGGCGCGGATGCTGGAGCAGGGCACGCTCGATGTCGCGCTGGTCTCGTCGGTGGAGCATTTTCGTCGTCCGGAGACGCGCTTCGTGCAGGGGCTGGCAATCGCCTCGCGCCGAGAGGTGTTGAGTGTGCGCCTGTTCAGCAGGCGTCCAATCGCGCAGGTGCGCGCCGTCGCGCTCGACACGAGTTCGCTCACCTCCGCCGCGCTGACGCGCATTCTGCTGGAGCGGGCTTACGGAGTCCATCCTGACTATCTCCCCGCTGCGCCCGACCTGAACGCGATGCTGCAGGTTGCCGACGCCGCGTTGTTGATTGGCGACGCAGGTATGCGGGCGCAGCATCCCGCAGTGATGGAGATGGTGGACCTTGGGGCGGCGTGGCACGACTGGACCGGACTGCCGTTTGTGTGGGCGCTCTGGCTGATGAACCCCGACGCGCCCGCCGAGCTGCTGACCGACCTGCTCCACACCGCCTACCAGTGGGGCGCGGCGCGATTAGATGCACTCATCGAGGCGGAGTCGACGCGCACCGGGTTCCCGCTCGAACAGTGCCGCCGCTATCTGCGCGAGGTGATGGTCTATGCCATCGATGCGCCGTTCCTGCAGGGGCTGGCGCGGTTTCGAGAGGAGTGGCTTCGTCAGTAGACGACGCCCCGAATCGCGTCCACGCTGTCGAAGCCGTTCGCCCGCAGATACGCTTCAATGCCTTGCCCAACTTCCAGCGCAAGGGTCGGTTGCACATAGTTTGCCGTGCCAATCTGTACGGCGTGTGCGCCGAGCAGAATGAACTCAATTGCGTCGTCCGCGCTACTAATCCCGCCGACACCGATCAGCGGTGTTTCAGGCAACGCCTGACGCACGCGCCAGAGGTGGTACTGCGCAATCGGTTTGATGGCTGGTCCCGATAAGCCCCCTGATTTACTGGCAAGTCGGAACTGGCGCGTGTGGGCGTCTACCGCCACGCCCAGAATCGTATTGGTTAGGCACAGGATGTCTGCACCTGCCTGAACCGCCGCGCAGGCAATCGGGACGATGTCGCTCACCTGCGGCGAGAGTTTGGCGATTAGGGGCAGATGAGTAGCGCGGCGCACAGCAGCGACGGCCTGCATCGTCAGGTCGGGGTCTGTACCGAACTCCAGTCCGCCCCGCGCCTGATTCGGGCATGAGAGGTTCAGCTCGATTGCGGCGACGCCCTCAGCACGACTGAGTTGCACTGCGACCCCCACATACTCCTCGAGGGTCTCGCCGGCGACGCTCGCAATCACAGGCGTTCCAAGCTCCCGCAGGCGGGAGAGCGTCTCCCTGAGGAACGCTTCCACGCCGTCGTTTTGTAGCCCGATGGCGTTGAGCATTCCAGCGGGGGTCTCAACAACGCGCGGCGGTGGGTTGCCCATGCGCGGGGTGAGCGTCAGGCTCTTGGTCACAATCGCACCCAGCTGCGCGAGGTCAATCAGGTCGCGATATTCCAGCCCGTAGCCGAAGGTTCCCGCCGCCACCATCACGGGATTGCGCAGCTGCAGTCGCCCCAGATTCACGCGCAAATCGGGCGTCATTCCCAGACGACCTCCTCCGCCCAGAAAACGGGTCCCTCCACACATGCCCGTCGGTACCATATGCCGCCGTCTGGCGTCTTCACCTTCACGGCGCATCCCAGACAGACTCCGATACCGCATGGCATCGGCGCGTCCAGCGACACCTGACACGGGACGCCGCCCGCTGCACACAGCCGCGCCACAACCTGAAGCATTCGGTTCGGACCGCAGGCATATACTGCCGACTCGATGGGTTCGTTCAGGGCTTCGGCGAGTAGATCCGTGACAAACCCTTTGTACCCGCGCGAGCCGTCGTCGGTGGCGATGCGAATCTCTGCCCCGAGCGCACGGAACTCGTCGAGCCCCACGAGCAGATCGTCGCGTCGCGCCCCCTCGAGAATCACCATCTGCTCGCCTGCCTGCAGGGTCGGCACGAGGCGCGCGGCGAAAAAGCACAGTGGCGGCGCGCCCACGCCCCCCGCCACCAGGATATGCCGCCGCGCCGACCGCACAGGCTGAAAATAGCTCCCCAGCGGACCCAGCGTCTGTATCATCGAGCCAATCGGCTTCAGCGACAGTAACTCCGTGAACGCGCTCTGCACGGAATACAGCACGCTGAACACGCCCTTATCGGGGTTCGCACGCAGAATACTGTAGGGGCGTCGCCACAAGGGCGCGTGGGTGCGCATCGGACGCAACATCACAAACTGCCCCGGCGTCGCGCTCTGGGCAATCGGCGGCGCGTGCAAAATAAGCTCATAGAGATTCGCCCCGCGACGCTGGTGTTCCACTACCATAGCAGGGAGCTCATATCGAGTCATCAATACAAGTGTACCTGAGGGTGTTCGAAAAACGCTTCGAGTTGGTGGAGATTCCTCGCCTTCGGCTCGGAATGACAGGGGGTGCGCTCCGAGTGCCCCTTGTCATGCCGAGCGGAGCGAGGCATCTCAAACACTGACGCCCCCGATTTTTCGAA
>CALKLF010000007.1 GCA_937992175.1 uncultured Fimbriimonadales bacterium | reverse complement strand
GCGGGGAGAATTTGGCGCAGGCGTGGGCAGCCGCGACTCCTCTCCCGTTCACGGGGGAGGTCGGGAGGGGGGAGAAAGAACAGTAGGCAAAAGGGGCGATTTACTCTTTGAGGGACTTCCCAGCTGAGGCTTCAGATGTCGTGTGTCGTCGGCGTCCCCACCGAAGATTTGGTCTGCTTGAATCCTCCGCTGGTATAAGAAACGAGCCGAGCGCACTGCGCTCGGCTCGCAATTACAGCGCAGATTAGCCTGCCTTATTGACAGGTCAGATCCTCGGAGTCGGTGACGCCCGTGCCCGGCACGCCGTGCAGGTCGTTGTACGGACCGTTCACGCCGCTGCCCGTGCTGGCGACCGCCTGCAATTGCGCCTCACTGGCGAGCAGCCCCTCGTTCGGCAGCTCGCGCCAGTTGTAATAGAAGTTGTTGGCGCCCACGCGGGTCGCCTGACCGTTGTAGGCAGTGGCAGGGGTGGGGAACTGCTCGCGCGGCGCGATATTGCGCACGCCATTCCAGCGCCACCACTTCGCGTGACCATCGGCGAAGTTGATGACCAAGCCCTCTTTGTGGCGGGCGAAGCCGAGGAAGTTGAAGTATTCCAGCGCAGCCTGATTCTTCAGGTAGCCGTCAAACAACATAATCGTGTTCACGGGCGATTCCACCATCGCAATTTTGGTTACAGGGGTGCGCTTGTTCACGATGGGGCAGAAGTTCTCGCCAAACAGCCCGAGGTTCGGAATGTAGCCGACATAGCGGAAAGTGCCCAGTGCAGGCGCTGGGGAACCTGCCGCTTGCACGCGCTGGGGCCAGTCGATACCAGGACGATAGCTGGGGCAGACGAAGATGTCGACATTCTTGATATAGGGCGCCAGCACATCGTAGATGGCCACCAGCGCCAGCTGTCCGGCGTTGTTGCGCCCGAAGTACGCGCTCATGGGGAAGGTCTCTTCGTAATCCTGAGCGTACATCAGCACGCTCGTCGCAATCTGCTTCTGGTTGTTGGTACACTGCGTCTGACGAGCGCTCTCACGCGCCTGCGCAAAGACCGGGAACAAAATCGCCGCCAGGATCGCGATAATCGCGATGACGACCAGCAGCTCAATCAGCGTAAAACCCTTGCGATTCATGGTTCTGCTCATACCTCCTATAGGTTCGCTCCCATATAAGGAAAAGGCAGTCCCGCTGTGCGGGGCTGCTCTCTTGGGAGTGATTAGATTATACCCCAAATGCGGTTTTGTCAAGTGTCTCTCGACAAAACCCGTATTTTTAGGGTACAGCCTTAGACGCCCGCGATGGGGGATTTGTTTCCGGGGCGTCTATAAAATCTCCGACGCCGTGATAATGCTCTGCGCGATATCCTTCATGGTCTTGTTCTGATTACGCGCCATAAAGTGGATGCGTCGGAACGCTTCCGATTCGCTCAGTCCGAGCCGATCCATCAAGATGCCCTTCGCGCGTTCAATGAGTTTGCGCGTCTCGAGGGCTTCCTGAAGCTCGCGTACTTCTTTATCTTTTGCCTGCATTTGCTGGAATCGGGTCAGCGCGACATTGATTGCGGGCGCGAGTTCCTGTTTGCGGAACGGTTTGAGCAGGTAGGCGTAGGCGCCCGCGGCGGTGGCTTGATTGACCAGTTCCTCTTCGGCATACGCTGTGAGGAACACAATCGCGCAGGGGTGCTGCGATACAATCTGCCGCGCCGCTTCGATGCCGTCCATGAGGGGCATCCGAATGTCCATAATAATCACATCGGGCTGCGTCTGGATGGCGATGCGCACGGCGTCCTCTCCAGTTTCCGCTTCCCCGACCACTTCATATCCCAGTTGTTCGAGCTGAGAGCGTACCATCAGTCGGGTGAGTTCCTCATCCTCCGCAACCATCACACGGATTGGCGATTTGTACGTTTCCATAGTTCCCTCCATCTCTCGCTAAGTTCGCTCCGCTTGCTGCGCGGTATACCGACGCGCCATCTCCAGTTTACCTGCTGTGGTGTAGCAGGGGCTTTCAGGCGTGATAGGGAGTTGTACCACATCGCCTGTGAACGCTGCCTGGTAAATGGCAGTGATGAGTTCCAGCGCGCGCCGTCCTTCCGTGGCGGGCACGCGCGGCTCGCGTTGTTCCAAGATGCTGAACACAAAATCGTGAATCTCGGCGGTATGACTGTGGAGTTCCTGTTCGGGGACGCTGCGGCAGGCTTCGGCAATCTGCAAATGGCGCTCTTCTTGGCGGGAGTGTGGGCGGAACGGGAAGAGTTGTATCGAGCCGTGCGCACCCAGAATCAGCATCCGGCTGGAATCGGCTTCCAGTTCGGCGCAGGTCGTGGCGCAGAAGCTTGCCCGCAGACTGTCCCAGTAGAGCGTTGCCAGACACCAGTCTTCCACCTCAATTTTGTGGGCGACGGTGTCGATTTCTGCCTGCACGCGCTGAGGCATCCCCAGCAGGTAGATAAGCAGGTCGACATGGTGGGCGGCTTGATTGATGACCGCACCGCCGCCTTCCGTCGCCCATTTGCCACGCCATGTGTTTTCGTAATACATCGGGCGACGCCACCAGAGACAGCTCACCTCCGCGTAAAACGGCTTGCCTATTAGCCCGCGCTCCAGAATGAGACGCGCCCGCTGCACATCGCTCACGAAACGCAACTGGAACACCACGCCGAGGTGACGCTTCGCCTTCTGCGCGGCGCGAATCATTGCGTCCGCTTCCTCCAGACTAATCGCCAGCGGTTTTTCGACCAATACATGTTTGCCTGCCTGCAAAGCTGCAATTGCGATGGGAGCGTGCAGGTGATGGGGCAAGCACAGGCTCACGACCTGAATATCGTCGCGCTTGAAAATCTCCTCATCCTCGCTGCTCCAGACGGGGATTTCATAGCGTCGCGCGAACGCGCGGGCACGCTCTTCGTCGATATCAGCGACGCCAATCAACTGCGCTTTCGCGCCCAGCATCTGATAGGCTTTCGCGTGCGCCGCCGCGATGCCGCCTGCCCCGATAATCCCTACGCCTACGGTCTCCATCGCTTGCTCCCGGTCAAGTCCAGTCTTCTGGGACGCGAGCCGTGTCCTTATTGTACCCGTTTCTACACGCTCCGAATGCAAGTCAAGGTATACTGCAGGCGATGACGCCGTTTTTCTACGACTCGTCGATCGAGCGGTATCAGTTCAGCGAGTCGCACCCGCTCAAACCGCAGCGGTTGGTGCTGCTGCGCGCTTTGCTGGAGGCGTTTGGGCTGACCGATGCGCTCGAATGGCAGTCGCCGCCTCTCATAGGCGATACGGAGTTGCGCCGTGTTCACACGCGCGAATATATTGAGGTGGTGCGTCAGTTGAGCGAAGGTGCGCCTGTGATGGAGGCGCATCGCTGGGGCTTTTCGGCGTATGGCGACAACCCGCCGTTTCTGGGGATGTGGGAGGCGGCGCTGGCGTACACCAGCGCGACGGTCGCTGCCGCGTATGCCGTGCGTGACGGCGCGCCGCTCGCGATAAACATCACGGGCGGGCTGCACCATGCCCTACCCGACCGCGCGAGTGGGTTCTGCGTGTTCAATGACCCTGCCATCGCTGTGCATATCCTGCGTGAGCGGTTCGAGCGCGTGGCATATCTGGATATTGATCTTCATCACGGCGACGGCGTGCAGTGGATTTTCTATCGCGACCCCCGTGTGCTGACGGTCTCCATTCACGAGAGTGGTCAGTGGCTCTTTCCAGGTACAGGGTTCGTGAACGAGCTGGGCGAGGGCGACGCGAAGGGAACTTCGGTCAATATCCCGCTCGCGCCCTGTACAGACGATGCCCTCTGGTGGGAGGCGTTTCAGGCGGTTGTTCCCGAAGCGTTCGAGCGGTTTCAGCCGCAGGCGCTAGTGCTTCAAATGGGCTGCGACCCGCACTATTTGGACCCGTTGGGGCATCTGTGTCTCACAGCACAGGGCTGGCTACGCGCAGTGGCGTGGGCGAAATCGCTGGGGTCGCCGATCGTCGCGCTCGGCGGCGGGGGCTACAACCTGACCACCGTGCCGCGTATGTGGACGCTCGCCATTGCAACGCTAATAGGCGTGGAGCTCCCCGACGCAACGCCAGAAACCTTCATCTGGCATAACCGCATTCCCACACTGACCGACCACACCCTGCCGAGCATCGAACCCGCAGATCGAGACTACGCCCGCCGCTACGCGGAACAGCAAATCAGCTTCTGGCGGCGGTACTGGGGCGATTAACGCCTCATCTCCCCTTGAACCAGCGACTCGGCGTTCTCCAGGGAATACGCCACCATGTTCAGGAACTCCGCGCCGCCGACCCCGTTAATCAAGCGATGGTCAAAGGTCAGCACCAGGTTCACATGGGGCACGCCGTCGACGGGGAACGCCTCGCCTGCGAACAGAATCGCCACGGCGGGGGCGACCAGCACAGGAATTGCGTCCACCATCTGGTAGCCGCCCATGTAGGTCAACAGGAGCTGGATACTGGCGTCAGCCTGATCTTCACCCGAACGCGCTTTTCGGATCTGGCTTTGTAGCGTGCGCACGAAGCTCGTGAAATCGAGCGCGGAGGCGTTCTTAACCACCGCGGTCACCAACTCGTCGCCCGGTCGAGCAACGGCAATCCCCAGATTCACATGCTGGTACTGACGCAGGGTCTCCTCACCTACGAGCTGGGCGCGGAATTTGGGGTGCTGGAGGGTTGCCTGCGCGGCGCAGTAGGCGAACACCTGAAACTCAGAAGGTTGCACGGGCGCGTTGGGGTTCGCCTTGAACTGCTCCACGACGCGCCGCACGGCGTCCCAGCGTGCAGGGCGACGCAGTACGGCGGGCACGACCAGCTGGCTGCTGCGCTTGAGGCGGTAGATAAAGGTGCGCTGTTGCTGCGGCAGCGGGTAGTCCACATAGTCCGCCATCGCCGCCGATTCAGCACGTCCTGCCAGGTAGGCGTCGATATCTTCAGGCATCAGCTTATTGCCCGACGCGGCGGGGATACGGCGCAGCTCCTCCTCGGAGATGCCTTTCTGTCGCGCGTAGGCGCGGGTGCGCGGTGGGATGACAAGTTCAAGACGCGCGCCCACGGCGACAGGTTCGGGGGGCGGCGCAACAGGCGCGGTCGAGGCACGTGCCGACTCGGGCGCGTGCGCAGTGGGCGACGCCGCCTCCACGACGCCCTCCACCTCCATCCTGGCAATCGGCGCGCCAATCGGTAAAATATCGCCCTCCTTCGCCAACCACTCCACAATCACGCCCGCATACGGACTCTCAACCTCTACGTTCGCTTTATCAGTTTCCATCTCGTAAATATGCTCGTCCCGCTCCACGCGATCGCCCGGCTGCTTCAAAAAGCGCATCACGCGCACTTCCTGCAATCCTTCGCCTAACTGCGGTACGATTACTTCCACAATCGCCATCGATAAACGCCTCCTACGAGAACAGATTGTACCCGTTTCGGGTATAGTTTGATGTATGGAGACGACTATCATGCGAACTCTATGGATTGCAGTGGCGGCTTTGGCAGCAACCACGGTCGGCAGCGCTCAGCAAGACGCGAAGGCGTTCCTCAAACAGGTTCAACAGAAATACCGCAACGCGAAAACCTGGGACATGAAGGTCGATATGACCCTCGAGGTGAAGTTAGGAGCGAACTCAATGAAGCAGCAGATTAGCTCCACCTTTGCGATGCAGCGCCCCAATCGAATTGCGGCAAAGCTTAACTCAGGCGGAAATGTCCAGGAAATTTACTCGGACGGCAAAACGGCGTACCTCTATAACCCTAACGCGAAAGAGTACCTCAAGATGCCTGTGCCCGCCGATGTCGGGAGCTCTACATCGCAGTTGCTGGGCGTCGTGGGGCTGCTCTTGAATTTTCTGGATCAGGATCTGGATAAGGTGGGGCAAGACGCCCAGTTTCAGATGCGTGGCACCCAGAACGTGTCGGGGCGACAGGTGCAGGTGGTTGAAATTCGCCAGAAGCGCAATAACGGCTCCACTGTGACGCGCCTGTTCGTGGGCGTGCAGGATCGGCTGGTCTATCGTGTGGAGTATACTGAAACCCAGCGCATGCAAGGCGGACAGGGCGCCAATCAGCAGCCGGTTGAGCGCACGACCAGCGCCTCTGCCACGCTGCAGTATTTGAGTTTCGACCGACCGATCCCTGCTTCGCGGTTCCGCTTCACGCCGCCGAAGGGCGCGAGAGAGGTTCAACCGCCTCAGATGGGGCAGTCTGCGCCGTCGCCCCAGTCGCCTGGCAGGGGGCGATAATTTCAATGCTTGAGCTGCTTCCCTACCCACTCCGCCAGCGGAGGCATGAGCGTCTCCAGTTCCGCCTCTTGGGTTTCTGGGGGCTGTTGCAGATATGCTTCCAGTCGCTCACGCCACGCCTGCAGCTCGGCGGGGTCGGCGCAGGGGGCTAAGTGCTCCAGCAGGAGCTGGTGCGCGCTGCGCCGCTGCATCGCCTCCAGCGCGTCGAGCATCTGACGATGGCTCCCGCCCTCCCAGATGGGTAGCACCATCGCCTCACGGAGCAGTCGCTCCACGCCGAACTCGGCAAGCACGCCTGCGCCGCCATGCACCTCCATACACCACTTCGCCGCCTGCGCCGCCTGTTCCGCCGTCCAGTATTTCGCGAGGTGGGTAATCAGGCGGAACAGGTGATAGCGCGGGCTGTAGGGCGGGGTCTGCATTCCCACCTCAGAGAGCAGGCGTACCGCCTCCCACGCCAGCGCGAACGCGGTGTCCAGCGTCGCGCGCCAGCGGGCGAACTGCGTGCGCATCAGCGGATGCTCTATGAGCGGCTTGCCGAACGCAATGCGCCCCCGCGCGAACGACTCGGCGTCGTCGATCGCGCGCAGGAGCAAAGCGACGCTGCCGACGCTGTTCGCCACGCGCGAGATGTTCAACACTTCCAGAATCAGGTACACGCCCGCCTCTGCGCTGCCCAGCAGGTAGCCAACGCTTTGATGGAGATCCACTTCACCTGTGACGACCGAGCGCGTGCCGATTTTGTCCTTGATGCGCCGAATGAAGTAGTTCAGGCTGCCGTCCTCGCGGTAGCGCGGAACCAGAAACAGCGCAAGCCCCCGTACGCCCTCAGGCGCGCCCTGCAGACGCGCGGCGACTACTGCCAGCTCCGCGTTCACATTGCTGCAGAAATACTTCTCGCCTGTGAGTTTGTAAGCGTCGCCGTCAGGAATCGCCATCGTTTTGACATTCGCGCCCAAATCCGAGCCGCCGCCCGCTTCGGTCATCCAGGTTGCCCCCTGCCATGCTTCGCCGTCGCGCCGCAGCATGCGCGGCAGATACCGCTCTTTCAGCACGGGCGAGCCGTACTTGTGCAACGGAACCGCCGTGGAGAGGCTCACCGTGTGGGGGCAGTAAAGTCCCGGATCGTAATACGAAGTGATGTAGCCCAGCGCGAAGCTGCCCTGCCAGTCGCCCTCCTCGATGACCCGCCAGACTACGCCGTGTTTGTAGCCTTCTTGAACAAGCGTAGGGTAGCCATCGGGCATTACAACTTCGTCCACGCGCTCGCCGAAGCGGTTGCGCTGACGCAGCCATGGGGTTCCCGCGCGGTCGACGGTCTCCGACAGCCCGCGCCCGGTGGTCTCCCACCACTCCTGATAGGCGTTGAGCGCGTCGTTGCAGGGCAGATTGCCCAGTTTCGCTCTTAGATAGGCGAGGGGGGTATGCATATTGGTATTGTACCTACCCCATCGCTCTGCGAAACAGGATGACCGCGACAATCGCCATCGCCGCCGCGACGCCGTAGAGGATCAGCACCGTCTGACGCTGGGTCAACCCCCGCTCTAGCAGCTGATGATGGATGTGCTTTTTGTCGGGTTTATAAATGGGCTGTCCGCTGAGGGCGCGGCGCACAACCGCCATCCCCGCGTCTAACAGGGGCAGCCCAAACACCAGCAGGGGGATTGCAATCGCGAAGGCAGTGGCGGTCTTGAACGCGCCAATCACCGACAGCCCGCCCAGCATGAAGCCCAGAAACTGCGCGCCGCCCGTGCCCATAAAGATACGCGCAGGATTGAAGTTGTAGCGCAGGAATCCGCCTGCGGCGCCCGCAATCGCTGCGGCGGTAATCGCAATCAGCCAGTTCGGATAGGGCTGGTCGAGCATATCCGCCGCCTGCAGCGCCATCAGCGCGAGCGCGAACGCCGCAATCGCACTTACGCCCGCCGCCAAGCCGTCCAGCCCGTCGATGGTGTCCATCGTTTTGCTAATGACGAAAATCCACGCCGCCGTGATGGGAATCGTCCAGACGCCGAGCGGAATCCACTTCGCTTCGCTGAACTGGCCGCCAATCGGCGTGGCGAACCCCTCAATCTGCACGCCGAACAGCTGCACCACCAGCCCCGCCAAGAGCAGCGCACCCAGCTGAATCAGCGCGGAGAACTGCTTCTTGTCGTCCAGCATGCCCACAATTAGCACGCCCGTCCCCACCAGCAGCAGACCGAGAAACTGGAACGCCCGTCCGAGAAACACCTCGTCCGAAGGCGCAAGCAGATAAAGGCGAAACAGTCCTGCGAGCATCCCCACCGCCACGCCAATATAAATCGCCAGCCCACCCCAGCGCGGAATCGGCTCGGTATGCACGCGCCGCGCGTCGGGCATATCCATCGCGCCCATCCGTATCGCCAGCCGCCGCACCCACGGGGTCAACAGATAGGTCGTGAGCAACGAGAGTATGAATACCGTCGTAATCGTCTTCATCGTTTCGGTCTAAAGGGCGTCCAATCGACCTCTGTAATTGTACCGTCTTTATAGCGATGGAGTTGCACGCCCGCCTCGGCGAACAGTTCGAGCGCAAACTCGTCGGGATAGTCGCCCTCGAACACCACGCGCTGGATGCCCGCGTTGATAATCATCTTGGCGCAGTGGTTGCAGGGCTGGCAGGTGACATAGATGGTCGCGCCGCGCGTAGAGACGCCGTTCAGCGCGGCTTGCAGAATCGCGTTCTGCTCGGCGTGCAGGGCGCGAATGCAGTGCCCCGCGACGATGTGGCAGCCGACTTCAGTGCAGTGCGCCAGTCCAATCGGCGCGCCGTTGTAGCCCGTTGCCAGAATGCGCTTGTCCAGCACAATCACCGCGCCCACGCTGCGCCGCGGACAGGTCGCCCGCGTCGCCACCATGTGCGCAATTTGCATAAAATACTCGTCCCAGCTGGGTCGGTTCATGGGTTAAGAGAATACCTTCCACAAGGTACAATTCCCCGCGATGCGACTGGGTATTTTCAAGGATTGGCTGAACAAAGTGGGGCAGTCGCTCACGCGGCGCGGCGTCGACGAAGCGTTGCTGGAGGAACTTGAAGAGACGCTGATTACTGCCGATATGAATGTGAACGCGGTGCAGGAGATTCTGGATGCACTGCGTGCCGAGGCGAAAGCCCAGCGCCTGCGCGAAGAGGAGGATGTCCGCGCTTGCCTGCGCACGCTGCTGGGCAACTGGCTGGGCGCACCAGCGCCGCTCGCCGTCAGCGCAACGCCGCCCACAGTGTACCTGTTCGTAGGGGTGAATGGCGTGGGCAAAACGACCAGCATCGCAAAACTGGGACACCGACTCCAGCAACAGGGCAAGCGTGTGTTGCTGGCGGCAGGCGACACTTTCCGCGCTGCGGCGATCGACCAGCTCCAGATCTGGGCAGATCGGCTGGGTTGTGAGATTGTCAAACACAAGGAAGGCGCAGATCCCTCGGCAGTGGTGTACGACGCGATTCAGGCAGCCAAGGCTCGCGGCACGGATTATGTGCTTGCCGATACCGCCGGGCGTCAGCACACCCACGCCCGTCTGATGGAGGAACTGAAAAAGGTTTACCGAGTCGCTGAAAAAGCGCTTGGGCGCGTCCCTGATGAGGTGTTGCTCGTGCTGGACGCCGTCGCAGGACAGAATGCCATCCGTCAGGCAGAAGAGTTCGCCCGCGCCTTGCCCATTACAGGCGTCATTCTGACGAAACTGGACAGCACGAGCCGCGGCGGCGCGGTTCTGACCGTTCGTAAGGAGCTGAACATTCCCATCAAGCTGGTCGGGTTAGGTGAGAAAGCCGACCAGATAGCGCTGTTTGACCCTGACGCGTTTATCGGAGGACTGCTTGCAGCGGAGTAGCCGTGTGCTACACACTGAACGCTGTCAGGATCACCCGCTCGCGTGTAGCTTGCATCACCAGCAGGCGTGTCTCTTTTTCCTCTTTGGGGTCGCCATAGCGCACACACATCGGCATCTCTCGACGCAGGGTCCCGATTGAAGGCAGATTCGCACGCTGCAGTGGGCTGGGGCGTCCCTGTTTGATTTCCAGCTGGGCGACGCGATCCTGCGCCACGCCGTAGATTCGGAGAGGCGACTTCTCCGTCGCGCGCACGAGCGCCACGAACCGATAGCCGTTCGTATAAAAGGCGTTCCAGTGAACCGCCGAGCGCGGGATCTGCATCACGAGGCTCTGAATCTCGCCCGCAAGTAGATCGTCAGGTTTCAGGTAAAACTGGTCATCCAGCAGCGGTTTCTCCAGCACATAGTAGTAGGGGGCTTGCTCCTGATGGTCATAGCAGACGATCCGCGCGATACCCTCTTTGTCTATCAGTCTGCCGATGGGTACTGTGCGCGATGGCGGCTCCGCGATTAACTCTTTCTCAGTCCACCGCCAGCCCGCGCCGTCGGTATAGAGGAGGGTTTTGCCCTCGTGGGCGGGCTGAAGTGCGTACAGATCGCGTTGGAGCCGATGGGGCTGCGTGCGCACTTCGCGCCACTGCCCGCCGTCCCAGACGCGAAAATGGATGCGCACCTCATCGAGCGTCAGCAACTGCGTCGGCTGACGCGGAATCGCCAGCACATCGAAGCTGAGCGTCTCCCTCGGCAGAGTTTCCTGCCAGACCTGTTTAAGCATCGCGCTTCGTGGCTTGGACAGTCCTGTCCAAGCGCGAACCTACTTCGTGGCTTGAGCGTCCCACTCAAGCAGAATTGTCTACTGCTGCTACTCACAATACAACAGGGGTAGGGAAGTTCGTTCTGTGAGCCTCCACCGCCTGTTTGCACGGGCAGGAATGCCCGCGCTACACCAGATGTGGCACGGGCGTCCCCGCCCGTGCTCCGATTAGATGGGCAACCGTTTCTGATATCGGTTGCGCAGGTAAATCGCGACGGCGTTCATCGTGAGCAGCAGCGCCAGCAGCACGATGATGCCTGCCGCTGCGTTCTCCTGAAAAGCGTGCTGTGGGCGCGTCGTCCAGTTGTAAATCTGCACGGGCAGCACGGTGAACGAGGAGAAGACGCTGCTGGGCAAAGTGCCGATATAGACCACCGCGCCAATCACGAGCAGCGGCGCAGTCTCGCCCACCACACGCGAGAGCGACAGGATCACGCCCGTCAGCACCGAGGGCATCGCGACAGGCAACACCGTGTAGCGCACCGTCTGCCACTGCGTCGCGCCCAGCGCGAGTGAGCCGTCACGCAGACTCTTGGGCACGGTGCGCAAGCCCTCACGCGCCGCCGTGATAATCACGGGCAACGCCAGCAGCGCCATCGTCCACGCGCCCGCCAGCAGGCTCCGTTCCATCATTAGCGTCCGCACGAACACCTGCAGCCCCAGCAACCCGTAAATCACCGACGGCACACCCGCCAGATTGGTGATGTTAATCTCCACCAGGCGCATGAACCAGTTGCGTCGAGCGAACTCTTCCAGATAAATCGCCGCGCCGACGCCAATCGGGATGGCAATCGCCGCCGTGAGCAACAACAGATACGCGCTGCCCACCAGCGCAGGCAGGATGCCCGCCTGCGAAGCGCGTCGCGAGGGGAAACTGGTGAAAAACTCTGGATTGAGCCGCGCGAAACCGTCCAGCAGAATTTTCGTGAGCAGCACCACCAGCGTAGTAAGCGCGAACAGCACGATCAGCGCGCCCAACAGCTGAAATAGCTGCTCGCGCCGATACTCGCGCGCCCGCCACTGCGGCGTGCTGACGACCTGAATCATACGCGCGCCCCCTTATAACGCTGCCGAATCGCCTCGCTGGTCAGATTCAGCGCAAGCGTAATCAGGAACAGCAGCAAGCCGACGGCGAAAATGGTCTGATACCCAATTGAGCCGTACGGCGTGTCGCCCATCGTAATCTGTACGATGTAGGCGGTCATCGTCTGCACCGCCACCAGAGGATTGAAAGTAAAGTTCGGCTGCGACCCTGCGGCGATGGCGACAATCATCGTCTCGCCCACCGCGCGTGAAATGCCCAACAGGAACGACGCCGACACGCCCGACATCGCTGCGGGCACCACCACGCCCCACACGGTCTGGAATCGCGTCGCGCCCAGCGCAAGCGAGGCGTAGCGCAGGCTGTTCGGCACAGCGTACAGCGCGTCTTCACTCAGCGAGGCAATCGTCGGCAGGATCATAATACCCATCACCAGCCCCGCCGAGAGCGCGTTGAAGCCCTCCAGCCCCGGAATGAACTTCTGCAGCAGCGGCGTGAGGAAAGTGAGCGCAAAGTAGCCATACACGACCGTCGGAATGCCCGCCAGCACCTCCAGCGTCGGCTTCACTACACGGCGTACGCGCGGCGAGGCGTACTCGCTCAGATAGATTGCCGTGAGCAGTCCCACTGGACCTGCCAGCAGCAGCGCGATTAGCGAGGTCAGCAGCGTGCCCATCACCAACGGCAACACGCCAAACGACGGGTCTTTGAAAGTGGGCGTCCATACCGTGCCCGTGAGGAAATGACCAGGCGAGACCGCTTCGAAAAAGCTGAGGCTCTCGGAAAACAGAATAAACACAATCGCGAAGGTGGTCAGCACCCCCAGCAGCGCGCACAGGAACAGGAACGCACGCACCGCCTTCTCTTCCATGCGCACGCGGCGGCGGTTGCGGCTGCTCACACCGACCTGTACCACCGCGCGCGTGTAGGACACGCCAACCTCCGTTGCGGGCGCGTTATTGGGCACTCTTCTCCAACGCCTCCTCGATCTTATACAGGTCTTCCAGTTTCACGCCTACCTGCGAGCCGTGCGCGCCGAACGCCGAGCCTTTGATGCGCCGCTCCACCCGATGCGCCACGAGTTCATACACCTGCTCGGGCAGCCCGATGTAACCCACTTCATTGGAGAGTTCACCCGCATTTGCCAGCGCGAACTTGATGAACTCGGCAACCTCCAGGCGGTCGAGCGCCTTCACATTCACATACAGGAACAGCGGGCGCGCCAGCGGCTGGTAAGTGCCGTCCAGCACCGTCTCGCGCGAGGGCTTCACAGGACCATTGCCGTTGTCAATCGCCACCAGCTTCAGCTTGTCCTGATTGTTCTCGTAGTATGCCAGCCCAAAGTAGCCGAGCGCGCCTTTCGTACGGAAGACGCCCTGCACCAGAATATCGTCGTCCTCGCTGGCGGTGTAGTCGCCGCGGCTGGCTTTCTCCTCGCCCACAATCGCCGCCGTGAAGTAGTCGAAAGTGCCCGAAGCCGTGCCCGCGCCAAACAGCGTCAGCGGCGCGTTCGGAAAGCCAGGGCGCACCTGCGACCAGTTCTTGATTTTGCCCTGTGCCGCAGGCTCCCAGATCTTCTTCAGTTCCTGTACGGTCAGATAGTCGCACCATGTGTTCTGCGGATTGACCACCACTGCCATCGCATCGTAAGCAATCGGGATTTCGATGTATTCAACGCCGTTCTTTTTGCAAAGCGCGTCTTCCTCTTCGCGGATGGGGCGCGACGCGCCCGTGATGTGGATTTCGCCGTTGGCGAACTTCTCGAAGCCGCCGCTCGTGCCCGACTTGCCTACAGTAATCTCCACGCCCGCATGCTGCTTGCGGAACTCTTCGGCTAACGCCTCCGAAATGGGCAACACGGTACTGGAGCCGTCAATCACAATCTTGCCTGAAAGAGCAGTCGTGGTTTGCTGGGCTTGCTGCCCTGATTCTTGCTTGGCGCAGGCGACGAGCGCGACGCCCAGAACGCAACCCGCAAGTAGCCATCCGAAGCGCGGTTTCATAGCATGAGAATCATGCGCCCTCGAATGTTAAAAAAAGGTTAAGAACCTATGCACTCGAGGTTGGATTGTCGTGGGGCAATCCAAACGCCCTGCCGGACTCTCAAAACTGCGCTCGGAACGACAAAGATTGTCGTTCCGAGTGGACATCTATTTTTCAGTGTGATAGATTGAGGAGATCACTTAGCTCCCCTGTGCCGTTTCGCCCTGCTGATGCGCCAGGCGCTTGTTCAGCGCAATCATCAGGCGCGATTTCTTGCGGTTGCCCGTGTTTTTATGTAAAATTCCGCGCTTGACGGCTTTATCAATCATGCTAATTGCGCGGCGCAGACTCGCAATGCTGCCCTCCACATCGCCCTTCGCCGCCAGTTCCTTTGTGCGCCGCGTATAGGTCTTAATCGCAGATTTGGTCGAGCGGTTGCGCAGTTGCCGCTCTCGCGACTTCAGTAACGCCTTCTTCGCCGATTTCGTATTCGCCATCGCTAAGCATACCTCCAGAGGCAAATAGTATACCCGTCCACTGCCCGTCTGGGGATGCTCCACAGGTATAATTGAAACTAATCTATGCCGGAGCGAACGAAAACCCTGACGAATCCGCCTGCGCCGGTGGGCGCAACGGCGCAACAGAGCTTTACGGACGACCTGAACGCGATGCTGGAGGTGCTGCCGCCTGCCATCCGCCAGTGGTTGGAAGAGCAGCCCGACCTGAGTCAACTGCTGGAAGTGGTGCTGGATCTCGGACGCCTACCTGAAGCCCGCTTCATGCAGCGCACCATTCGGCTGGACAGTGTGCAGGTTGAGGAGTACGACCTGCAGTATGTGTCGGACCGGATTGGGCAGTTCGGCAAGGACAATCGGGCGGGCATCCCGCGCACACTGCACCGTATCTCGGCGATGCGTAACCGTCAGGGCAAGGTCATCGGGCTGACCTGCCGCGTCGGGCGTGCGATTTACGGGACGATCGATGTCATCCATGACATCATCGCGTCGGGCAAGAGCGTGCTGATGCTCGGCAAGCCGGGCGTGGGCAAGACGACTCGACTGCGCGAGGTGGCGCGCGTGCTGGCGGACGAGTACGATAAGCGCGTGATTGTGGTAGACACCTCCAACGAAATCGCGGGCGACGGCGACATCCCGCATCCGGGCATCGGTTTCGCGCGCCGTATGCAGGTTCCGGAGCCGAGCCTGCAGCACGCCGTGATGATCGAAGCCGTCGAGAACCACATGCCCGAAGTGATTATCATCGACGAGATTGGCACGGAGCTGGAAGCCTACGCCGCCCGCACGATTGCCGAGCGTGGCGTGCAACTCATCGGCACAGCGCACGGCACGACACTGGAGAACCTGCTGATGAACCCGACGCTCTCCGACCTCGTGGGCGGCATTCAGACCGTCACGCTCTCAGATGAGGAGGCGCGCCGTCGCGGCACGCAGAAGACCGTGCTGGAGCGAAAAGCTCCGCCCACCTTTGATGTGTTGATCGAGATTCTGGACTATCATCGCCTTGCCATCCATCACGATGTGGCGCAGACGGTGGATCGGATGCTACGCGGCAACCCACCCCGCCCTGAAATCCGCGTGCAGACCGATGGCGGCGGCTTCGAGGTGGTGCAGCGGAGCGACCTGCTGTCCCGTGCAACGCAGACCGAGCTGCCGTTGCATGACCACGAGGCGACTTTCGAGCCTGCGCCCGCCCGTGCAATGGCGGTGGTCGGTGGCGACGCGAAGCGCGGGACCCCCTCGCGCGTGTTTCCCTACGGCGTGAGCCGCAGCCGCCTGGAAAAGGCGCTGCGCGACCTGCACCTGCCTGCCTATGTCGCGCGTGATGTCTCCGACGCGGATGCCGTGGTGGTGCTACATTCCACTTTCCAGCGACGCCCACCGAAAGTGCGCGAAGCGTTGCAGCGCAACCTGCCGATTGCTATCGTGCGCAGCAACACCTACGCCCAGCTGGTGAGCGCGCTGCGCGACATGTTCCACAAGCCCCAGAACGGCGAATCGGCGGAGGAGCGCGCCCTGCGCGAAGCGGAGGAAGGCGTGGAGCATGTGCTGGCAACGGCGGAGCCTTACGAACTCTCGCCCCAAAACAGCTACCTGCGCCGACTGCAGCACCAGCTCATCGAGAAGTATCGCCTGCTTTCCGAAAGCGTCGGCGAGGAGCCGAACCGCCGCGTGCGTATCCTGCCCATCTATACCGACACTCAACGGGAGGACTAATGGCGCGCGCGCCGTTTATCACCTTTGAAGGCGTCGAAGGAGCAGGAAAAACGACCCTCGCCGAGCGGTTCGCCGACTGGCTGGCGGTGCAGGGTATCTCAGTAGTCTGCACACGCGAGCCGGGCGGCAGCACGCTCGGCAAGCACCTGCGCCCAATGATTTTGCATCAGCCACTCGACGCCTACGCGGAACTCTTTCTGCTGCTCGCCGACCGCCGTCAGCATACGCTGGAGGTCATTTTGCCCGTGCTGGAGCAAGGAATCTGGGTCGTCTGCGACCGCTACGCCGATTCCACGCTGGTGTATCAGGGCTACGGGCGCGGGCTGAATCTCGAACTTCTGCGCCAGCTCAACGCGATTGCCACGAACGGATTGCAACCCGACCTGACTGTGTTGATTGACCTGCCCATCGAGGTCGCTCTCGCTCGCGCGAACGACCCCAACCGCTTCGAGGCGGAAGCGATCGAGTTCCACCAGCGTATTCGCGCGGGCTACTTGCAGGAAGCTGCATGGGCGACCGAGCGCTATATTATCCTGAACGGGCTGGAGCCGTCTGAAAGCCTCCTTGCGCAACTACAGACCGTCGTAAAGGAGCGATTTTCGCTCAGGTGAGCTGCTTCATAAGGCAGATGATCCAGCAGGAGGTTCAGCTCCCACGCCGAATCCCTCATCCCCGATATGCGTAAGTATGCGTTCCTCCTGGCGAGTTTGTTGTGTGTAGCAAGTTTTGCGCAGTCGGTCATCAAGTTTGCTCGGTTCCCTGCGCCGTCGCCCGACGGAACCCAAATCGCCTTCTCGTGGCAGGGCGACCTCTGGATTGCCCCCATCGCAGGCGGCGCGGCGCAACGGCTGACCGTCCACCCCGCCTACGACTTCGCGCCTGTCTGGTCGCCCGACGGCAAGAAAATCGCCTTCACCTCCGAGCGACACGGCAACGACGATGTGTTCGTACTACACTTGGACACGGGCGCGGTGCAACGCCTCACCTACTTTTCAGGGCGCGACCGTGCCTACGGCTGGACGCCCGATAGCAAAGCGGTGCTGTTTGAGTCCCGCCGCGACGCCGAACCCTTCGGAGCCGATTTCGCTACCTATGTCGCCCCGCTGGAAGGCGGCACGCCCTATCGGCTGCACAAGGCGAGCGGCTCGCCCTTCGCGCTTTCGCCCGACGGCAAACGCCTCACCTTCGTGCGCCGCGACGCCAGCTGGTGGCGCAAGGGCAACAAGGGCAGCTGGCAGGGCGACCTGTGGCTGATCGACCTGAACACCCAACGCTACACCCGCCTCACCGATACCGATACGCCCGACACCTTCCCGATGTGGGGCGCGGATGGACGCACTCTCTACTTCGTCTCCGAGCGCGACGGCACAGCCAATCTCTACGCGATGGACACTCAAACCCGCCGCGTGCGCCCGCTCACCCGCTTCAAAGACGACGGCGTGCGCTTCCCCCAAATCAGCGCGAACGGCAAGGTGATTACCTTCGAGCAGGGCATGGAGGTCTATCGGCTGGACACGGCGACGGGCGCGATGAGCGTGATTAACCTGCAAGCCCCCGCCCAAGACCGCCGCGCCGCCGAGACCGTGCGCCGCACCTTCAGCGCGAATGTGGAGGACTACGCCATCGCCCCCGATGCGAAGGAGTTCGTGTACGCCGTGCGGGGCGAGCTGTTCGCCGCGCGCTTCCCTGACGGCGGTCCCTCGCGCAACCTCACCGAAACCGTAGAACCCGAAAGCAACCCGCAACTCGCGCCCGACGGCAGGACGGTCTACTACGAAGCCGAGCGCGACGGCAAAACGCACATCTTCAAACTCACCTCCGACGACCCCGACGAGCCGCGCCTGCGCCGCGCCCGCAAACACAAACTGGAGCAACTCACCAGCAGTCCGCAGGGCGAAAGCAAGCCCCGTCTCTCGCCCGACGGCAAACTACTCGCCTTCCAGCGTGGGCAGGGCGAGCTGGTCGTGATGCACCTTGAGACCAAGCAGGAGCGCACCCTCACCGCCTCGTGGAACCTGGGCAACATCGTCTGGTCGCCCGACAGCTGCTGGATTGCGTTTGACCGCTACGATGAGAACTATAACAGCGATGTGTTTGTGGTGCGCGTGCCTGAATTCGCTGCGCCGAAGCCAGAGGAGAAGCCCGCCGAATCTGCGCCGCCGTCGGACGCCTCTGCGCCGCCCCACGACGCCGTTGTGTCGCGTCTCGACGCAGAGGGGTTGTATCGCGGCGCAGTTGTGTTGTCGCGTGACACAGTTGGGTCGCATCTCGACACAGAGGGGTTGTGTGGCGGCGTAGAGGGGATTTGTTCTAACTCCCTGTCAAGGGTAAAACCGCTGAGTTTAGTGAGGGAGGATGCAGCCGTTGTTTTTGCCCTCACCCCCTGCCCCCTCTCCCGCGTCGCGGGAGAGGGGGAGCGTTCTGCGCTGCGCACGCGCTCGGCTCCCCTCTCCCACGCGGTGGGAGCGGGGCTGAGTAAGGGTATAACGACGAAGTTCAGTGGCAGGGCGCACAACAGTATTTTCTCTGCCCTCACCCCCTGCCCCCTCTCCCGCGTCGCGGTAGAGGGGGAGCGTTCTGCGCTGCGCACGCGCTCGGCTCCCCTTTCCCACGCGGTGGGAGAGGGGCTGGGGGTGAGGGCAAACGCTACTCCCCTCTCCCACGCGGTGGGAGCGGGGCTGGGGGTGAGGGCAAACGAAAGCCTCCCCCACAACCTCTCTCAACACCCGCGCAACGACTTTGCGCCCAGCTGGTCTGCCGATGGGCGCGCCCTCGTATTCCTCTCCGAGCGCGAGACCGACACGCTCAACATCTGCCATGTGTGGCTGCGCCGCGAGGACTTTGAACGCACCCGCGCTGACCGCGAAGACGAAGAAGACGAAAAGCACGACGCCCCCCGCAAACGCGAGGAGAAAAAAGAACCCCTGCGCGTGGAGATTGACTTTGAGGATATCCACCTGCGCGTGCGGCTGGTGACGCGCTACGCGGCGGGCGTGCAGGAGGCGGTCGTCGCGCCCGACGGCGAGCAAATCGCCTTCCGCAGCGCATATCAGGGGCAAAGCGACCTCTACATCATCAAGTGGGACGGCAGCGACGAGCGACGCCTCACCACCGGCGGACTGTCGCCCGAAAACCTGCAGTGGAGCAAGGATGGCAAGACGATTTACTTCCTGAGCCGCGGCAGGCTGCAGCGCATCGCGGCGACAGGCGGCAGCCCCCAAGCCACGCGCACCGACGCCGAAATCACGATTGACCTCGCCAAAGAGCGCGAGTACCTCTACGACGCTGCGTGGCGCACGCTGAACGAAACCTTCTACGACCCGAAATTCCACGGCGTGAACTGGGCGGCGATGCGCGAGAAGTATCGCCCCTACCTGCCCTATGCGCAGTCCGACCGCGACTTCACGGCGGTCGTGCTGATGATGCTGGGCGAGTTGCGCTCGTCGCATTTGAGTTTCTCGCTGGCGCGTTCCGAAAGCACCGACGCCCCCTCCAACACGGGCATGCTGGGCGTGGTGTTCAGCGACCGTCGCGACGGCGAGGGCTTACTGATTGAGCGCGTGCTGCCCAACACGCCCGCCGCGCGCAAGGATGTGAACCTTCAGGCAGGCGAGCGCATCCTGGCGATCGACGGTAAGCCGATTACGCGCACGACGAATGTGTACCAGCGGCTGGACAACACGGTGGGCAAGCGGATTGAGCTGCGCGTGCGCGGCGCGGACGGCAAGGAGCGCACGGTCTCCTTGCGCCCCATCTCCATCGCCGAGTTCAACAACGCCGTCTATCGTGACTGGGTGGAGCGCAACCGTCGGTTCGTGGAGGCGCGCACGGGCGGGCGCGTGGGCTATGTGCATATTCAGGCGATGGGCGAGGCGAGCCTGCGCGAGTTCGAGCGCGACCTGTATGCCGTGGCGTATGGCAAGGACGCGCTGATTATCGATGTGCGCTATAACGGCGGCGGGCGCACGGCGGACTACCTGCTGGCGATGTTGCACCCGCCGCGCCACGCCTACACCGTGGGGCGCAACGGCGAGCGAGGCTATCCGCAGGACCGCCTGCCCGTGATTGGCTGGCATCAGCCGATTGCCGTGCTGTGCAACGAGCGCAGCTTCAGCAACGCCGAGATTTTCGCGCACGCCATCAAGACGCTCAAGCGTGGACCGCTGGTGGGCATCCCCACCGCAGGCGGCGTGATTAGCACGGGGCAGCGTCGGCTGATGGACGGCAGCACGGTCTCCACACCCGGGCGCGGCTGGTTCACAATCGACAAGGGCGTCAACTTAGAAGGCAACGGCGCAGTCCCCGATCATATCGTAGACTACACGCCCGACGACGAAGCCCTCGGTCGCGACCCGCAGCTGGAGAAGGCAGTGGAGGTGGTGGGCAGGCGGCGATAGCCCCCTTGGCACGGACAGGGCGGCTCACGGCGTCCCACCTCCTGTCTACGCCTGCTGTCGGGCGCGGATTTGGTTCAGAGCTGCTTAGGCTGCCTCGCGCACCCAGTATTCGCTATCGCCCAGTGCTTGAATGAGCGTGGGCACGGTAGGCGCACCAATAACGAACTGGGGGCTTTGCGCCAATCCTCGCCAGAGTAGCGAGGGTCGCTGGCTTTCCAGATTTCCTGGATAACCATAAAAGGTACAAACAAAAACGCCACAGGAATAATCCAGCCTATAACTGCCCATGTAGGCGAGAAAGTAAGCTTGCCAACGCCCAGATGGGGCAGATTCGCATGGGCTTTCGCACTCCATACAAAAAATATAATCGCGCACACGATAAGCACCAGCAGACTCAAAGCGAGAATGACCTCGATTGCTGCGTTGAGACTTGCAAATGATTGGTAAGCAGTTTCTGAGTATTCCGACAGCGATTCTGGATCAGGAGCGGCATGGTAAAGTGGAAGCATAAGCAAGATGTCCACCACAATCAGAAATATTTGCGTTACTATCAGCCCATTTATCCAGAGTCGGGGCGTATTCAAATTTGCTATTGGCGAACGAGGTGGGCGATTAGCGCGATACTCTGTGAATGAGGTCGCGCCCACACAAACGAAGCCCACGGAGGCAGGGGTTCGCTTATGTGGCGCGACTTACGGGGTTTGAATAAAACTGACCATCATAACCCCCATCGAAGCCGTTCCTGCGCAAACAAAGCCTGCCTGCGCGGGGTTTTAGCCTGCACAGGTGGGCTTTGTCTACACAGAAAGTGTTTCATCTAACGGCGATTAGCATTCTCCGTCGTCTCTACGGGCGTGTGGAGCCACAATGCGCGCTAGTCTTCACAATCTGTATTTCCAACCCTTCCAACCGCCGCGCCATCACCTCGATGGCCTCAGGATTATTATCGATTAGCACGAACCGCCTGCCCAGACGCGCTGCTGCCTCGGCCGTTGTGCCGCTGCCCGCAAAAAAATCCAGTACCCAGTCGCCAGCCTCGCTGTGAACCCGAATAATCCGCTCCAGCAACTTCAGCGGCTTCTGCGTCGGGTAGCCTGTCTTCTCCTTGCTGTTGGTGGGCACAATCGTCAGCCACCACACATCGGTCGGCGTTTTGCCCCGCGCTGCCTTCTCCGCCCCCACCAGCGACGGCGCCATATACGGAATACGATCTATCTCAGCATAGTTGAACACATACTCGTCAGGGTTCTTGACATACCAGAGGATGTTATCGTGTTTTGCAGACCAGCGTTGCTTGCTCCGCCCGCCGTAGTCATATGCCCAGATAATTTCGTTCATAAAGCAGTCGCGCCCGAAGATTTCGTCCAGCAACACTTTCACATAATGTACTTCGCGATAGTCCAGATGCACGAACAGCGAGCCGTCGGGCGTAAGCAGGCGATGGGCTTCCTCAAGGCGCGGACGCAGAAAGCTGAGGTAATCGTCAAAGTCGTCGGCGTAGGCGGGCGAGTCGTAGGTTTGCACGGCGTACCTGCGGTCGCCGAAGCCGATTCGGGTTCCGTTCTCGCTGGCAGTTGCCTGCATGCGGGTGCGCTGTTGGGTTCTGCCAGTGTTGAAAGGCGGATCGATGTAAATGAGGCGGAACGCGCCGCGGGGCAGTCTGGGCAGCCACTGCAGATTATCGCCGTACAGGATGAGGTTAGTGCGCAACTGCATACCTTTATGATACCCATCCTCCAATCAATCGAGATCGGCTGTGCGAGAGTACAATAACCCAGTTGCCACCTACTGGTTTTGAGCGGGCGAGGTTCCTCGCTCCGCTCGGAATGACAGAGGGTTTTTGCGAAATGAACTTGTCATTCCGAGCCAAAGGCGAGGAATCTCGGCGCAGGGAGTAACCCGGGTTATTTATTGCTCTGTAGCGATTCGTAGTAGCGTTTCACGCGCTTGCGCTCGGCGGGCGGGATATTCTGCTGGCTCAGCGCCTGCTCTGCCTTCTTCTGATAGGTCGGCAACGCCTGAGTCAGGGGCACGGAGCTGCCGCCAGGCGTCGGAGGCGCTTCGTAGTCCATATAGTCGCCCGCGCCAGGCATCAGCGGCGGTTGCCCGCTGACCGCCCTGTCTTTCATCGGGATTTTCAGCTCGGGTTGCTTGTCGCCCTGATTGAACATCTCAGGCTGACCGAAGTAGTCACCTTTGTCCCAGGCTTGCTTCTGCTTCGTGCCGAACGCGCCCAGCCCGAAGCAGTTGCCCATGCCGAGTCCCATACACGCGCCCTGACACTGCCCCAGCTTCTTCATCTGCTTGATTTGCTCCAGCATCTGCCTGACCAGCTCGCGGATTTTCTCGTCAGAGTTGTATTTCTTCGCCAACTCTTCGAGCATCTTCTCCAGTTGTTTCAGGCGTTGCTCCATCTCCTCCTGCGTCAACTGGCGGCGCTGTGGGTCGGTCTCGCGCTGAATCTGTTGCATCTGCTCCGCGAGCTTGCGCAGATGTTCCATCGCCTCTTTGAACTGGGGGTCGTTGCGCAGGGCTTCCTGAAACTTGCGCAAAAACTCCTGCGCCTCTTGGGAGAGCTGCAGCGCGCGCATCTGCTGCTGGAGCGATTCGAGCTGTTTCTGGAGCTGCTCCATCTGCTCTTTGCTGAGCGGGTTGCCTTTCGCGTCTTTGCCCGACTGCAGCTGGCGCTGGAGTTCGTCGATTTTGCGCTGCAGGTCGCTCATCTGGTTCTGCAGGTTCGCCATGTTGGGGTTCTGCATCGCCTGCAGGGACGCTTGCAGTCGCTGGAGTTGCTGCTGGAGGTCAGCGCGTTGCTGCGCGTTGAGCGGTCTACCCTGCATGTCCTTGCCTGACTGGAGTTGCTGCTGCAGCGACTGCGCTTCGCTCTGCAGCTGTTGCATCATCTGCTTCAGTTCGGGGTTCAGGTCAGCGGGGTTCTGCTTCTGGGCGAGTTTTTCGAGTTGGTCGCCAGCATTCTGCGCCTGCTGGTGGAGCTGCTCCATCCTTTTCTGGGTCTGCTGTTCCAGCTGGCGGGCTTGCTCCATCAGTTCGTTGTATCGCAGCAGGGCTTCCTGCTTGTCCATCTTCGCTTCGCGGGCGCGCTTGTTATACAGCTCCACATTCTGCGCGATGCGTTTAGTCAGTTCGTCGGCGTCGGGTTTCTTCGCCTCTTCCAGAATCGGCTTGGCGACTTCCTGAATCTCCTCCGCCGCCTGTTTAATCTCCTTCTGCTCCTCGCGCCGTTCGGGAACCACGATTGCCAGTATCTGGGGCAGGAAGTGCATAAACAGCAGCAACACGACCGCGCCCAGGAACAGTTTCTGCCACTTACCAAACTGCGGGCGCAGGATTTGCTTTGGGTTCGCCCCCTGCAGCGCGTTCTGGGCATCTTCAATCAAAGGGAGATCGAACAGGTGCGTGCCGTCGGTATGCTCCATCGCGGTCTGCAGGCGGTCTTTGAGACCCGCGCGTCGGTCGATCAGCTGCGCGACGGCGGCGTCCGAGACCCGGATCAGCAATCCGTACAATGCGCCCATCACGACGCCTAGCAACACGCATGCCCCAAGTTGCCATGGATAGATAACAATCAAGCCGCGCCAGTCAAGCAGGCTGAGAATCGTCGCGACCAGTGCGCCTGCGATTCCTGCCATCGCGCCGTAGCGCCACGCCAGCAAGAGCCTCACACGCCGTCGGTACGGGCGCAGGCGATCCACCCAGTTCAATGCGTTCAACGCCATCGCTATACCCCCAACGAAGCACAGTATACCCCATGCCGTCCAAATCAACTCCCGCGAGCCTGTCCTTTTAGGGTAATATCGGAGCGCATGAGTGGGCAAATCCATCCTGCGCAAAGTATCGATTGGGACTTAGAACATCTGAGCGCCTGTCCTGTGTGTGGCTCCCAACAGGAGCAAGCGGTTCTGTATCGGGGGTTGCGCGATAAAGTCTACGCAGGGACTGGCGGTGAGTGGACTTTTTACCGTTGTGGCGTGTGCGGCTCGGGCTATTTCAATCCGCGTCCAACGAAAGAATCTGTCGGCAGGCTCTACGAGGAATACTACACGCACGCCCACACGCCACCGCCTGCCTATCAGCAGCTGAGTTGGGCGGGCAAGCTACGGCGCGTGCTGGGCAATGGCTATCGGAACTTTCGGTTCGGCATGCGCGAGCGTCCCACCTGCGCACTGGGCATACTGACCGCGATGCTCATGCCCGACTATCGCGCCCTGCTAGACGCAGGGGGGCGCCACTTGCCCAAAAAGCCAAAAGGTAGCCTGCTCGATGTCGGGTGCGGCAACGGCGATTTCTTGGCGTTCGCCACACGCGCAGGCTGGAAGGCAATCGGTGTGGAGCCAGACCCCAAAGCGGTCGAGACCGCACGCGCACGCGGAATGACCGTCCAAGCAGGCGGGCTGGAAGTGCTGGAGCAGGAGCGCGAGGCGTTCGATGGAATCACGATGAACCATGTGATCGAGCATGTGCATCATCCTCGGGAGACGCTCTGGGCGTGTTATCGGCTGCTCAAGCCTCACGGTTGGTTGTGGATTGAGACGCCGAATTTAGATGCTCAGGGGCATACCCATTACCGCGAGAACTGGGTTGGACTGGACATTCCGCGTCATCTGGTGGTGTTCACCTACCGTGCGCTCACGCGCCTGCTACGGGAGGTCGGTTTCGCACGAATTGAGCAGCTGCCCTATTATCCCCTGTGTGAGCGCGTGTATGCCATGAGCCGCGCGATTACAACGGGCGCGTCGCCGCACCAGCCTCCGCCCCTGCCCCGAGAGGAGTTGATTCTGGCGCGTCAAGCGGAAGTCAAGGCGCGGAAGCGTCCTGAGATACGAGAGTTTATTATGGTGCGGGCGTGGAAGGATTAGGAAGGCTATCCCTCACGAACCGATTTTGCGGATTTCAACCCCACCGCAAGCAGCCCCGCGACCACTATCAGCCCCGCCGCCGAGGCGTAGGGCAGCGCGTCGCTGTGTTTGAGTGCGCCGTTGCCCCAGATAGGCGCAACAATTCGGGCGAGGCTCTCCAGCGAACCTGCTACGCCCTGCACACGCCCTTGTTCAGAGTCAGCAGCAGACTGACTGATGAGGCTCGTGAGGCTTGGCAGCCCGATGGAGCCGCCCACGGTCGCCACGCCCACCAACAGGTAGAACGCCCCCAGCGAGTGCGTGAACGCCGCGCCCGTCAGCCCGACGATGTTCAACAACATGCCCAGCAGCAGCGTCGATTTCTCGCCCAGCGCGTGCACCACGCGCCCTACCAACGCCGCCTGAGAAACTGCTCCTACGATGCCGACTACTGCTAGCACATAGCCAATCTCTTTAGGTCCTAGCCCGAAGCGCATCGCGGCAAACAGCGGAAAGGTGGTCTGGTAGATGGAGAAGCCCACCCACAGAATGAAGTTCACCCATAGCAGTCGGGCGGCAGTACTGCGTGTGAGTGTGCTGGGCATCTCGCGCCAGGGCGAGGGGCGTTTGGCAGGCGTCAGGTGCGCAGTCTCAGGCAGGGCGAAAAACGCATAGCCCGCCGCGAGCAGCGAAATCCCCGCCGCCGCCCACGCAGGAGCCGCCAGCCCGAAGTGCGCCAAACCGCCGCCCAACGCAGGTCCCAAAATAAACCCCAGTCCGAACGCCGCGCCAATCAGCCCGAAGTTTTTCGCCCGCTTCTCAGGGGGGCTGATGTCGGCGATGTAGGCGCGCGCGGTGGTGATGTTGCCCCCCGTGAAGCCGTCCAAAATGCGCGAGAGGAACAGCCAGAGCAGATTCGGCGCAAGCGCGAGCATCACAAAACTCGCAGCGGAACCCAGCAGGCTCAAAATCAGCACGGGGCGACGCCCGAATCGATCCGACCAGTCGCCCAGGATCGGCGCGGCGAGCAGCTGCGCCGCTGAGAACGAGGCGAACAGCGAGCCAATCTGCAACTCGCTCGCCTGAAACTTCTTGGCGTAAAACGGCAACAGCGGGATCACGATCCCGAATCCAACGAGGCTCACAAAAATCGTGAGGAACACCGCCAGCAACGCGCGGCGTTTGCTCGCCTCGTCGGATTCGGGCGTGATACGGCGCGTGTTCATCAGTAGCGTCGCTTGCGCTTACCCGTATGCGGGGCATGGTGTTTCTTCCGCGCGCCCTCGCCGCTGGACGCGGTCGTCGCGCTCCCTGCAGGCGTTGCATCGCCTGTGGACTGCGCCGGTCTCGAGGCAGGAGTCGCTGTCGCTTTCGCCGCCGCCTCCTGACGCTGGTGCAACTTCTCACGCGCATCCTGCCAGCTCACCATAATCTGGCTGGCGATGAAAATCGACGAGTAGGTTCCTGCTACGATGCCGATGAGCATCGCCACATAGAAGAATCGCAGATCCTGCGTCACTGCACCCCAGACAACCAGCACGACCAGCACAATCAACAGCGTCAGGCTGGTATTGATGGAGCGGGCAAGCGTCTGGTTCAGACTACGGTTTACGATGGTCGCGAAGGTTTCGCCCCGCGCGCGGTGGTGCAGGTTCTCGCGCACGCGGTCGTACACGACAATCGTGTCGTTGATCGAGAAGCCGACCAGGGTGAGCAGCGCGGTGATAAAGAGCGCGTTAATTTCCCAGCCGAGGAAGTAGCCAAGCACCGCCGCGCCGCCGACCATCACCAGCACATCGTGCGCGAGCGCAATTGTCGCCGCAATCCCGAACTTGAAGCCGCTCCAGCCGCCCTCGATGGAAAAGCGCAGCGCGATGTAGAGCAGGATCGCGACCAGCGCGACGATGACGGCAGTAACGGCGCGTTGCACGGTCTCGGCGCGCACGCGCGGGCTGACGCTGGCGAAGCTCACCACTTGCAGGTCGCCCAGCGGCTTGAGCGCGTCGACGATTTTCTGCTGACTGTCGGCGTCGGCGTCCGCGACATGCACAATCAACTGGCGGTTGCCCTCCGCAAAGAGCGCGCCCACCTTCGCAAAGCCCGCCTGACGCAGCAGGTTCAACACCTGCGCGAGGTTCGCTTCAATTGGGGGCAGCTCGGAGACAGGAATGACGGGCGCGGCAGGCTGTTGCGCCTGGGCAGGTTGCTGAGACGGCTTACCTGCCGGCTGGTTCTGGTTTTGTGGCTGCGTTTGCCCCGCCGCAGGCTCATTGGGCTGTTGTTCCTGACCTTCAGGCGGCGTTTGCCCAGTGGTCGGCTGATTAGACTGTTCGCCTGCAGGCTGGTTCTGTTGATTGCCCTGCGGACTCGCGGGCTGCTCGGCGGTTTTGGGCGCAGGGGGCGTCGCGGCGATCGCCACGCGCTTTTGCAGCACCAGCTCGCTGCCGCCCTCAAAATCGATGCCCGGCTTCAAGCCGCCCAGACCCAGCCAGAACACTAGGCCAATCGCAATCGCTGCGCCACTGATTGCGTAGTACAGCCCGCGCTTGTTCACGAAGTCGAAACGGTCTTTCGCCGCGCCAAGTTGCTCGCCCACCTCCTGCCCAATCTGGCGGCGCAAGCCGAACAGTTTCTCGCTCGGATGCACGCCTAGCCCCACCAGCGTGTACAGGAAAGTGCGCGTGCAGAAAATCGCCGTGAAGAAGCTGATTACCACGCCGATGCCCAGCGTCGTAGCGAAGCCCTGCACGGGACCTGTGCCGAAGTAATAGAGAATCAGACAGATGATAATCGTACTGAGGTTCGAGTCGAAAATCGCGGGGAAGGCGCGTTTGAAGGCGGCGTCCAGCCCTGCCAGCAGCGTCTTGCCCAGCCGCAGCTCCTCTTTGAGGCGTTCGAAAATCAGGATGTTCGCGTCAATCGCCATGCCAATCGAGAGGATGACGCCGGCGATTGCGGGCAGTGAGAAAGTGACGCCTGCGGCTCGGAAAATCGCCAGCGCGAACAGCACATAGAGCGCGAGTGCAATCACGGAGATGATGCCCGGCAGCAGGTAGTAGAGAACCATGAACACGGCGATTGCCACGAATCCAATCGCGCCCGCCTGAATGATGCGATCCCACGCCTGCGCGCCCAGAATCGCCTCCACGCGGTTGATGCTCTCCAGCGAGAGGCTCACAGGCAGCGCGCCGGCGTTCAGCAGGTCGCGTAGCCGTGCGGCTTCCTTCAGCGTGAAGTTGCCCTGAATCACCGGCTCGCGCAGGTTCGCCGACTGTATCACCGGCGCGGAGATGATTTTGTTGTCCAGGATAATCGCGATATGCTCCTTGAGGTAGAGCGAAGAGGCGCGTGCGAACTCATTCTGCCCTTCGCGGTTGAAGATCAGCAGCACCTCTGGCGAGAACGACTGGCTCACCACATCCGCTCGCTGCAGGTCGTCGCCCGTCACAATCAACGGCGAGGATTCCAGAATCTTCTGATATTCGGGCGTGCCCGGCTCGATGACCTTGTTCTCGGGGCTGCGCAGGTCGCGGAACTTGACCACTTCATCGTCGCCCTCTTTCTCCAATACGATGTCGTAGCGTCCCGCAGGGTTCTTATCGGTGCGTACATCCTTGAGGTAGCGGAACTCCAGCCGCGCGGTGGTTTGCAAGAGGTCGCGCGCCTCCTGTTCGTCAGTGAAACCGGGCAGCTCGATTACAATCTCCGTATCGCCTTTTTGATAAATCGTCGGTTCAATCACGCCGAGCGAGTCGATGCGCCGATTGAGAATATCGATCACGAGGCGCATGCGCTCAGGCGTCCAGATTTTCTGTTCTTCGGGCGAGAGTTTCTCGATTTCTGCGCGCAGGGTCATGCGCAACCCGCCCTGCACATCCAGCCCGCGCCGCGCGGGTTGAGTCGCAAACAGATAGCCCGCCAGCGCCGCAAGCAAAATCACGATGCCCAGGTAGATAAAGTGTTTATTCAAGGCGTCTCTCCTCCTGCATGCTTGGGGGTATTATACCTGTTGATGAAGGGCATGCGAGTAAGCCGTTGCAGAAGCGCTTCCGCAGGTTAACTCTGCAGGCAACCGTATTAATCGCATTTCCAGTTCCTCAGGTAAACTCGCGTCCAGAACCAGTTCTAAATCTAAAACCGCTTTGCCTATCGGGGTCAACTGATAGACTACAATCACAGCAGGCGTATATAGCCCTTGCTCCACGCGTTCACCGGGTGCGCCGCCATTTTTTTCCAACCTCACTCTCCCTTGCTCCCGATAAGGTTACAACGCCTGAGTTCAACTTCACTAAGGGGCGTCGCCGCCCAACGCTTCGACAATCCACTCGTGCGCTTCCTGTAGATTGCGCCCCTCGCCCAGCGCTTCACGAATCTCTGTGAACGCCTGGAGTTGCGCCTGTCTTGCCGATTCGTCGCGCAGCAAAGGGATGAGCGCGCGCGTAAGCGTTTCGGGCGATGCCGTCTCCTGAATGAACTCTGGACACACATCGCGTTGCAGAATCAGGTTCGGCAGCCCAATCCAGCGCAGCTGCAGTCGCCGACGGCGCAGCTTGTACTCCAGATTCATCAGCCAGTTGCCCCGATAAACAATCAGCATTGGCGTTCGGAGCAGCGCGGCTTCCAGCGTCGCCGTGCCCGAACAGATGACCGCCGCGACCGCATGCGCAAGCAAATCCCACACCGAGCGCGTCTCGGTGGGAACCCACTGGCGCGAGCCGTCCGACCAGAGCGTATGGATCCAGTCAGGGTTAAAGTGGGGCGCGACGGAGATGACAAACTGCGCCTCGGGCACGAGTGTGTACACGCTGTCGGCGACGCGGGCGTACAGGGGGGTCAGCGCGTTCACCTCGTGCCGACGGCTGCCGGGCAGCAGCGCAACAATCGGGCGAAAGGGGTCTAACCCCAGTCGCTCGCAGAACGCTTCCTTTGTTTCGGACGGCTGGGCAAGGCGGAGCAGCGGGTGCGGAACCCACTGCGCCTGCGCGCCCATCGCTTGCAGCAGAGAAGCCGACCACGAGAAGGGGGTCAGGATTTGCTCCGCGCACTGTGGCAGGTCGGCTCCCTGACGCTCGCGCCGCCAACTGCCAGGAGGGATGTAATACACTACACGCATCCCCTGCGCCTTTGCCCAGCGGCAGAGCGGCGCGTTAAATGCGCCGAAGTCGATAGGCACGATTAAATCGGGGCGCGTCGCGCTTAGAAACCGCTTCACACGTTGGAAGACAAGTGCGACTTTTGGGGCGACTTTAAGGGATTCGACGATGCCAATCGCGCCCCAGTTGCGACTGTCGGCAATCAGGTGCACGCCCGCCGCAGCCATTCGCGCGCCGCCCACGCCGTGAATTCCGATATCGGGCAGGCAGGCTCTGAGATTCTGCGCCAAATCCGCCCCGTAAAGGTCGCCCGACGCCTCGCCCGTCAGTATGACCACTGAGCGTTTCATTTGCGCGCGGGCTGATCCAGAGCGCGCCCGTTTCGCCCATGTCGAATCTGCTCCATAAACTCCAGCAAGTATTCCAGCTCCGCTGTCATCTCCACCTCCGCTCGGATTTTCTCGATGGCTTGGCTCAGGTTCATTTCAGAGAAGAACATCCATCGGCAGGCTTTGCGCAGGGCGTTGCGCGAGGCTTCGGGCACGCCTGCACGGCGCAAGCCGACGACATTCACGCCGCGCACTTCGGCAGGGCTGCCCTCCACTATCATAAACGGGGGCACATCCCGTACGATACGCGACATCCCACCAACCATCGCGAGTTTCCCGATGCGCGTGAACTGATGAATGCCCGCCATGCCCCCCAGATTCGCGCCGTCGCCAATCACGCAGTGCCCGCTCACACCAACCGAGTTCGCCATCACCACGCCGTCGCCGACCGTGCAGTTGTGCCCGATATGCACATATGCCATCAGGAAGTTGTTATTGCCCACGATGGTCGCCTGCTCCTCGCCACTGGCGCGATGGATGGTCACATATTCGCGAATCCAGTTGTTGTCGCCGATTTTGAGGTAGCTCCATTCGTGCTTGAACTTGCGGTCTTGCGGCGGCGCGCCCAGCACTGCGCCGTGATAGATGATGTTATTGCGCCCAATATGGGTGTTCTCCTCGATAATCACATGCGCGCCGAGGATTGTGCCCGCACCAATTCTCGTATTCGCGCCGATGATGCAGTAGGGCCCGACCTCCACATCATCGTCCAGTTCAGCAGTGGGATGCACCACAGCGGTTGGGTGAACAGTGGTCATAGCGTCTCGCCTCAGGAGTTATTGTTATGCCTCTGGAGCAGCTGGTCAGGCGGCGGGCTGAGGAATCGGTCGGGTTCGGGCAGGGCGAAGGTAATCTCCGCTTCGGCGGCAATCTCGCCGTTCACGCGGGCGACCGCCTTCACGCGCCCCACCTCGCGGCGCATCCAGAGCATCTCTACTTCCATGAGGAGCGTATCGCCCGGTACCACAGGGCGTCGGAAGCGGGCGTTGTCGATGCCGCCCAGCAGCGCGACGCGATCCCGTAAATGGGGCTGCAGCATCACCATCACGCCGCCGACCTGCGCCATCGCCTCCAGAATCAGCACGCCCGGCATAATCGCTTTCACCGGGAAGTGCCCCTGAAAGAAGCTCTCATTGATGGTGACATTCTTCAGCCCGACGGCACGCTTGCCCGGCTCCAGCTCCAGTATCCGATCCACCAGCAGGAACGGATAACGGTGGGGAATGATCTGCCGTATCTGCTCGATGTCCAGACTGAACTCCGCCATCCTTAGTCCTCCGCGTGGAATCGCTGCGCCAGTGCGCGCGCCAGTTGCACATTCAGGGCGTGTCCGGGTTTGACGGCGACCAAGGTGAAGCGTCTCAGGTACACGCCACTGAGATACAAATCGCCCAGCGCGTCGAGCAGTTTATGGCGCAGCGGTTCGTCCTCGAAACGCGCGGGATTATGATACCCAGTTTCGTCGATTACGAGGGCGTTCTCCAGCGCGCCGCCAAGCGCGAGTCCCTGCGCTCGCAAAGCCTCCACCTCGCGCAGGAAGCCGAAAGTACGCGCAGGGGCGATTTCCGTAAGCGCACTCTCGATGGGGAACGCACCCGCCTGCACGCCGAGCGGTTCAGGAAACTGGATGTAGCCAAACAGCGTGTCGCCCGAGAGCGAGAGGGCGAGGTAGCGGTCGGCGTGGCGAACCTGAAAGAGACCCTCACCCCCAGCCCTTCTCCCTTGGCGTGGGAGAGGAGGAGTAGATCCCCCCTCTCCCACAGTGTGGGAGAGGAGGGCAGGGGGGTGAGGGCAAATTGCTTTCACGAACTCCAGCGCGCTCCCGTCCAGAATCGGAATTTCGTTACCCTGCAACACCTCAATTACGCAGTGGGTTATGCCCGTCATCCAGAGCGCCGCCATTAAATGCTCGACTGTGCAGATTTTGACCTCGCCGTCGCCCAGCACCGTGGCGCGCGTCGTGTCCACCACATAATCCCAGCGAGCGGGGAGGGTGTGAGCGCCTTTGCGAAGGAGTATGCATGCGAATAAACCCTCATCCTCCTTGCCCCCCTTTCCCACGCCGTGGGAGAGGGGGGATCTACTCCCCCTTTCCCACGCCGTGGGAGAGGGGGCAGGGGGGTGAGGGTCAATTGGATGCAGCACCACTTTACATCGTTCCCCCGTGTGCAAGCCCAAGCCCTCAAAGTAGAGCGTTTCGCGCACCGTGCTAACGGTTTCCATTTGGCGGGGACGCCTCCTCCTCGTCCTCCTCGGTGTAGTAGAATACCCCGCTTGCGCCCTGCGACAGCTCTACCGTCTCCTCACCCTCCTTGAGCGACACAATCGCCAGCGCGGTTTCGATGCGCATGCGGTCGGGTTCTTCCAGGATCACTTTGCCTTTCAGGATCAGCCGTTCGGCTTTTTGGTCATACTCGGCTTCGTCGGCGAGCAGGGTACGCGTGCGTCCCTCGGGCAGCTGCTGAACCGCCTTGATGTTGCCCCGCAGGTAGGCGACTTTGCGGCGGTAGAAGTATTCAATCTCGTTGCAGGTAGCATCGACAGGGTAGCGTTTCGCCTGCTCCACTTCGCTTTCTGCCTCGCCTTCGGGCGGGGGTTGGGTTTCGCGCGGCTTGATGCGCATACGCACGCCGTTCTGCAACAGGGCGCGCTTCTGCTTCTCGCCGTACCAGATTTCCAGTTTCGCGCCCTCCAGATCGATTCGGGGGTCTTCGAGGCGGAGCTTACCGCTCGCGAGCGCGTAGCGTTTGCGGTCGTATACATCGGCGCGTTCAGCTGTCATAAACGTGTCACCGTCCTTCAGGTGCAATCCTTTGACTTCGGAATGATTGCTGCGCAGGGTCGCACTGTCCCAATGGATATCGACCTCGCGCTTCGTCGGGGTCGGATCCTGCAGCAGGGACGCGCTCACGCGGAACGCGCCGCGCTCCAGTTCGATGGCACCCGAGGCTGTATCCCAGCGCAGGGTCTGAATCTCGCCCTGCCCGTCTGACCAGCGCAGGCGCGTTGGGCGTTCCGCTACAATCTGCTGTTTCCGCAAATCCCAGTTGAGCCACGCGGTCTGCACGGTCAGGGGCGTATCACCGAGCGGATGGCGGCGGATAGTCAATGTCGGGTCGCCCGCGATGTGCAAGCGTCGGGCAGGGTAGTTGTAGAGCAGCTCGTCGGCGCGGGCTGCTCCGATAGGCTTGCCCTGTCCGTCGAAAATCGTCGCCTGACGCAGATTTTTTGCCCGCCAGTGAACGCGATTGCGCTCAATCTCGAGGGCATCGAACTGCAAAGTCGCCAGGATGCGCTCGCCGCCGCGTAGGGTAAGCGTCGGGCGTTCGAGGTACAGTTCCAGGTTCTGAAGCTCGTGGGGTACGCTGGAAAGCGTGCGCAGGAAGGGATCCTGTCGGCGCAGGAGTTCCACGCCCCAAAGCAACGTCAGCACAGTGAGGATGAGAAGGCTAAACTGAAGCAGAGGGCGCATGCGGTGCGCCCTCCGAATCATCACGCGCTCAGGGGCAGACATCGTCCACGGGCGGCGGCGGAGTTTGCGGATTGTTCGGGAAGATTTCGATCACGCCGAAATCGATCAGCTTCGGACCGCCGAACACTGTTTTCACCACGCCCGCCTGATTGGAAGCGACCAGACACGCCGCCACAGTCGTCGCGCTATCAGGCGTTTGAATGACGCGCTTGAGATTCTGCGGGTCTGTGTGGCGCAAGATGGCAGTATAGCCCGCGGGACGCTTGACCCATATCCCTCGGAAGAACAGGTTATCGCCCACATTCCGCAGGATGAAATCGCCCACCCGCGCGTCGCTCTTGATGGCGCGCGCTACAGTGAGCGAGATCTCCGCGGGGTTGCCCGTCGAAGAGGGCACCACCCGTGCAAAGGCGATGGAACCCGTGTCGGTCATAAAGTAAATCTCCGCGCCCGAAACAGGGTTACCCGTAGTCGGGTCAACCACGCGCACGAACGCGACGCGCTCGGTCGCCACGATGCCCGCGCCGCCGCCCCCGCCGTTCCCGCCGCATCCATGCAGCAGCACAGCAAGCGCCGTCAGTCCCAGTGCTATCGATAATCGTCTCATTCGCTGAAAACGCCTCCTCTGGTTGCTGATGTAATTCTACCCATTAGACTGCTTTCCTGCCGAACTCGTTTCGGCGGGCAACAGTCCTTCTCCAGAAAAATGCTACCGAAACAACGAGGGAGATGGAGGAGATTCCTCGCTTCGCTCGGAATGACAAGTTTAACTGACTAAGATAACCCCTGTCATTCCGAGCGAAGCGAGGAATCTCTTTCGGAATCATTCTTTGCGAGTAGGGCGAACGCAGGCTCGCCTGACCGTTGCGCCCGCCACGCGCGCACGAGGCGATTCGGTTCCCATGGGGCGCGCAGGAACAGCGTACCGATGCTGAACGCACGTGCGCCGAGTTCCCAGAGTTCCTGAAGGTCGTTTAAAGTGTAGATTCCGCCGCCTGCGATAATCGGCAGGCGCGTGGCGTCGCGCAGGTGTTGCACCGCCTCGCGCACGAAGGGGCGTATCGGCTCGCCTGAGACCCCGCCCCCGCCCAATCGCGCCAGTGGAGAGGGTGTTTCCCCGAACACCAGCCGCCACGGCACGGCGTTAATCGCGTGAATCGCGTCCGCCGTGCCTTCCAGCGCCTGTGCAATCGCCACATAGGGCTGGTCATAGCCGACCTTGACAATCAGCGGATGCCCCGCCTCGCGCAGAGCGCAGGCAATCGCATGCACATGGTTCACCGTGTCCGCCTCGCAGTGTGTCACATTCGGGCACGAGGCGTTGAGTTCGGTAGCGGCGATTTGCAGGGGGCGCAGTTTCTCGGCGAAGGCACGCGCCTCGTCCACGCTTTCAGGGTAGACTGAGACCACTGTCTGTAGCCCCATCCGCCGCAAGCGAGGGTAGCAGACGCGTATCCACCAGTCGATTCCGGGGTTCGTCAGTCCGACGGCGTTCACAGTTCCGCCAGGAATCAACCGCACACAGCGCCACGGGGCGTACCAGCGTAAGTTGCCCTTGCGCGGGCGCAGCGTGAGCGTTTTGACGACAATCGTGAACTCGTGGGGGTTTAGAACGCCGAGCCAGCGCAGGGGGTATTCCCACCACCAGCCGCGCCCGTCGAAGCCCAGCGCGCCGCTGCCCGTCAAAAACTCCACCTGCTCGCCGTTCGAGAGAGTAATCATCGGCGTCGCTCACTCCCGCCCCACAGGCTGCAGCACGGGCTGCACTTTCAGAAACGCCTGCACGACGCGTGAGTCGTACAAAACGCCCGCGCCGCGCTGAATCTCCGCGATTGCCTGCGCCTCCGAGAGCGCGGGGCGGTAGGGCGTTTCAGTACGCATGCCATCGAACGCTTCGGCGACCGCCAGAATCCGCGCGGGCAGCGGGATCTGCTCGCCGCGCCAGCCGTAGGGGTAGCCCGACCCGTCCCATCGCTCGTGGTGGCACTCAATCCAGAGCGCAAGTTCGCGAAAACGGTGAATTCGGCTGACCAGTTGCACGCTGAGGCGGGGATGCTCCTGAATCTGACGGCGCTGTTCATGGGTCAGCGGGGCGACGGTTAGCAATTCGTTCGGCAATCCCAGCATCCCGATGTCGTGCAGCGCCGCCGCCAGTCGCAGTCCGCGCAGGGCCGCCTTACTTAGCCCCAGTTCGCAGCCCATCGCGACGGCGTAAGACGCCACGCGCTCGCTGTGCCCTTCCATGTGGGGGTGTGCGAGTTCCAACGCTCGCGTCAACGCCCGCACCACATCGTTCTCCATCCGTATGAGCAGGTCGCGCGTCAAGTAAACCTCCCTGTGTCGCCGATTATACCTTGTCAGTGCGTTTTTACGCCGCGCGGCAGGGGGGCGTATTGCGTTTCGTGGCACAGTTCACGCCAGGTTTCGCCGTTGAGCGTGCAGACGCGCCACAGACGCACCCGCACACCCGCGCGACCCGTCTGCGTGCGAAAGCCGACCGCCACAGGCGCAGGCGAGGCGGAGAGCGTCTCAGGTACGAGCGTACACTCAGGCACGAGTCGGCGCACGGTCTCTGTAGAAGCCTGCGCGTAAATCTTGCACACGAGCCGGGAATTCGTAGCGATAAACTCCATGCGGCAAGGAAATGGGTATGGGTTGCGGATTTTCAGGTCGGCGATACCCTGCGCCACAGCGGCGTCGCGCCCCGCGTCGATATAGCTCGGCGCAATCGTGTGGGGGTGGCGCTCCGTGATTTCCAGCCCTGCGAGCAACGCGGCGTTGTAGAGCGTCGTGGAGGTCTGGCACACGCCCCCGCCCCAGGCAGGCACGAGAATCCCGCCATAACTCACGGGCGCGCGGACATAGCCCTCGGAGCGCACCCACTGACCGACCGCTTCGTTGAACGACCACTCAGCGTTGGGTGGAATTATCGCGCCGTTCACTCGCCGAGCCGAAAGCGTCGCGTTATGGCGTTGCCCCTGCGTGCGCCCCTCCAGCGAGGTCGCGAACTCCACGAGCAGCGCCCACTCCTGCGTCGGCGTCGTGCGTTGACACCCCGCCAGACACAATCCCAGCCCCAGTAGCAGCCCGTACCAGCGCACAGCGATTCATTAGACGCGCAGGTGGGTGCTCCTGCTACGCAGCTTCGGGCTGGTAGACGCAGACTCGATTGCGCCCGTTGCGCTTCGCGCGATAGAGCGCGGCGTCGGCTTCGTAGAGCAGCGTGGCAGGCGCGGTTCCGAACCGATAGCTCGCCACGCCGAGACTGGCGGAGACAGGCGCATAAGGGTTCTGAATCGCGCTAATCTGGCTGCGCAAACGCTCCGCAACCTGAACTGCCTGCTCCAGCGTGGTGTTGGGCAACAGCAAGGCGAACTCCTCGCCGCCGTAGCGCGCCGCCACATCGTAGGCGCGCCCCGACTGACGCAACACCTCCGCAACTTGCCTGAGCAGCTCGTCCCCTGCAGGGTGTCCGAAACGGTCGTTGAACTCCTTGAAGTGGTCGATGTCTAGCATAATCAGCGACAGGGGTTGCTTGTGGCGTTCCGCCATTTGCACAAGGCTATTCAGCGACTCCTGAAACGCGCGGTGGTTTTTCAGTCCCGTCAGTCCATCCGTCACCGCCGCCTGCGCCAGCAGCTGGTTCGCCTCCGTGAGTTCCTGGTTGAGTTGGGCAAGCTCCTGATGCGCCGTCTGCAGTTGCTGGTAGAGCATTTGCAACTCTTCGTTTTGCGCCTGAATCTCTTCGCGCTGGCGCTCCTGCTCCTCAAACACATGCTGGAGCTGCATCGCCATCGTATTGAAGGTGCGCGCGAGGAAGCCGAACTCGTCGCGCGCGGCGTACGGAACTCGCGCATCCCAATCCCCCGAAGCTAATCGCTGAATCGCTGTCAGAAATCGCGTGATATACACCCTGAGGAACCAGACCAGCACCAGGCTCGCCAGCAGCGCGATGGCGATGCTAACTCCCACCACATAGTTTTTGGCAGTGCGCTTCAACTCCAGCGTCAGGAGTGTTTCCGAGAGGGGCGATTCAACTTTCAGGGCAGCGATTGGTGTCCCCGAAGGGTTGCGCAGCACGATCACATCTCCTTGCGGCTCCGTCAATGTAGGGACGATGCCTTCCGTATCTGTGTGGAGCGTTAGAACGACTCTGTTGCCGATCTGCTCACTGATTTGGTCAAGCTGCGCGCGATTCAACGCTTTCGCCAGCACAAGCGCGCCCACAGGAGGATGCGCCCACTCCTCATCGCAGATAGGCGTCGCGCTCAGCAAGTAGATGGCTCCATCGCGCCGCACCAGCCCCGCGTTCCCAACTCCTTTGAGCGCGTCCTGAACCAGCGGCAGGTTCACAAGCCAGCGATTATCAGGCGTGTTGCTTACCAGCGTCCTGCTGCCTGTCTGTAGCACCGCCACGACATCATAATAAAAATGCTGCGTCAGCCACTCCACCGTGTTCGTGTGAAGCCATTTCAAATCGCGTTGCAACACGGCTTCCCGTGCGTCGTTCCAGACGCTGTAGTCTTCGCCGTGTCTCAGGATGCTCAGCAGTTCGCGCTCGATAATCAGCTCGGTTACCTGCGCCTGACGCATCTGATTGAGGCGCGCCTGCGCGCTCAGGGCAGCGTTGAGGTAGAACAGGCTGAAACAGATCCATGGGGCGAGCAGTGCCATGAAGACAATCGTCAGTGTGAATGCGAAACGCACGCCGATTGGGGTGCGTTCCCAGCGATGCCGTGCCAGCCATCCCCATCGGCGCAGATAGAGCTTGCCCACTCCTCGCCAGCGCTGCTGCATGAACTCATGCAGTTATTCCATACCCAAGTCGCCACCTATCGCGAGATTCCTCGCCTTCGGCTCGGAATGACAAGACCGTTTGTGCGCAGATGAGCGTGTCATTCCGAGCCGAAGGCGAGGAATCTCAGCATAAGTAGCAACTTGGGTTATAATTCAGGTATATGTTTCGACTGAGCACCGAGTTTCAGCCGCGCGGCGACCAGCCTCAGGCAATCGAAAAGCTGGTGGAGGGTTTGAATCGCGGTTACGAGTTCCAGACGCTGCTGGGGGCGACGGGTACGGGTAAAACTTTCACGATGGCGTCGGTCATCGCCGCGGTTCAGCGTCCCGCCCTCGTGATTGCGCACAATAAGACGCTGGCGGCGCAGCTCTGTCAGGAATTTCGCGCGTTCTTCCCCGAAAACGCGGTGCACTTCTTCATCAGCTACTACGATTACTATCAACCCGAAGCCTATGTACCTCAATCGGACACCTATATCGAGAAAACCGCCTCCATCAACGACGAAATTGACCGCCTGCGCCATGCCGCCACTCAGGCGGTGCTGGAGCGGCGCGATGTGATTGTCGTTGCCAGCGTGTCAAGTATCTACGGCTTGGGTTCGCCGCAGGAGTATCTGCGCAGTATCGTGACAATCAAGCGCGGCGACCGCCTCGACCCGCGCGAACTTGCCATGCGGCTGGTGGAGTTGCAATATACGCGATCCGATATGGTGCTGGGACGCGGGACATTTCGTATTCGCGGCGATGTGATCGATGTGCAACCTGCCGATGAAGAGTATGTCACGCGCATCGAGCTGTTCGGCGATGAGGTGGAGCGGATATACGAATACGACCCGCTCAAGGGCGAGACCCTCGCAGAGCGGGAGCGGGTGAGTTTCTTCCCCGCAACGCACTATGTGACGCCCTGGGACCGAATGGATGACATTATCGCGCAGATTCGTGAGGAGCTGGAGGCGCAGGTTGCCTACTTTGAGTCGCAAGGGCGTTTGCTTGAGGCGCAGCGGATTCGCCAGCGCACAGAGATGGATCTGGAGATGATGCGCGAGCTGGGCTACTGCAACGGTATCGAGAACTACTCGCGCTACTTTGACGGGCGCCGCCCTGGCGAGCCGCCCTACACACTGCTGGATTACTTCCCCGAAGATTATCTGCTGTTCATCGATGAATCGCACCAGACCATTCCGCAGATTCGTGCGATGTATAACGGCGACCTGCAGCGCAAACGCACGCTGGTCGAATATGGCTTTCGGCTGCCCTCGGCACTGGACAACCGCCCGTTGCGTTTTGAGGAGTTCCTGCAACGGGTGGGGCAAGTGATTTTCGTCTCGGCGACACCAGGTCCGTTTGAACGCGAGGTCAGCCAGCAGATTGTGGAGCAGATTATCCGCCCAACGGGGCTGCTGGATCCTGAAGTGATTGTACGCCCCACGGCAGGGCAAGTAGACGACCTGATTGCCGAAATACGACGCCGTATCGAGCGCGAGGAACGCACGCTGGTGACCACGCTCACGAAAAAAATGGCGGAAGACCTGACCAGCTACCTACAGGAGCTGGGCATTCGTGTCCAGTACCTCCATTCGGATGTGCAATCGCTGGAACGGGCAGAGATTCTGCGCGACCTGCGGCTCGGCACTTATGATGTGGTGGTGGGCGTGAACCTGTTGCGCGAAGGACTGGATTTGCCTGAGGTCTCGCTGGTGGCGATACTGGACGCTGATAAGGAGGGGTTCTTGCGCTCGGAGACATCGCTGATTCAAACGATTGGGCGTGCGGCACGCAACAAGTTCGGGCAGGTCATCCTGTACGCCGATCGAATCACAGGCTCAATGCAACGCGCTATCGATGAGACCAATCGTCGTCGTCAGATCCAGATGGAGTATAACGAAAAGCATGGCATCGTCCCCGAAACCGTGCGCAAAGAGGTGCGTGAGACCGTGCGCGCCTATAAAGTCGCAGAGGAACGCGCCGCGTATCAGATTGTGGATACGGATCGCGTGGCTTTCGAAGATTTGCCCATCGAGATTGACCGCCTTGAGCAGGAAATGCGTCAGGCGGCGAAGGCGCTGGAGTTCGAACGCGCTGCCGTCCTGCGCGACGAGATTCAGCGATTGCGCAGGATTCTGGAGCAAAGCGTCGTATAGGGGCTAAAGAAACTGACTTGCCCTGCCGATAATGGAGCATGTAGTAAGCCGAGACAGTAAAGGGCAAACCTGTAGCGATGCAGGGGCGCAAAGCCTATGGGTCTGTCGTAATGGGGTACGGCAGATAGCCGGGTTGCCTGTCTCCGGTTTGCTGGCTACTCAGCAAGATAGGAGGCAGAACAATGCAAATCTCGTTAGAGGAATTGCAGAAGGTGGCGCGCGCTTATCGCGCCCAGCAGACGGGGACAACGCCGCTGGAGCCTGTGCCCGCGCCGTTCGTCGCTTGTGAAGAAGCCGACAAGCAACTGGCGCGTGAGATTGCGCAACTCCTGACCCAGACGCCCAATGTGCGCGAGGAACGCACCACGGAGGCGTCGAGAGAGCCTCTCCCCGCAAAGATTATTGCAGCGTCTATCATGCGGCGCGTCATAGCGGACAAAATGTCCCAGTAAGTAAGGCTGGGGAAATCTTCCCCCGCCTTTTTATTTGGCAGGAATCCGCCGAGCTGCGTAGAACCGTCATCCCGTGCCACGAAACGGTTGGGTGCTGGCGGTTGTCAACCAGAAAGGCGGCGTCGGTAAGACTACGACCGCAATCAACCTGGCTGCAGGTCTCGCGCAAGCTGATGAGCGGACGCTCCTTGTAGACGCTGACCCTCAAGCGAATGCGACCAGCGGTCTGGGAATTGACCCCCGCCGACAGGAGAACGACCTGTTCACCCTGATTCAGCAACGCCTTGCGAACCCTCATTTTCAACTGTCAGAAGTACTCTTAGTCGATGCTCAGCGTCCGAATCTGTATCTGCTTCCCGCCAGCATCGACCTTGCAGGAAGCGATGTGTTGCTTGCTACCCAGCTTGCGCGTGAAGCAATCTTACGGAATCTGCTTGCTCCCGTGCGCGAGCGATTTGACTGGATTATTATCGACACGCCACCGTCGCTTGGCATTCTCACCATTAACGCCCTTACTGCTGCAGATGGTCTTATTGTTCCTGTGCAGTGTGAATACTATGCACTTGAAGGACTTTCGCAACTACTCCAGACGGTTGATTTAGTGCGACAGCATCTGAACCCGCGCCTTGAGATATGGAAAGTCGTGCTGACGATGTACGATGCGCGCACACGGCTGGCGGAACAGGTGGAAAGTGAGGTGCGGAAGTTTTTTGGTTCGAAGGTCGCGCAGGTAGTCATCCCGCGTAACATTCGGGTCAGTGAATCGCCAAGCTTCGGGCAACCCGTGATCGAGTATGATCCGCGTTCACGCGGCGCGCAGGCGTATCAGGAACTAGTGGAGGAGGTGAAACACTATGCCGCGTCCAGCGTTGGGTAGAGGATTAGGCGCATTAATCGGTCAAAACGACCTCGCGGAAACGCTTATCCGCGAGATTCCAGTCGCCCAGATACGCCCGAACCCCTACCAGCCGCGTCAACAGTTCAGTGAAGAGTCGTTGGCTGAGTTAGCCGCATCGATTCGCGAGCTGGGAGTCATCCAGCCTATTGTCGTGCGTCAGGAAGGCGACGGCGATTATGTGCTGGTGGCTGGCGAACGACGCCTCCGCGCAGCGAGGATGGCGGGCTTATCGACTATCCCCGCGATTGTGCGTTCACCTTCGGAACAGCAGATGCTCGAGATGGCGCTGGTGGAGAATGTGCAGAGAGAGGACATCAACCCTGTAGATGCCGCGCTGGCGTATAAACGACTGATGGAAGAGTTCGGAATGACGCAAGAACAGGTGGCGCAAAGAGTGGGGAAAAGTGTGCCTGCGGTCTCGAACACCCTGCGTTTGCTTCAGTTGCCAGAGTATATTATCAACAGCCTGAAAGAGGGCATTATCAGCGAGGGGCATGGGCGCGCCTTGTTAATGGTCAAGGATCCGACTTTACAGCGCCAGTTGTGGAGCGATATTACGACGGAAGGGCTAAGCGTTCGCGCAGCGGAGCTACGCGCTCGAGAGTTGCGCCCGATGAACCCTACGCCGCGAAACGCTCCTGTATCCGCGCCGCAACCCTCTCCCGCTTCGCCTGAGTTGAAGGCGTTAGAGCATAACTTGAGCGCCTACCTGGAGACGCGCGTGCAGGTAGTGCAGTGGGGCGGCGGCGGTGGCAGGATTGTGATAGAGTTCTACTCTGAGGAGGAGTTAGGGCGGATTCTGGAGATAATTGCACCGAACGGGCTGTAGGTTTTCATGTGAAAACCCACGAGGAGCGACTATGGACAAGCGAAGGCAACAGGCGCGCGAGAATTTCCGCAAAATGCGGTTCGGGATGTTCGTTCACTGGGGCATCTACTCACTGCTCGGACGGGGCGAATGGGTGATGTATCACGAGAAAATCCCTCTCTCCGAATATAAACCGTTGATGGAACGATTCAACCCACAACTATTCAACGCCGAAGAATGGGTTGGGCTTGTCCAGAAAGCGGGGATGCGATATATCACTATCACTGCAAAGCATCACGACGGTTTCTGCATGTATGACAGCGAGCTAACCGACTACAAAATCACCAACACCCCATTCAAACGGGATATGCTGAAAGAACTGGCGGACGCCTGTCGTAAGGCGAAGATTGCGCTGTTATTTTACTACTCGCCCCTTGACTGGCAACACCCCGCTTACAAAACGGACTGGGTTGCTTATACACGCTACTGGCACGGACAGGTACTCGAACTTGTTAGAAAGTATCGCCCGTATGGAATCTGGTTAGACGGATGTTGGGATAAGCCTGAGAATCTGGATGAGACATGGAAACTCACTGAACTATACCACAGACTGCGTGCCGTAGATCCCACACTCCTGATTGCTAATAATCATCACCAGAAACCTCTGCCCGATGAAGATATCCAGACCTATGAGCAAGATTTGCCGGGAGAAAACAAGGTCGGTTTTAACCCCATCCCGCCCGACGATAATGCGCTGATTGAGAGCTGCATGACCATAAACAACAGCTGGGGCTACAACGCAAACGATACTCAACACAAAGCCCCCGCCCAGCTAATCCGCATCCTCGCCGAGTGCGCAGGGCGAGACGCTAATCTGCTACTCAATGTAGGTCCAAAACCTGACGGCACAATTCAGATGGAACACCAGGAACGCCTGATTGAGATGGGGGGATGGCTGCGCAAAAACGGGAAAGCCATCTATGCCACGCGGGGGAGAGTGTTCAACTCTTGCGAGTGGGGCGCGGCAACCCGCGACGATAAACACATCTATTTGCACCTCTGGAATTCGCCTACGGAGCATTTATTGCAGCTGCACATGCCTATGAGGATTAAATCTGCCTGCTGGCTCGCAACGAAAGCACCTCTCCGCTATGATCAAGTGGAGGAGAAACTAACCTTGCATCTGCCACCTACTTTACCTGACCCACGCAATAGCGTGGTTGCACTGGAGGTATAGCTATGGAACGCTCTGAAAAACTGTTGAACCGAGAACAGTCGGTGCTTATTATAGTGGACATGCAAGAAGTCCTGCTTAACGCAATCAAGGTGGGGACATTTATTACCGAAAATATCGCGCTTTTGAGCAAGATTGCTCGGTCCTTAGAGGTTCCGGCTATCGTGACCACGCAAAACGCGCAGAAGTTGGGAGGCATCACGCAACACCTTGTCCCTGAACTTGAGAATGTCCTTGTGATAGATAAGCTCTGCTTTAGCTGTGCAGGCTCTGATGAGTTTATGAGGGAGTTGCAATCGCTGGGGCGGACACAGGTCGTAGTGACAGGCATCGAGGCGCACATCTGTATCTTGCAGACGGCGTTGGATTTGCTCAAAGCAGGGTATACCGTGCATGTGCCCTACGACGCCGTCGCGAGTCGTCAGAAGCGCGATTGGAAATATGCGCTACTGCGAATGGCGCATAGTGGGGTTATCATCACCTCCGTTGAATCCGTCATTTACGAGTGGCTGTATGAAGCTGGCACAGACCAGTTCCGTGGCGTCCTCCCTCTACTCAAGGAACGCGAACAGCGACGATTGAAGGCGGAGGAAGAAGATGAGGAACATGACGAAGAAGCCGAGGAGTCAGTTTTTGCAGGGGAAGAGGAACAGCCCTCTACTTCCGAAACAGGCTCCGAAGAATGAAGTAGAGATTCGCAGGGCGTTCCGCGAGTCGACGAGAGAAGTAGGGATACCACTGCTCGCCGTAAGGGACATAGATGAGCGTGCGGTAGCCCTCTGCTACGAGTTGCTTTTGTAGCTCTCTACTAATGCCATAAAGCAATTGAAATTCGTACTGCGACTTCTCTAACCCGAGTTCAGCGGCGTAGCGCTTCGCATGGGCAATCAGGCGAGTGTCATGGGTTGCAATCGCAGGCTCCCTGCCCCGATCCAGAAGTCGCTCCATCTGGATTTTGAACTGACGGTCCACAGACTTCTTATCGGGATAGGCGACCTCACGCGGCTCAGCATATGCGCCTTTTACTAGGCGCACCCGCGCCCCAAGCTGCAGTAAACGCTCCAGGTCGTCGGGAGTGCGGTAGAGATAACTCTGCAGCACCGTGCCTGAGTTCGGGTAGTCTGGAAACAACTCACAGAACAGGTCAAGAATCGATTGCGTGTGCTTACTGCTTTCCATATCAATCCAGACGAAGTTGTTGAGACGGCAGGCAGCGTCCAGTACACGCGCCAAATTGAGACGGGCAACATCCATACCCAGATCAAGTCCCAACTGGGTCAGCTTGACAGAAATGCAAGCATTCACGCCGCTGCGGACGATGTGCTCTAACAGGGCGATATACTGGTTCGCGGCTTGTTCTGCATCCTCGATGCGCTGAGTGTCTTCGCCCAGATAATCTAGGGCGACAAGAAATCCCTCCTGATTGAGTTGCCGTGTGATGTGGAGTGCGGTCTCAACATCCTCGCCAGCGATAAAGCGTTTGATTAGCCCCTGCGTCAAGCGACTGCGCTTGATCCAGTTCTTAAAAGCAGGCGTCTCTGCCACTTTCAATACAAGGGTTCGGGAAAGCATCGTCGCTTACCTCATTGTAACCTTGCTCATTGCTTTGTTTTCACAGGTGTTTGCTCCCACCAGTATTCAACGACATCGCGTTTAGGGTCGGGCTTAGGCATTGGCGCAGGGGCCTGTTGCTTTTGCTCCTCTTTCTGAGGAACGGCTTTCGGTTCAGGCTGCGCCGCTGCCGCCGCGCGGTTGCGTTCCAGTTGCGCCTTAATCTCGGCTTCCGTGGGGGCAGGAACCGCCTCTTGCGGCTCTGTTCTCTGCTGTTGAGCGCGCTGTTCCGCAATCAGCGGCGCGATATTCGTTTGCCAGCCATACCAGACCACAAATGCGACGAGTACAACAATCATGCCAATCCACGCGATAGGTAGCCCTCTGCGACGCATAGTTTGCCTCCTGCCTATTATACCCTGCGAAAAAGGAAAGCGTTCCCTCAACCCAATGGTATAATTCTGTGGATGAAGCGTCTCAACGTGCGGGTCTATGGCGTTGTACAGAGCGTGGGGTTTCGGATGTTTGCACAGTCGGAAGCGCGTCGCTTGGGGCTTAGCGGGTATGTGCGCAACTGCGCTGACGGTTCAGTAGAGGCAGTCGCTGAGGGCGAGGAAGCTATATTGGAGAGATTCATAGATTCGATGCGTCGCGGCCCCTTCGGCGCGCGCGTGGATCGCGTAGAGAGTTCTTATTTGGCGGCGACAGGCGAGTTTGACGGGTTCACTATCCGACGCTGATGCGCGCGCTTGTTGGGTGTCTCCTGTGCCTGTTGACGGCGATTGGAATAGCGCAGCCAAAGTTATTACTGACTCTGGCGCACGAACCCCTTTCTCCCGACGCTTTTGAAGGCGGCGTTCCTGCCCAGGTGGCATGGGTCGTCTGGGAGCGGGGGCAGGACGAGCCTCTTACTCTTGCAATGGGGCTTCAGGTCAAGCCACAACAGGCGCGTCGGCTCGCCCTGAGGATAGATTCCCCAGCGAACGCTCGATACAGCCGCGCTCTGCTGTCGGTGGATGAAGGACGTCGCTCCACCGATTTATTTCGTTCAACGCTGGGCGCACGGTTGGCTCAAGCTGGGCTGAGAGGCGTTTACCTCTCGACGCCCCGCTCGCCCACGCCGACACCCTATGCTGCAATCGTCCTTTCCGATAGAGGGAGCGCGCACGTCAAAAGCTACCCCAGTCTGGAAGCCTTGCGGCGAGATTTTTTCCAGATCGAAGCAGATTGGGCAGTGCTGGAACTGAAACGCTGGGATTATCGCGCTCTGGAATTGCTGCTGGCGGAGGGGATGGAGGTGTGGGTGGTGGGGATACCGTCTACCCAGAATCTCGTTTTTGCTCAGATGCGGCTCAGCTCTGTGATACGCTACGCCGCGCGCGAGCCGAGAGGCTTGCTGACCTCTCCCAGTACACGCTGGAACGGCGTGATTCGCGAGGTGGACATCACGCCGAGTCTTTACCGTGCGCTCACCAGCGAGGTTCCAGACAACTGCTCAGGCGCGCCTGCCTTCGAGACTCGCCAGTCGGACTGGCATCGATACTGGAATGGCTGGTTGGTACGGCTTGCCCTGACGGAGGCAACGGCGACCGTAGGAACAGAGTGGCGCGGGAACGCCCTTCAACGGAGCGCGGAGTGGGCGCAGGCGAGCGCGCATCTCACGCCACTGTTTCGATTTGCTTTGGTTGCTCTCTGGGTGGGATGGCTGGGCATAGGAATTACGCTCTGGCGCGCCCAGCGACTGAGGGGTATCCTGAAGCGGGTGTTTGTGTCGGGGCTGGCGGTGTTTGGTCTCGCCCCTGCGGCGGCGATTCTATACGCCTATTACCCGTTTGACTACTGGACAGGCGATATGACGCGCGATATGGCGTCGATAGGAGGCTGGCTGACGCTCGGCTGGGCTGCGCTGAGCCTCGTGATGGCGGGGCTGGCGCGCTGGGGGAGCATGCCGTTGTTGTGCAGCGCCGCTGTCGTTGCGCTCGGTATGTTAGGCGCGGATATTCTGCTTGCAGGGGGCTACGGCGTGAAACGCGCCCTGTTCAGCGCAGGGATTAGCGGCAGTGATTGCCCGTTTTGCGTCAATCAGTGGTTCTGGGGCTTTGGGTTAGCGGCGGCGGTGCTTGCGCCTGCGAGCTGGCTGGAGAGTCGAGGAAGGTTGGCGTTTGGCGCACGGGGGCAGACGGCGCTGGGCATGGCGTATGGACTGTTGCTGTGCTTATTCGGAACGCCGATGCTGGGCGCGGCGCTGGACTCATGGATTCCCCTGACGCTTGCGTTCGGCATGGCAGTTGGACTTTTCACGGGCATTCTGCGCCCCCCGATTGCTCCCAGACATGCTGCTGCGCTAATTCTGGGTTTGCTTGCAGCAGGAGGCGCACTGACCGCCCTCGCGATTATTCTAGACGCGCTCCAGCCCTGGCAGCGGCAAGCAGGCTGGGTAAGGGACTGGCTCGCAGCTCTGGGATGGCGTTTCAATCCCGGCGCAGCGTTAATGACACTGGGCGTCGCCGCAGGGATTATTTACTGGCTACGCGACGCGCTCGGGTTAATCGGGCGTCGCGCTATCGTGATGCACTACGCCTTGATTGCTTGCGCGGCTGCAGCGGGCGTCGCGTTGCTCGCTGGCAAAACGGTCGCGTCAATCACGATACTTCTTGTATGCGCGCTGTTCGCGCTGGAGTACCTGATAGGCGGCAAGGACTGGGGCTATGCGTATGAGGGGAACGGCGTCGCCCACTGAGCAGGTATACTTTTCGTCTGGAGGTTAGCGATTATGAACGCAATTATGCTGAACCGCCTGATTATCCTGTTTGCTTCGGTGGGCATGGTGATTTCCGCGCTGTTGTGGATTTCGCATTCGGCGGACTTCGCGTTGCCCTGCACAGGCGGCGGCTGCGATGAGGTGGCGCGTTCGCCCTACTCGCGCATCGCAGGAATCCCTGTGGCGGCGCTAGGCTTCGGCTATTTTGGCGTACTGCTTGTTCTCGCGCTCTCGCGCCTGCAGTATCCTGAGCACTGGCGCGGCTATGGAAACGCGCTCGCAGCGCTCAGCACCTTGGGGCTTCTGGCGTTCGCCTACTTTACTTATGTTCAACTTTTCGTGCTAAACCTGTATGAAAAAGGCACACCCTGCTGGTGGTGTCTGGGCGCGGCAGGGTCGAACCTTCTCGTCTGGCTCCTGTCGCTTATTGGGCTGCGCGGCGTGCCGTCGGCGTCGGGCATGCTCACGCGCGAGCTGCTCCAGTCAGTTGCGGTTTCCCTGTTGTTAATCGTTGCGGGACTTGCCTATGGCGGCTGGCAGTGGAATCGAGCGACCACCGCCGAAGTGCAGCAGGCGGACAACAAGAAGCTGACGCTGCTTTATCTCGACGGGCAGGGCTGGCGCAAGGGCAACGAAAACGCACCATTAGTGATTGTGGAGTTCTCCGATTTCCAGTGTCCTGCCTGCAAACAAGCCTACGAAATGCTGGAGAGCCAGATCCTGCCGCAGCTGGACGACAAGGTGCTGTTCGTGTTTCGCCACTATCCGTTAGTCAACATCCATCCGATGGCGTGGGCGGCTGCGGCGGCTGCAGAAGAAGCAGGTAAACAAGGTAAGTTCTGGGAGATGTACGCTGCGCTATTCGAAAGCCAGCAGGAACTCACGCCCGCTCGTATTGAGCGAATTGCCGAGCAGCTCAAGCTGGACAGCAAAAAGGTGCGTTATGCAGTGGACAACCACAATGAGGTTCACTTCAAAAAAGTCTATCGCGACTTCGAAGAGGGCAGCAAGCTGGGCGTCAGCTCCACGCCGACCTTTATCGTGGTGTACGAGGGCGAAATCCATATCGCGCGTGGCATGGGCGCACTGATGACCACGCTCAACGCGAACCCGAAGATCCAGAAGTATATCGGCAAGCAGATTAACGCCTCCCCGCAATAACGATGGAACTCAAGTATCGCGCGTTAGAGGGCATGAACGATGTGCTGCCAGAGCAAAGCCCCCTCTGGCAGTATGTGGAAGCACGCTGGCGTGAACACTGCCGACAGTACGGCTATGGCGAAATCCGCACGCCAATCCTGGAGACGGCAGAGCTGTTCGAGCGCAGCGTCGGCGAGACCAGCGACATCGTCTCCAAAGAGATGTATGTATTCCAGCGCAGCGAGGAGCGGTACGCCCTGAAGCCTGAAGGAACCGCGCCCGTCGTGCGCGCCTACTTAGAACATGGGCTGTACGGCGCAGGGGGCGTGCAGAAACTCTACTACATCACGCCCTTCTTTCGCGGCGAGCGTCCGCAGAAAGGGCGTTATCGGCAGGCGCATCAGTTCGGCGCGGAGATTTTTGGCGCGGCGTCGCCCCTCGCCGATGCAGAGCTACTCTGCATGGTGATGGACTTTTTCTTGTCGCTGGGGCTGCCTGCAGACGCGTTGGAGCTGCGTCTGAACACGATAGGCTGTCCTGGGTGTCGTCCTGCGTACCGTGAGGCGGTGCGCAACTTCGGGCGCGAACACTTCGACAGGCTCTGTAAAAACTGTCAGGCGCGACTGGAGCGCAATCCCCTGCGGATTCTGGACTGCAAAGAGTGTTTCGAGATTACCGCCGCTGCGCCGCCGATTGACCCCTACCTGTGCGACGCCTGCCGTACCCACTTTGAGGGTTTGCAGAGCTTGCTCAAGACGCTGGATGTGGCGTATGTGCGCGACCATCGGCTTGTGCGCGGACTGGACTACTACACGCGCACGACTTTCGAGGTGGTTGCCGCGCAGGGGCTTGGCGCTCAGAACGCGCTCTGCGGCGGCGGGCGCTACGACGGTTTAGTGGAGGAACTCGGCGGGCCGCCCACGCCAGCGCTGGGCGTCGGGATCGGGGTGGAGCGCACGCTGCTGGTGCTGCAGGCATTGAACGCGCCCCTGCCCGCGCCCCCGCGCAGGGACGCTTTCGTGGTGGCGTTCGGCGACGCGGCGCGCCCTGTCGCGTTGCAGATTGCCCAGCAACTGCGCCGCGCCGCGATTGCAACCGACTTAGACCTGGAAGGACGCAGCCCCAAAGCGCAGATGCGCCTCGCCAACCGCAGCGGCGCGCGATTCGCGATCCTGCTGGGCGAATCGGAACTGGCGCAGAACGCCGCCACCGTCAAAGACCTGCAGACGCACGAGCAGTATACAGTGAGCCAGACGGAGCTTGCCGCATGGATCCAAACCCGCCTGTAGCCGAGCTTGACCCGCGCGATGTGGAGTATTTCAAGCGCGGCGCGTGGGAGAACCCGCGTTTCTGGAGCCGCCTCGGCGGGCAGCCCGACCTGCAGGGGAAAAAGGTGTTAGACCTCGGCTGCGGGCACGGCAGCCTGTGTATCGACATGGCGAAGGCGGGCGCGACGCGCGTAGTCGGCGTCGACCTCAACGAGCGGCTCATCCGTTTCGCGCAGCAGAACCTGCAACTGAACTACCCCCAGCTCGCCGATCGGGTGGAGTTCCACTGCATCGATATCGCCGATCTGAACGAGGGCGACTTCGACCTGATGACCAGCAAGGACACTTTTGAGCATGTGATGAACCTGCCTAAAGTGCTTGCCGATATGCGGGAACGCCTCAAATCGGGCGGTCGCCTCTACGCCGCGATCGGACCCCTCTGGAACAGCCCCTTCGGCGACCATGACACAGTCAAGCGGCTGATTGGCGTCAACCTGCCGTGGGCGCATCTGATCCTGCCTGACCGCCTCGTGCTAAACGCCACTGCAAAGCGCATCGGACGCCCCCTGCAATCCTATCGCGACCTGGGCATGAACACGCTGGCGTTTCGGGACTATCGGCGCATCCTATACGAGTCTGGCTTCGAGGTGGAGTTTTTCCAGCCGAATTGCAGTCGCCATCCTGTCGTGCGCCTGTTCAGCTTACTGCGCCATTTGCCCTTAATTGGGGACTACTTTGTGAACAATCTTTATTGTATCCTGCGGAAGCCGTGAGAGTTCTTATAAGTGCTTCATGCAAAGAATGATACTGAAAGAGATTCCTCGTTTCGCTCGGAATGACAAAGGTTGTCATTCCGAGCGAATTGAAACTCCGATCGATATCAGGTCGCCCTCGAACTCGCAAA
>CALKLF010000006.1 GCA_937992175.1 uncultured Fimbriimonadales bacterium | reverse complement strand
GCTGCGTGGACGACGCCGACCTGCTGCTGGTGTTGTTCAACTTCGGCTCCACAGGCTTCAACCTCGCCGATGTGAACTGCGACGCGGTGGTGGACGACGCCGATCTGCTGATTGTGTTGTTCAACTTCGGTGCAGGGTGCTGAGGTTGGAACACTCTGAAACCGAGGAGCAAATGACGCTGGGGGCACGGAGGCTTCTCTCTGTGCCCTTGGCATGCAGGGGTTGCGTTTAGAGATTCCTCGCTTCGCTCGGAATGACAGAGTGTGGTTGTCTGAAACTTACTGTCATTCCGAGTGGAGCGAGGAATCTCAAAGTCGCTCTTTGGGGACGATTTAACCTTGAGGAACTTATGGGGTTTGGATGATACCATGGGGGTTTCAGATGTCGGGAAATGTTCCGTAGTCTCACCCTTACCCCCTGCCCCCTCTCTTAGAAGACCTGTAACAAAACTTTTTAATGGAGGCAGCTACATGCTCAAATGTATGGGCGCAATACGACTCATCGGAACAGCGACGCTAGTCCTGAGCGCGGCGATACTGGCATCCGCGCAAAGCCTCAACACGAACCTGATTGTTAATCCCGGCGGCGACATCATCGACGCGAACGGCACGCCCCAGGTCTCGACCTCGTTTTACAGCAGCCTTACAGACACGGCGACTATGTTCGGCTGGACGGTTTCGGGCGATCCTAACACTGGCAACGCCCCGACAACCTATCGTTACGACAGCACGCCTGGCTCGGAAGACTATCCCCTGCTCAGTGAAGGTCCGCATGGGGCTGTACCTATGTGACCATCGAGACGCCCGACTTCTACAACAAGATTCGTCCCCGCGTGACGCATAAAAACGGCGACAACCTCACCTTCGTGGATGGACACGCGAAGTGGTACGAACTGAAGGAAGCGGACTCAGGGGGACAGCGCCGCGCCATCTACATCTGGCAATCCAAGAACATCTGGATGTATCCCTACTACCCTGACCGCACGGGTGGGTTCCCCGTGACCCCATAACGATTCGGAGCTTCAGGCGCGGCGGCGGGGACGCTTGGTACGACGGCGTCCCCGCCCTCCTACCTTTTGCAGCGCGTGCTTTTGGTGCGACGGCATTCCTGCCGTCGCTTAGTAAGCAGCCTGTGCGACGCCGATGGCGGGAACGCCATCGCACCCAAAGAGGGCGTTTTCATCTTTGAGGGATTTACTATCCGTTTACAGTGGGCGCGACGGCAGGAACGCCGTTGCGCCAAGCGATAATCACCCCTGCAGAAAACGCTTACTGGTCTCGTCTGCTCGCAAACGAAATCCTCACATACTTCGACTCGAACGAGCCGTCATCGTACAGATCCAGCATTAGGTAGCCCGGCTGGGTTTGATAGTACTGAGGGGTCTGAGCGTTCCACCAGTTGCCGCTGACTGCGCCGCTGCAGATGTAGGTCACGCCGTCGTAGTCAGCGCGGTCGTACTGGTGCAGGTGCCCGCTCAGGCAGAGCTTCACATTAGGATGGCGATGAAACAGATTTACGAGTCGTCGCGCGTCGATGTGCACCCAGTCGCCTGGGATTGCCCAGTGCCCTGTTTTCTCGTTGTTCCCGTCGATGTAGGCGCACACAGAGAGGATGGGCATATGCGAGAGGATTAACACTGGCGTCGGAGCGGGGGTGCGTTTCAGTTCGTCTTGGAGCCACTCGAACTGCTCGTCGTCGAGGCGCGCCTTGTAGCCCTCGCCGTCCGAGAAGGTGCTGTCCAGCCCGATAAACCGCCAGCCGCCCTGCGTGAAGGCGTAGTAGGGTTTCTCGATCTCGAACAGTTCCATCGCCCACTTCTTGCCGTAATCTGGCTCCGCGCCAGTGCAACCGCTGCGGGATTTGTTCCAGCCCCACACATCGTGATTGCCAATACAGTGGCGCGAGGGGATTTTGCAGTTCTCGCTCCACACTTGACGCCAGAGCGACTTGAGCGTGCGGGCGCGTTCGGCTTTCTGCGCGAACACGTCCATCACCGCGTCGCCTCCCGTGAGAATCAGGTCGGGTCGATCAGAGCGTTCGTGCAATGCCTTCAGAGTGGCGATGGTGCTTTCCACCGCGACCCCTTCAGGCTGCAGATGGATATCGGTCAGGTGCGCCACGCGGAAGGCGCGCTTACGCTGGGGGGGATGGCGTCGCTTGCGCCGATGCGCCGAACGCGCTGCCGAGGGCGACTGCGCCAATCCCCTTCAGAAAATCGCGACGACTGAGTTTCATGCCAGTAGTGTGAGTAAGCGCGGGTTAAGTGCGGGTTAAGAACACGCCCCCGCCTTCGTCGCCTCGGCGAGCCAGTCCACGACCGCCTTCAGGTCGCCGCCCGTCTCGTCATAGATGCGCAGCTGGCAGTCCGCGCTGGTACCCTCCTTGACGATTTTGCGAGCGTGCTTGACCGCCTCCCAGCTGCCGAGCTGCTCCGCGTAGGGACGCAGCAGCGCGAGCAACTCTTCGACCAGCTCGTCGAAGGGAACGCTCTTCCCCGCCCCGAAGTCGATTAGCTCGCCGCGCACGCCATGCCGCACTGCACGCCACTTGTTCTCGCGTATCAGATCCCGATGGTAAATCCGCCACGAGCAGTTCCCCAGCCGCAAATCCACCAGAAACGCCGTCAACGCCTGCACAATCGCCGCGATACACACGGCGTCCTCGATGCGCGTACACACATCACACACGCGAAACTCCAGCGTCTTGTATTTCGGGTGCGGGCGCACATCCCACCAGACTTTCGTGCGGTCGTCGATCACGCCCACGCGCTCCAGTGTACTCATGAACAGGTCATAATCGGCGTAGGAGGCGAAAAAGTCGGGGATGCCCGTGCGCGGGAGAGTCTCGAACACCACGCTGCGGTACGACATTAGCCCTGTACGCCTGCCATCCCAGAACGGCGAACTGCAGGAGAGCGCGAGCAGGTGGGGCAGAAAGTAGCGCGCCTGATTGAAGATATCGATGGTCAGCTCCAAATCGCCGATGCCCACATGCACATGCATGCCAAAAATCAGCAATCGTCGGGCAATGTCCTGCATATTCTCTTCAAGGGCTTTGTAGCGCAGGCGGGGGGTGATGGTCTGATCCATCCAGCGCGAAAAGGGGTGCGTGCCCGCCGCCACGATATGCTTGCCCTGCGACTCGGCAATCTCCACAAGCGCGTTGCGCAGCCGGCAGAGCTCCTGACGCACCTCCTGAATGTTCGCGCACACATGGCTGCCCACTTCAATTTGGGACATCATGAACTCTTCTTTGACCTGATCCTGCAGTCGCACCCGCCCATCGGGGAGGATTTTCGAAACATACGAGTCGAGCGCGCGGGTCTCCGCGTCCACTATCTGATACTCCTCCTCGACGCCCAGCGTCAGCGGCACGCCCTTGAACATGGTATCACCACTGAGATAGATACTTCGTGATGTGCCAGAATCCTTCAACTAAGCCTCCTCCATAGGGAGCGCTGCTAAAAGAGATTCCTCGCTTCGCTCGGAATGACAACTGTTCGCTGGGAAGGACAAAGATTGTCATTCCGAGCGAAGCGAGGAATCTCTTTCATGCGTATTCATATTTCGGCAGCATTTTTGCAAGAATCGCCTACTGTCGCAAACCCTTCTCGCGCAAAAGTTTTTCGATCCACTGTCGCTTCCGTGATGGGTTCACTTCATTCAACACTGGACGCGTCAGCACAATCAGCGTGGCGTGCATATCGCGCCAGTAAGGCTCCAGATGGGGTTCAGCAAACGGGTTGCCCTTGCTTCTATTATACTGTCTCCGCGTTTAGGAACTCGCAAAGCAGCCTGTGGAAGTGATGCACGCCCTGCTCGCGGGTGGGAGAGTAGCGTCCGCGTTCGTAGAGGCGCGAGCGCACGCCCCGCTGCGTGGCTTCCACGACCGCCTCGTCCTCGCGCTCGACCTTGTCCAGCTCCGCCCCTGCCCCAACGCCTATCTTCGAGTAGTCCCACACATAACTCAAGAACGACACGCGCGTCAGGTCGACGCCGAGTGGACGCACGATGTTAATCGATAAGCCCCACGGATAGAAGTTCAACATCAGGTTCGGGAACATCCAGAAGTAGTAGGCGGCGATGTCCTGACCGTAGTCGGGCGAATCGGGGGGCAGATCGAAGCAGTCCTCGCCTCCCTTCGCAATTCCGACCTGCAGGTTGCAGTAGCGGAACAGCTCGGTGCGATAGCTGCCGTAATCCAGCACCTGGTTCAGCCCTGCGTGGACGAAGGGGATGTGGAAGCCCTCCAGATAGTTGTCGCAGTAGAGCGCCCAGTTCGCCCGAACCAGGTAGTCGCGCGAGCGGGCGGGGTCAAACACGAACTCGCATATAGGCATCCAGCCGACGCGCTCCATGACAGGCTTGATATACTCCTCAAACGAGCAGGCGGGCGCAAGCGACACGAAGATAAACTTCTCCCAGAGCGCGAAGGGCACGCGCAGCAGGTCGTCGCGCTCCGTGGGAAAGTTCTGCGCCTGTTCGAACTCCGGCATGTGCTGGAACCTGCCGTCCAGCCCGAAGCGGCGCCCGTGATAGCGGCAGCGCAGGAACCGCTCGTTACCCGCCGTCTCACACACCAGGTTGCCCCGATGGGTGCAGACATTCGAGAGGCAGTGAATCGTGTCCTGCATATCGCGCGTCAGCACGAGCGGCTCGTCGAGGCAGCTCTCAAGCAAGGTGAAGGGGTAAATCTGACCGGGCACTTTGACCACATCGGTATCGGCGACTAGCTGCCAGCTTCGGGCGAACACGGCGCGTTTGGCGCGTTCATAGACTTCAGGGTCGGTGTATACCCAGCCTGGCAGCGTCCATGCCGTGCGGATATCCTCGTCGATCGCGAAAGTGCGCATGGCAGGAAGATTATACCGCCAGAGGGGATTTACACAGGAATTCTTCTGTCGGCGTCGAACCCCCACTTTCCGTGAAATTGAAGGAACGAACCTGCTGGCGTAAGGAGCGCGCCCGATGAGCCTCGCTCTCACGCGCATTCGGTTGCACGGCTTCAAGACCTTCGCGCAGCGCGTGGAAATCGAACTCGCCTCGAACCTGACGGCGATTGTGGGACCCAACGGCTGCGGCAAAAGCAACCTCGTGGACGCGCTCGTCTGGGCGCTGGGCGAGGCGAATGTGCGCACGCTGCGGGCGCAGACCCCGACCGAGGTATTGTTCAGCGGTTCGGCGGCGCATAAACCGCTGGGGCTGGCGGAAGTCTCGCTCTGGTTCAATAACGAGACGCGCTGGCTGCCCCTTGAGGTCGACGAGGTGCAAATTACGCGCCGACTGTACCGCTCAGGCGAGTGGGAGTGCTGGATTAACCGCACGCCTGCGCGGTTGCGCGACCTTGCCGATTTATTCGCAGGTACGGGGCTTGGGCGCGGCGGCTATTCGATTGTCGGGCAGGGTGATATCGAAGCGTTGCTCAACGCCCCGCCCGACGAGCGACGCCGCTGGCTGGAAGAGGTCGCGGGCGTCGCGCTATATCGGACCCGCCGCAAGGATGCCCTGCGCGACCTCGAATCGGCGCGACTGCACCTGACGCGCGTGGACGATGTGATGTGCGAGCTGGAGCGCCAGCGCGAGCCGATGCGCCTTGAAGCCGAGCGCGCCCTCGTGTATCGAGAACTGCAACGCCAGCTGACCACGCTGGAACGCGACTACCTGATTTATGAGTACCGCGTCCTGCGCCGACGCCTCGCTCAGGCGCAAGCCGAACGCGACGCGCTGCGCGAGCAAATTTTGCAGACCGAGTTGGCAATCGCGGAGCAGGAGGCGCAGGCGGAGACCTATGGGCAGGCGATTGCGCAGCTGGAGAGCGCGATGGACACCCTGCGCGCCGTGCTGCAAAGCCAGCTGACGGCGGAGGAGCGCGCGCTTGGCGAGCTGAGCCGCCTCGACGAGCGCGAGCGCGCCCTGCAGGAACTCGCCCGAACCCTCCTTGAGGAAGCCGAGAGCCTGCAGGCGCAGGAAGCGGAGCGCGGAACCCGCATCGCCGAGCTACACGCCGAGCTGCAGGCGGCGGAAGCCGAAACGCAGGCGCTCGCGCCCACGATTCAGCAAAGCGAGGCGCAGGCGCAGCAGCTGGAAGCGCAACGCCGTACGCTGGAAATCGCCTATCAGACCGCCCTGCGCCTCCAGGCGGAGCTAACGCAGGCGCGTCAGCACTACGAACGCCTTCAAACCGAGGCGACGGAGACCCAGACCCGCCTGCAGCAACTCCGTAGCGAAACCGAACACCTGCAAGCCGAGCAACAAGCCCTGCAGGCGCAGGAGAATGACCTACAAACGCAAGTCGATGCGTTGGAAGCGGAACAGGCGCAGAGCGAGCGCGACCTGCAACGCCTCACACGCGAGGCACAAGGGCAGACGCGCACAGTGGAGACCCTTCGCGCACGAGTCCGCGCCCTCAAATCCAGCTTACAGGCGGGCGAGGGGGCAAGCCCTGCTGTGCGCGCGCTGCTGCAAGCCGTGCGCAAAGGCGAACTGCAGGGCGAGTTCACGCCCGTCGGCGCAGCGCTGACTGTGCCCGAACCGTATCAGGCGGCTATTGCCGCCGCGCTCGGCAGTGCCGTGAACGACATCATTACCCCCACCGAAGCCGAAGCACGCGCCGCGGTCAAGTGGCTGCAGCGCAACCGCGTCGGCAGGCTCACCTTCCTGCCGTTAGATTTCGTGCGTGGCGCGGGCGTCCCCGCCCGTGCAGAAGAGAGCGCCACGCGTGGCACGGGCGTCCCGCCTGTGCGAGGGAACTCTGCGCTTGAGTGGGACGCTCAAGCCACGAACGGCATTCTCGGCGTCGCTGCCGACCTCGTCCAGTATGACCCGCGTTTCGAACCCGCAATCCGACACCTGCTGGGGCGCGTGCTGGTTGTCGACATGCTGGAGACGGCGACGGGATTGGTACAACAATTGCGAAATAGCCCTCACCCCCATGCCCCCCTCTCCCACGGCGTGGGAGAGGGGGGGGCACTCTCCCCTCTCCCACGCCGTGGGAGAGGGGGGCATGGGGGTGAGGGTATCTCCCGCATCGCATCCCTCGACGGCTCCGTCGTGCAACTCAGCGGTGCAATCACGGGCGGCACCTATGCCAACGAACGCAGCAGCCTGCTCCAGCTCAAAGCGGAACTCGACCGCGCCCGCGCCGAACTGCAAACCGCCGAAACGCGCCTGCAGGAAGCTGAAACCGCGCTGGAGCGCCATCGCACTCAGCACTTCGAGCGTCAGCATCGGCTGGAAGCCCTGCGCCGTCAGCTACGCGAGGTTGCCCAGCAACGCCTGTGCGTCGAAGGCGAACTCAAACAGCACCTGCGCGAGATGCAACGCCTTGAAACCCGGCTCCAGCGAGCGCAAGAGCAGCTCCAGCAGCTGAAGACCCTGCTCGATGCGCCACTCGACGCCGACCTTGCCGCGCTGGAAGCCGAGCGCGAACACCTGCAGCGCGCTTACGTGGAACACACGCGCTCTCTCGCTCAGCAGCGCGCCCTGTTGGAGCAAATCGCGACGCGACGGCGCGAACTCCAGCGCCAGCTGGAAAACGAGCAACGCGCCCTGAGCCAGCTGCAGGAGCGTCAGCAGAGCCGACAGGCGCGGCTGCAGACTCTGGAGCAGGAGCGAGCGCAAATAGACGCCCAGCGCACAGCCGCCCAGAGCGAGCTGGAGCGCGTCCGCGCCCAGATCCAACACGCACAGGCGGAACTGGACGCCCGACGCGCCGAACGCCAGAGCCTGCTGGAACAGAGCTTCGCCGTGAACGACCATATCCGCGCCTTGCGCAACGAACTGAGCCAGTACGCCGAACGGGAACGCGCGCTGGACTTGCAGCTGGCGCGCGGCGAAGTCAAACTCGCCGAGCTGCAGGAACACTGGGCGCGCCTCGTGCCAGATGAACCGCTGTCAGACGACGATGCGCCGTTGCCCGAAAAGCCGCCCGTCGCTCGCGCGGAACTCGAACGGCTGCGCCGCGCCCTCGCCGAGATGGGCGAAGTGAACCTCGCCGCCGCCGACGAGTACGCCCGACTCAGCGAACGGTTCCACCACCTCGAACGCCAGCGCGCCGACCTGGAGCAGACCTGCACGCAACTGGAGCAACAGCTGCGCGAAATCGACGCCCACGCCCGCGAGCAGTTCCTCAAGACCTTCGAAGCCGTGCGCGAGGCGTTCCAGCTCAGATTTCAGCAGTTATTTGAAGGCGGGCAGGCGAAACTGATTCTCACCGACGAGCGCGACCCTCTCTCGGCGGGCGTGATTGTCGAGGCGCAGCCGCCGAGCAAACGCCGCCAGCGACTGGAGCTGCTCTCCGGGGGCGAACGCGCGCTGACCGCCATCGCGCTGCTGTTCGCCTTCAGCACGGTCAAGCCCAGCCCGCTGATGGTGCTGGACGAGGTGGACGCCGCGCTGGATGGGCGGAATGTGCAGCGATTCGCCGACTACCTGAAACAGATGGCGGATAGTTCGCAGATTCTAATCGTGACGCACAACCCCATCACGACGGCGGTCGCCCGCCAGTGGCTCGGCGTGTCGATGACGGGGGGCGTGTCGCGAATTGTGCCTTATACCCCGCCCGAGTCGCTGCTGGAAGCGGATGGGGTCGAACGCCGCCGCGCGATTATCCAGACGGCGAGCGAGACCGCGCCCCAGCCGTAGAGCCAGCCCAGCAGCCAGCCGCCCAGCACATCCGAAGGGTAATGCACACCGACATAGATGCGCGACAGCCCCACCATCACAGGCAGCCAGAACAGATACAGAAACGCCCTGCGCCCCCAGATTGCCGTCGCGACGCCGACCACAGCGCTCATATTCGCCGCATGCGCCGATGGGAACGACCCCGAAGTGAGCTTGCCCGTGATCGCCTCAATCGGCAACGCCACGCAGGGACGCTCGCGCCCGATTGCGGCTTTCAGGAAGTCGCAGGTTTCGTTCGTCACGATAAGTATTGGGACAAGCCATAACGCAAACGCCCGCGCTTTACCACCACGCCAGAGTAGATAGAGCCACAAAAGCAGCGCCCCTACACGCCCAGGAGCCGTCTTGAGCGCGTCCGAGAGGAAAATCATCACGGGCGTCAGCCAGTCCGCCCGCCAGCCCTCGAAAATCCAGTAAAACAGGCGTATGTCTAAGTCTGACATCAGATAATCTGCACCTCGCGGGAGCCGCGCTGTACCTCGCCAATCAGCCACGCCTGCTCGCCCGAAATCTGCAGGCTGGTCAGCACATCCTGCGCCCGCTCCCGCGCGACAATCAACACAAAGCCGACCCCCATATTGAACGCGCGAAACATCTCGGCGTCGGGCACATTCCCCAGCTGCTGAATCAATAGAAAGAGCGGCGGCGTCTCCCAGCTCCGACGGTCGATCACCACGCGCATGTCGCTCGGCAGAGCGCGCGGAATGTTATCGTAGAACCCGCCGCCGGTGATGTGTGCCATCCCGTGAATCGTGTCGCCTTCCAGCAAGGGCATAATCGCGTTCAAGTAGGGGCGGTGGGGCTGCAACAGCGCCTCGCCGAGTGTCATCCCTACCTCCAGCAGCGGCTCATCGAGGCGCATGTTCGCGATATCGAAAAACACGCGCCGCGCGAGCGTGTAGCCGTTCGTGTGCAGCCCGTTCGAGGCGATCCCAATCACCGCGTCGCCGACCTGCACACGGCTCGGCGTCGGGATCTGCTGGAACTCCGCCAGTCCCACGATACACCCCGCCACATCGACCTCGCCGGGCATATACACATCGGGCATCTCCGCCGTCTCGCCCCCTAGCAAGACGATTCCCAATTGCTGGCAGAGTTCGGACGCGCCCTCCACCACCTCCTGCAGCACCTGCAGCTCCAGCTTCGACATCGCCAGATAATCCAGAAAGAACAGGGGCTTCGCCGCTTGCACCAGCAGGTCGTTCACGCCGTGCGCCACCAAATCGTGTCCCAGCACGCGATACTGCCCTGTCATCCGCGCGACGCGCACCTTCGTACCCACCCCGTCGATGCTTGCCACAATCACGGGCTGCCGATAGCCGCTCACATCGAGCGCCATCATCCCGCCGAACGACCCCAGCTGCGACAGTACGGCGGGCGTGAAAGTGCGGTGAACGCTCTCCTTGATGCTCTCCAACGCGCGATTCATCGCATCGATATCGACGCCCGCGTCCCGATAGGTGAACTCCTCTGGCATAACACGGCGAGTATACCCCAGAGGGTACAATTCCCGCTGGAGGGTCGCGTTATGAAGGAGGTTCTCGTTTCTACCGACTGGGTTCAAGAACATCTCAACGATCCGAACATCCGCCTGATTGAGGTGGATGTCGACACGACTGCGTATGAACAAGGGCATATCCCTGGCGCGATTGGACTAAACTGGCAGACTCAGCTGCAAGACCCCATCCGCCGCGATATCCCGTCCAAAGAGTTGCTCGAAGCCACGCTGGGCGCGTTGGGCGTGAGCGATTCCCATACGATTATCCTGTATGGTGACAACAACAACTGGTTCGCCGCGTTCGCGTTCTGGGTGCTAAAGCTCTATGGACATGAGGATGTGCGCATCATGGACGGCGGGCGCAAGAAGTGGCTGGCGGAGGGGCGTCCGATTACGACGGAGGTTCCCACTTATCCGCCAACGGAGTACCGTGCGAAGGAGCCTGACCTCTCGCTGCGCGTGTTTTTCCCGCAGGTACTGGAAAGCCTGAACCGTCCAGAGGTCGCGCTGGTCGATGTGCGCTCGCCGCAAGAGTTCACAGGCGAGCTGATTGCCCCGCCCGGCATGATGGAGACGGCGCAGCGCGGCGGGCATATTCCCGGCGCGCGCAACATCCCGTGGGCGCAAGCCGTGCGCGAGGACGGCACTTTCAAGTCTCCCGACGAGCTGCGCACCCTGTACGAAGCGCAGGGCATCACGCCCGATAAGCAAGTGATTGCCTACTGCCGAATTGGCGAGCGTTCGTCGCACACCTGGTTCGTGCTGAAGTACCTGCTGGGCTACCCGAATGTGCGCAACTACGACGGCAGCTGGACGGAATGGGGCAATATGGTCGGCGTGCCGATTGAGCGCGAGGTTCCCATGCAAACGCACGGCGACACGAACGTTGCGCCATGCCCTAAGTAATACCTATCGCGAGTTCAAGTGGCACAAATCGTCTGCGGGACGCCGACGCTACGAGCACGGTCGCGTAGCATCGGCGTCCCCGCCAACGATTTTGCCACACTTGAAGTCTCAATCGGTATGAGTCCCACGATGATAAAGTGTCCTTTTTTGCTTTGACGCCTGCCGAAGCCGCCGCCCCTAACTCAACCCTTGGTAAGGGTACACAGCCTAACCTCAACTTGGGGAGGCGCGGCTATGATTTCCCGCGCTTTTTCTCCCGCACCCCCAGCCCCCTCTCCGTTGACGGAGAGGGGGAGCCGCGTGTGCGCGGGGCGGCGCTTCCCCCCTCTCCGTCAACGGAGAGGGGGGAAGGGGGGTGAGGGTGGAAAAAACGGCGACACACACGATGAAATTGAACCCAAGCGTTGTACCCTTATCAGGGAGGTCGGGAGGAGGGGAGAGAGAACAGCAGGCAAAGGAGACGACTTAATCTTTGAGGCACTTATCAAACTGAGGGTTCAAGTCGCACCAATCGTCGGGGGGTCTACCGACGATTTCATGATAATTGCCCTGCTAAATCGGTTGTTTCGAGCCACGCCAGCTGTGCCCAGATTTGCTCCACCTCCTCGCGGGTGAGGGCAACCTCCGTCTCGGCAGGGGGTTGCGCTCCTTGCTCCAGCCCCAGCAGGCGCAGGAGGTTGTCGGTGAGGTAGTGGATGTCGTGATTGGAGAGTTTGCTAAACGCGCGGCGCAGCATGGGCAACGCTTGGATGAACTGCTCGTCGGGCAGGCTCATCACGAACTCGTGCATAGCTTGTACGAAGGGGCGTGCGCGGGCGGCTGCGCCGCCTTGGGCGTGGAGCAAGCCCTCCAGAAAGCTCGCCGCCTGCTCGGGCGGCGTGGCGGGCGAGAGCATCCGTTGGGCGCGTAGCCAGAGGTCTTCATCCTCCGTGCGCACGAAGCCCAGCAGACCCAGACCGACGCCCACCACATAGGCGTGCGCCCGCTCGCTGAGTACCATCTCGCGCAGGTTCTCGCGCCACAGGTCGCCCTCTAAGTAGGGCAGTTTATGCGCCAGCTCGTGCAGCAGTTGCATGCCTTCGCCCACCTGACGCGCCTCGTCGTCGCCGCAGTCGGATGCGGGCAACAGATGCAGGCACGCCCGCGTGTAGACGCGCTGCAAGAGGGGTTCGAACATCGCTTGCTGCACCGCCCGCGCCGCGCCGTATTCAATCAGTCCTGCAATCTGGTACGCCGCCCACGCGAGGCTCACAAAACCGCCGTCGCGCACCGACGCCTCGTCCAACGCCTGCAACGCCGTGTCGTACAGTTCGGGCAGCTCGCACAGCACGGCTTCCAACGCCGCCGCGCTGACTTGGGCGAGTTGCTCGCGTTGCGCCAGTCGGGGCGCGATTTTGCGCTTGGCGACCTCGCGCAGGGTGTCGCCGTAGATGGACGCTTCGGTAAGGGCGACGTCGGTTAGGGGCGTCCACTGCAGGCGCCACTTCTCGCGCAGGCGCGCCATCTGCCCGTAGGTCGCCGCCTCGCCCGACTGCAAATCGGCGAACGGGATTTTGGCGACGGCGAGGCGATGCAAAAAGATGGATTGCTGCACGGCGTGCGGCTCGGCAAGGTTCAGGCGCAGGTCGGTCGGGTCGTCTTTGACAGGGATGCGCAGCTCGTGGGCGAGGCGGTAGAACTCGGCTTGCACAGGGGGCTGCGTTTCGGACTGCGGGGCGCGCCCGATGCGCTCGCCAATCATCAGGCGTTTGAGGGGCAGCTCTACGCGCTCGGCTTGCCCGCGTCCGAAGGCGGCGACGGCGGCGTCGACGGTCTCACGGTAGCCTGGCTGCGGCTTGCCCCTCAGGGTCGCCAGCTGCTTCGCCAGTCGGAACGCCTCAATTGCGTCGGCGTGCGAAGCGACATCGCCCTGCAACTTCATGCTGTTCACCAGGCGCGTGAGTGTCGCCAGCGTCGCGTCTTCCAAACTGCCGAACTCCCATGCGTCCTGATAGAACTGGGGCGCGCGGTTGCCAGCGCCGTAGCCGAGCTGCTCTGACAGGCGCGGGAACGAGTAGGGCGTCAGCACAAACTCTGCGGGGCGCGCTTGCAGCAATGGGTGCTTAGAGTCATACTCGGCGCGGAAGTTGGGGTCGGCGAACGCCGCCGCGTGCGCCGCGCCCACCACCAAAACGATTTGCTCTGGCGGAACGCCCGACTCTTCCACCTGTTTCCACATATAGGCGTTGCGCAGGGCGTCGTAGTCGCTCACGCCCGTTTCGCCAACCACCAGCTGCCCCCACTCAAAGGTGCGTTCCAACAGCGCGCTGGGGTCGCGCAGGGCGGTTTCGAACAGGCACTCCCACCACTCCTCGTGGTCTTCAAAGCCCATTTGCTGAGCGACACGGGCGTAGAGGTTGACCTCACTTCCATAGCCCCGTTGTGCAGGAGAGTCAGCAGCATTATGATAAGGGGAAACGGTTTTGTCCCCGACGCATGTCCTGAAAGCGGCACAACGGCTGGGTTCACTGGGAGGGGACTTAGTGGTTTTTTCTGACCTCACCCCCTGCCCCCTCCTGACAGGGATACAACGGCTGAGTTCAGTGAAAAGACTCAGGGTGAGATTTTTTTCCACCCTCACCCCCTGCCCCCTCTCCCGCGACGCGGGAGAGGGGGAACACCCCGTGCTGCGCCCGCGCTTGGCTCCCCTCGCCCACGCGGTGGGAGAGGGGCTGGGGGTGAGGGCAAAAGACGGCAGGCAAGCCTCCAAGCAGCGTTTCACAGCGCGTGTTGATTGCCCCTCACCCCCTTGCCCCCTCTCCCGCGTCGCGGGAGAGGGGGAACGGGTAGCGCAGCACGCGCACTTGGCTCCCCTCGCCCACGCGGTGGGAGAGGGGCTGGGGGTGAGGGCAAAACGCTGAAACCTCCCCAATCGCGCTTGGAAAGTTCCAAACGCCGTTCGGAAGCTCACAAAAGACGACTGTATCGATACATTCCCCGATTGAGACGATTCAGTGTTTTCCTGCCCCTGCTGCTCCAACACTGCCGAGGCGGGGATGTCGCAAAACCGCGCCTCGATGCCCAGTTCGGCAGCAGTGCGCAGCGCGACCAGTTCGGGCGAGTAGTCGCAGAGCGGATAGAACACCACCTGTGGGGCGAGGTCGGCGGAGGCTTGGAGCGCTTGAGGTTGGCGGTAGGCTAAAATCGCCAGCGGGGCGACGGCGTCAGGGGCGGTGAGCGCGCCAATCAGGTGATTCGCGTCGCTGGGACCTTCAATCAGCACGAGGCGCGGGCGCAAGGCGCGAATGACAGCCGCCGTCGCGCGGGCAATCGCGGGCGAATGGTGGCGCACTGGAATCACATGCACGCCCCGAATACGCACCGCGCTCACAGCGACTTCAGCCAACGCCGCGTCTCGTACAGCTCCTTCCATATGCGCCCCTCGCGCTTCTTGGCGACCGTCTCCAGATACTCGGTCAACGCTTCTAAATCGGATTTATCCTCTTTGGCAATCGCGCCGACCAGCAAGCGCATCACATGCTGCCCGTTGACTGTGCCCTCGCCGAAGTGCGTCGCCAGCAGGCAGCCCCCAAACAGCACGCTCACGGCTTCGGCGGTACTCATCACGGTGGAGGGCGTCTTCACTTTCTGCTCGCCGTCTAAGGTTTGCCCACGGCGCAGCTCCTGAAACACGGTGGTCAGCGTCTCCACGAGTTCGTCCGAGAGGTCGGCTTGCAATTCGTGGTCGGCGAGGAGTTCCTGCGTGCGCTGGCGCACCACTGCCATCTCTTGTTTGAGGTCGCTCAGCACGGGCAGCTCCACGAAGTTGAAGCGTCGTTTGAGGGCGGAGGACATCTCGTTCACGCCGCGATCGCGCGTGTTGGCGGTGGCAATGATGTTGAAGCCGCGCTTGGCGTACTCGATGCGCTCCAGCTCGGGGATGGCGATGGCTTTCTCGGAGAGGATGGAAATCAGCGCATCTTGCACCTCCGCCACGCAGCGCGTGATTTCTTCGAAGCGGGCGATGCGCCCTTCGCGCATAGCGGTCAGAATCGGGCTGGGCACAAGCGAGCGGTCGCTGGGACCTTCCACCATCAACAGCGCATAGTTCCACGAATACTTAATCTGGTCTTCAGTCGTGCCCGCAGTGCCTTGTACGGTGAGTTTCGAGTCGCCGCAGATGGCTGCGCTGAGGTGTTCGGAGACCCACGATTTGGCGGTGCCGGGTTCGCCCACCAGCAGCAGGGCGCGGTCGCTGGCGAGTGTGGCGATGGCGACTTGGATACGGTCGCGGTCGCCGATGTACTTTGGCTCAATGTTCAGCGCGGCGTCGCCTAAGATGAACTTCTCGACGGCGCGGGGCGAGAGGCTCCAGCCTGTGGGGCGCGGATATTTGTCCCACGCTCGTAATCGTTGCAGTTCGTCCTGACAGCGCGCTTCGGCAGGGGCGCGGATAATCTCGGCTTGCATGGCGGGGAATATTGTACCCATGAGAGGTATACTTCCAACGGTGAACGCCTGTGGAAGACCTGTATCGACTGGCGCAGCTGCTGCAGCAACGCGCAATCGCTGAGTATCAGATTGCCTTGCAGGTGGGTAAGTCTTCATCGCACGGCTCGCCGAACTGGAGAGCGAATTACGCTGGCAGCAGGCGTTTAGTACTTCGCAAGATACGCTTGAGAAGATGGGCGAGGTGGCGCATCAGGCGTACCTGCGCGGGGAGACGCTCCCCCTAACTCTCGAGTGATGCAATCGCGCGCCACAAAATAGTTCTGGAAGTTATTCCAGCGATTGCCTCAAAGGGTGCAGCAGCAGGCGCATCTGCATCAGGAATAACACGCAGACCATCATGATGGCTAAAACGGCGTAGACGATGAGAAAAACCGTCCACACGGCGACTGTTGGCTCCCAAGCTGGCATAAAACTTGGCGAGGATTCGGTTAAAGGGTCACTAATCCTGCCAAGCCCTTTTAAGTCTTTCCCTCAAAAATGCTGCCAAAGTGCGAGGGAAACAACCGAGATTCCCCGCTTCGCTCGGAATGACAACCGTTATCATTCCGAGCGAAGCGAGGAATCTGCCTGCTCAAAACCAGCAGGTAGCAACTTGGGTTATTATCTTAAATCCGCAACGCCTCCTGCACTTTCACGACCTCTTGCACAATCGCCTGTTTCAGTCCCTCGTATTGCGCGTCGGCGATGCCCAGCGAATGACGCACGGTAGGGGGCAGTTCGTATAACACGGGCGCACCTAACGCAAACCCGACCTGATGCGCCAGCACATTCGCGGCGTGGATGATGCACCCCAGCGGGCACTCCTCAAAGCTCACATCCTCATGGTGTCGGCGCAGCGGCTCGCGCATGCTCTCTGGCATGTTCCACTGCTCCGCCAGCAGGTCGCCTATCTCCACATGCGTGTAGCCCAGTACCTCGCGCTCGGCTTCAGACAGCGGCATTACGCGCTCCAGCGAAAGGGTGAGCGCCTGATCGAATTCGTTGGGCAGGAAGCGATCCATCACCAGCCTGCCCGCGTCGTGCAGCAAGCCAGCGAGGAATGCCTCTTCGGGGTCGCGCCAGCCCTTGAGTTTGGCAAGCACGCGCGCGGCGGTCGCCGTCGCCAAGCCATGCTGCCAGAACGCCAGCCGATCAAACTTTTTGGAAGCCCCACGCACCGCCGTCATCTGCTGATACGCCTGTCCCACCACGACCGAGCGCACCGCCGACAGCCCCATCACGGAAATCGCCTGCGAGACGGTCTTGATTTTGCCCGGCGCGCCGTAGTACGCGCTGTTCGCGCTCTTGAGCAGTTTGGACGCCAGTCCTGCGTCGCGCTCAATCAGTGCGCCAATCTGCCGCGGCGAGGCGTTCGGATTGTCCACCAGCCGCAACACCTGACTTGTCACCTGCGGTAGCATCCCCAAGCCGGGCGTCCGCGCCACACGAATCGCCAGTGCGCTCAGTTCCATTGTCTCAATCTCCAGAGCAGATATTCCATAACCACGCGGGGGTTCTTTACGGCAAGAATACGGGGCGCACAGGGGAGCAGGTACACTTAAATGCTATGCCCTCCGAGTTGCAGGCGAAGCTCAAGACGCTGCCTCGGCGACCCGGCTGTTACCTTTTCAAAGACGCGCAGGGAGCGACGCTCTATGTCGGGAAAGCGGTCAACCTGCGCCAGCGCGTGCGCTCGTATTTCCAAAAGTCGGCGCAGCATACCCCCAAGATCGCTCGCATGGTGCGCAAGATCGCCGACATAGAATGGATTGTCACCGACACGGAACTCGAAGCGCTGATTCTGGAGTGCAACCTTATCAAGAAACATCGCCCGCCGTACAATGTGCTGATGCGCGACGACAAGTCGTATCCCTATCTGTGCCTCACGATGCGCGAAAAGTTCCCCCGCCTGCTGGTGACGCGCCGCGTGCGGCAGGATGGCAATCGCTACTTCGGTCCGTTTGCGAACTCGGGCGCGGTATGGGGCACGCATCAGTTGCTCCACCGCACTTTCCCGCTCATCCCTTGCGGTAAGGTCTGGGACGGCGAGTCGAAGCAACGCCCCTGCCTGTATCATCATATGGGACGCTGTCTCGCGCCGTGCGCTGGACTGGCGAACCCCGACGAGTACCGCCAGATTGTGCAACAGGTCGCGCTCTTTCTGGAGGGCAAGGGCGACGACTTAATAAACCAGCTCACGCAACAGATGGAGCAAGCCGCCGAGCGCCTTGAGTTCGAGCGTGCGGCGAAGCTACGCGACCAGATCCACGCCTTACAGGAGGTGCTTCAGCGTCAGAAGGTGGTACAGCCCGACGGCGTGAATGAAGATGTGATTGCGCTGGTCAAAGACGAGCGCGGCGCATGCGTGCAGATGTTCTTCATTCGCAACGGGAAACTGCTCGGACAGCGCAACTTCTTCCTCACAGAGGGCGCCGAGGAGAACCCCAACGCCATCATGAACGAGTTTCTGAAACACTATTATCAGGACGCGCCCGAAGTGCCCGATAAGATTTTGCTGCCCTATGAAATCACTGAGGCGCAGATTATCGCCCAGTGGCTGCGTCAGAAGCGGGGCAGCGGCGTCGAGATTCGCGTCCCGCATCGAGGCGAGGACGCCCAGCTGGTGGAGATGGCGGCGCGTAACGCCGAACTCGCCCTGCAGAGCTTGCGCCAGGAACTGGCGCTCCGAGATGAGTGGCTGGAGACCGCGCTACTGGAACTGCAGGAAGCCCTCAACCTGCCCCATCCGCCCCAGCGTATTGAAGCGTTCGATATCTCCAACATTCAGGGGATTGCGCCTGTGGGCAGTATGGTGGTGTTCGAGGGTGGGCAGCCGAAAAAGTCGGACTATCGGCGGTTTCGTATCAAGTGGCGTCCCGAAAGCCCCGACGACTTCGCGATGATGAGCGAGGTGATTACCCGTCGCCTGCGCGAGGCGTTGTCGGGCGACGAGAAGTGGCGCACGCTGCCCGATTTGATCCTGATTGACGGCGGCAAAGGGCAGCTGAACGCCGCGCTGGAGGCGATGCACGCGCTGGGCTTCCAGATCCCTGCCGTGGGATTGGCAAAACGCCATGAGTTAGTCATTCTGCCCGACGCCGATGAGCCGCTGGAGTTGCCACGCCAGAGCAAAGCGTTGCACCTGCTGCAGCGCGTGCGCGACGAGGCACACCGATTCGCCGTGAGCTACCATCGCAAGCTGCGCGACCAGCGCACTGTCAAGTCGCCTTTAGATGAGATTCCGGGGGTCGGTCCCCGCCGCAAAAAGATGCTGTTGCGCCTGTTTGGCTCAATCGACCGCATTCGCGAGGCAAGCCTTGAGGAACTGGCGTCCGTGCCCACGATGACGCGCAAACTGGCGCAACAGGTGCTGGACTACCTGCGCGAAGGCTGACCTCACTCGCTGCGCGCTTCGACCGAGACGCCCTGAATCTCCGAAACGGCTTGACATAGGCTTCCACCTGCTGTCGCAGGGGCTGGAGCAGGGCGTCCACCTGGCTGGCGGCGCTCTGGGGCTGAGCGCGGAGGTGGATCGTCTGCAATCAGCGGGACAACGCCCGCCAGCAACCCCACACCGCCCTCAATCGTCGCATAGAGCGCGAGACTCTGCCGCTCGAGTGTGTTCATCGAATCGATTACAGCCCAACGCCTATAAAATCGGCAGGAATCCAGAAAACCACAGGGTATTTAAGCGCAGGGTGATTTGGTATGCGACGAGTCTGTGGTTTTACGCTGATTGAGCTGCTGGTGGTGATAGCGATTATTGCCATCCTGGCGGCGATTCTGTTTCCGGTGTTTGCGCAGGCGCGCGACAGCGCACGCAAAGCGACCTCGATCAGTAATGTGAACCAGATCATGAAGGCGCACATGATGTATGCGTCTGACCACGATGAGCGGTTCTGTCCCGCTGTGGAGGACAACCCGGAGTCGGAAGCGTCCACGGGGATTGACTACGACGCCTCGTGGATTCGCAAGTTGCAGCCCTATGTGCGCAACTTCCGCGTGTTCTATTCGCCCAACGCGCGCCGTCAGGACGACCCGGTGTTGACAGGCGCCAATCGCACCAGTGGGGGGATTATTTTCTCCTATGGGATGCTGATGCGCTGGCGGTTCTATTCGGGGCGCGATCCGGGTCCGGCGAACATGTGGGCGACGGGCTTCGGCAACGCGATGATGGACGGCGTGGGCGGCTATCAGTACACGCCGGGCACATCCTACTTCGGCTCCGCACCCAGCCGGTTCTGCGGGCAGCCAGGCACTCAGGCGGATCGGTTCGCGCCGTCGTACTCCTTCGCGCAGATTGCGCGTCCTGCGGAGGTCGCGGTGATTGCCGACGCGCTGGGCTTTGACTACGGGATGACCTGTCGCAACCGCTATCCTGCGCCAGCGGACGCGCTGGACGCCAGCTCACCCTATCGCGGGCTGAACTTCGCGGGGCGCTACGCCTACGAAGGCGAGCGTCTGTATCAGGGCGTGCCTTACCGACTGGGCGTGGGCGCGGTCGGCTTCGCCGACGGGCATGTGGCAGGAATGCGCACCGAGCGGTTCTTTACTATCTTCACGACGGCGAGCGGCGTCCCCGCCTATCGCTATCAGTATGCAGGAGAGTGAGACCATGCGTATCCAGTGGCTGATCTTGGGCGTGGCGCTGGCGATTCTGCTGAATACGCTGTCGGCGTGCCGTCAGTATCCGGGCGACCCCGATTACAGCGACGCGCCACCGCGCCAGCCTACAAATACTGCGCCCGAACGCGGCGAGGGACGGTAGAACCTCTCCCGAGATAGATTCCTCGCTGCGCTCGGAATGACAAAGGTGATTGCAGCGAAAAAACCTTGTCATTCCGGACGCAGCGAGGATCCTGCTGCGTTCGGAGATTTATCCGGGGGGCCATGTCATGTGCCGTCCACCCAGCAGGTGGAAGTGCAGATGAAACACCGATTGCCCGGCGGCGCGGTTCGTGTTCAGTACCACGCGATAGCCCTCTGCCACGATGCCCTCCTGTCGTGCCACCTCGGCGCAGACCCAGAGCAGGTGCCCCATCAGCGTCTCGTGTTCTGTTTGCATCGCGGCGAGGTTCTCGATGTGCAGGCGTGGGATGACCAGCACGTGGGTGGGGGCTTGCGGGTTGATGTCGCGGAAGGCGAAGGCGTGTTCGTCTTCATACACGACCTGTGTGGGGATTTCGCGATTTGCGAACTTACAAAAGAGGCACTCGCTCATGCCGACCTCCCTCCGGCGCGTTCGGTGCGCCGCTCGCGCAGAAACGCGCGGATTTTCGCGACCGATTCTTGGGCAATCTGTTGTACCTCTTCGGGTTTGAGGGAAAGCTTCTCCGCCGCCTGCTCCAGCGTGTGCGCCTGCTCGCCCTGCAGTCCGTACAGCAGGCGCATCACCACGCGCTCGGCAGGCAACAGCTCGTCCATCGCACGCTCGATTTGCTTGGGATGCAGGGGCTGAGCCAGATCGTACACAATCTGTACCAGCACGGGCTCCTCGCCGCGTGAGCGGCTCTGCCACAGGCGGAGTGTGTGTTCAATTTGCGTGTGTCCGAGCGTCTCGGCGAAATAGCCCTCCGCCCAAAAGTTGCGCTTGCCGATTTCGGTCTCGAGGCGCGGGATGCCCTCAAAGAGCCGATGCGCCGTACTGCGCTTAATGTCGCTCACCACATCGGCAATCGCGTCGGTCGGCTTGAACCCCAGAATCAGATGCACCTGATTGGGCATCACGCGGTACGCAATCAGTTCGTAGGTATAGCTCTGGCAGACTTCAGGCAGCACTTGCGAGAAGAGCGCAGTGACCTCTTCATCAAAGAGGGTTTTTTTGGCGCGTGCATAGAAAGCGACCAGCGCATACAGCCTGTACGCGCTTGACCCCGTCGTGCGCAACTTCTCGAAAGGCGACTTCGCCACACGCGGCTGCGAACTCCCAGATGGTTTTTTCACCGTGCACGCCCTCCACCCAAGCGGCGGTATAGGTAAGTATACCCCATTCGGCGCAAATTCCCGCCCGCTTTTCAGGAAGTTTTCGCATTCTGGCGCAGCCAGTGTTCAATCGCAGCGAGGGATTCGAAGATGGGAATCCCCTTTGGCAGGTTGCGCAGGATTTCTTGCCCGTAAGATTTCGTGCGCATGCGGGGATCCAGAATCGCGACAATCCCCGTGTCGCTTGAGCGTCGGATGAGCCTGCCGAAGCCCTGCCGCATCTGCTGTTTCGCCATCGGCAGCGTCCACGCCGTGAATGAGTTCATTCCCTGCACCTCGAACCATGCTTTCCGAGCGCGCTGGAGCGGCGTCGTGGGCACTTCGAACGGCACGCGCGTCAGAATCAGGTTCATCAGCGTCTCGCCGGGCGCGTCGAACCCCGTCCAGAACGAACGCACCCCGAACAGCACGGAATGCACATCCTCGCGGAACTGCTTCGACAGGTCGGCGTTGGAACTTTCGCCCTGCAGCAGGATACGCACGCCAGGCAACGGAGGCATGCGCTTATGTACTTCGTGCATCTCGTTGCGCGAGGCGAACAGCACCAGCGCGCGCCCTTGCGTCAGGCGAAGTAGCGCGGTGATTTCTTCGGCAAGTCGCTGGTAGTATGCATTCGCGCCGTGCGCCTGTGCGTGTTGCGGTGGGTCAGGAATCGTCCCGATTGGCGGCAGGTAGAGCGCGCACTGCCGACTGTAATCGAACACGGGGGGCAGCTGCAGCGGATGCGGCGTCTCCAGCCCCAGCTGTTGCTCAAAAAAGTCGAACCGCCCATCGACAGTGAGCGTCGCGCTCATCAGCAGCGCCGGTTGCCGTTGCCAGAGTCGCTCGCGCAGCCAGTCTGCCAGAATCAGCGGCTCGTAGCAGGCTTTCCAGCCCTTCTCGGCAGGCTCCACCCAGCACACGCCCTCCGACGGCTCCTTCAGACGCCCCAGACTCTGATAGATTTGCGCGAAGCCGTAGCTGAACTGCGTGAGGGTCTCCTCCACCGCCTCGCGCTGGCGCTCGGTCAGCTCGCCTTTGGAGTCGCGATAAACCTGCTCCAGCTCGCGATAGAGCGCGCTGATTTCGGCGCGCAGGGCGTCGGCGACATGGACGACGGGCGCGTGCAGGTCGGCGCGGAACGCAGCGGCGAGCGCGGGATTATGCGCCAGCTCCGCGGGCGCAACATGCACGGCGACCCCGTCGCGCGGCAACGACGGCATACTCGCCGATTCGAGCGCCTCGCGACAGCGCGCCGCGAACCCCTCCACCAGTTTCTGCACCGACACCAGGAACCCCATCGGCGGGTTCTCGCCCGTGAGCGCGTCGGCAATCTGGTTATTGAGCGCAGAGGCGTGAGCGATTAGCGTGTCGATCAGTTTCTGGTCAAGGTCGAACTCCAGCGCGCTCGCGGTGGCGTCCAGCAAATCGTGCGCCTCGTCGACAATCAGAAAATCGTAGTCGTCCAGCAGCGAGCCCTCATCGTTCGTAGAGGCGCGCACAAGGGCGTCGGTCAGCACGAAGGCGTGATTAGTGACGACGATTCCTGCGCTGGCGGCGCGGCGGCGCGACTCGTAATAGAAACAGTTGTGATAATAAGGACACGCCCTCGCACGGCATGCGGGGGGCGTTGCAACGGCGTCCCAGACACCCCGCATGAACGGCGGGGGGATGCCCTTGCGCCGCAGGAACTCGTTCAGCTCGGTTTCTGTGCCCTCATCCGCAACGCCGATCCACTCCTGCAAGTAGCGCGTTATTTCGGGGCGGGTTTGCTTAAGTCGGTTGCCTCGGACGGCGTCGATGCAGGCGTAGCGGCTGCGTCCCATCGCCAGCGCCACGCTCGGCGCATTCGGGAACAGGCTCAGCGCGAGGGGCAGGTCTTTGCGCCAGTATTGCTCCGCCAGCACATTGGTATAGGTGCTGACCACGATGCGTTTTTTCTCGCGCAGGCAGTAAGCAATGGCGGGCAGCAGCGCAGCAAGGCTTTTACCCACCCCCGTCGGCGCTTCCACCATCCCCGAAGTCTTGCTTTCCAGCCGCTCACAGACGAACCGCGCCATCTCGCGCTGCACAGGACGCGGTTCGAACCCTGCCTGCGCTTCCAGGCGCTGGAACGCGGCTTCCACGATGCTCCATAAACTGCTCATAGCAAATTAGTATACTACCCTTCGAGGGGCAACGGTTGCGAAAAGTCCAGCAGCACATCGTAGCGGGCGCGCGTATAGACCTGCTCGTAGACCGCCTGCAAATTCAACCAGACATCAGGATCTTCTGGAAGCAGCGGTTGCCCCAGTCGCCAGTAGTAGACTTCGACGACAGGGAGCCGATTACTGCGCGCCACGAATGCATACCTGCCTGCAGCAGCCGTTGCCGTTTCTCAAGGTATTCGCTCCGACCCAAAGAGCTCGGACGCTCGTTGGACGGAAAGAGCAGCTCGATAACCGTCACGAGTTGGCGGTTAGAGAGGGTATAGATTTGAATAAATCGCTCCTGCTGTGCGGCTAAAACCGGGATGATACGGAGCGCGGGTTGAACAGCAATCGTCGTATTCCCGTTTGCGTGAAAGCCGCGCCACCGCTGCGCTTCGATGTAGGGGTCCATTCCCAGAATCCGATTCTGCGCCATCAGTCAGATTGTACCGTTTTGGGGCTGTCACCCAAGCGGCGTTGCCTTGAGGTTCCGAAGCGTCTGTGTGAACAGACGCGCAATCGTCTCGGTTGCGCTCTGCATGACCTCCGTGACCTCCTCATGAGTGAGGGGCTGTCCGCTTAGCCCTGCGCCGAGGTTCGTGACAATTGCCACCGCAGCATAGTGGATGCCCGCCTCACGGCACAGGATCGCTTCGGGAACGACAGTCATCCCAATCACATCGCCGCCCAGCAGCCGGAACATACGGATCTCGGCGGGCGTTTCGTAGCGTGGTCCTGGCGCGCACACATAGACCCCCTCTGACTGCGCAGGAATATCGAGCTGATGCGCCGCGTTGAGCAATGCATCGCGCAGAAGCGGCGAGAATGGCTCTGTGAAGTCGGTATGCACCACTTCCTCGTGATAGAGCGTATTCACATCCCGCATGAAATCCAGAAAATCGCTCAGGATGACCAGTGTTCCGGGCGTCCAGTCGGTGCGTAGCGAGCCGACGGCGGCGGTCGCCAGCACTGCCTGCACGCCCTGTTCTTTGAGCAGGCGCACATGCCGCTCGTGCGGGATGCGATGGGGCGGAACTTTGTGCCCCTTCGAATGGCGCGGCAACAGGAGTGCCAGCTCGCCGTTCAAGCTCCCTTCGTACAGATACACGCCGTCTGGATAGGCATGCTCTGCTTGAAGCATCCAGCCCGGCAGGCTCTGCACTCCTGTGCCGCCGATAATCGCTGTCTTCATTTAGCGATTACGGGTTCGTGTTTTGCCTGTTGTCACCGCAACAGGTTTCGTTTCACCATCGTTGTGCTCGTGATAGGCTTTCTGCAAGCTCAATCGCACCATGTCGGCAATGCGATTGATTTCAGTGATGTTAGCGTTGCGCGCCGCCTGCGGGTCTACCGTCAGCACCGCCCAGCTCGTTAGCACGAACTGATGCGCTTCGATAGGGGTGGGGTAGGGGCTTTCAGAGGGGCGCGTGGCGGGCGCATACACGACTGCCGTCTCGGCAACCATCGCTTTTGCTGCTTCGCCCATCTGCTTCGCCAGCGCCGCGTCGGAACGCTGCTCCAGCACCGATTCAATCAACTGCTCCAGCTCGGCGTTCGTCTTCCCCTCAATCATGCGGCGCACCGCACGCAGAGGGATATACTGCGCCTGGAGTGTTTTGAGTGTAACCAGCTGGAGCAAGTGGTGATAGTCGTACAGCACCCGGTTGCCGCGTCGGCGCGTCGGCGGGTCGATTAGCCGATGCGCCGTGTAGAACCGTACGGTGCGCACATCTGGAAACGGCACCACCTTGTAGCGCGGCTGGATGGGCGCCCACTGCTCCAACAGACTATTCGCAATCGCCACGAGCTCTTCGATGGTGAAACCCTCTTGCTCCCGATACTGTTTCAGTGCCTCGATGGGTTTCATAGTATACAGAGTATACCCCAAGCTGACGCCAAATTGCAAGGTATTATAGAAAAATATCGGAATTTAGTAAAGTGTCATAAGAGACCGTCGTAGAAAGGGTTTTAGGTTTAGATTCGAAGGGCGTATTTTCGCTTGCGCTTAACCTTTCTATACCGAGTACTGTGAGGGGTCCCGTTTTCTCTCGTAATCTGCCATAATTACGGGTATGAATCGTTCTGCACTGCGCCGCGCAGTGGGGTTGAACCTGCTGCTAATGAGTCTGCTCTGGTCGCAAGGGTCTCAGCGTCAGCCCGACTTCCATGCGACCCCGCCGAAGCCGACTTCCGCCTACGATGAGTCGCTAACAGGTTATGAGGTCGCTGTCCTAACCGCTGAGTTCGTAGTTAATCTCGAGCGTGGGTTAACGGAAGCATTCCAGAAGCCGATTAGCACTGCGAGCGCGGGCGCAGCGCGTCTGGAGAGCAAGCATCCTGTGTGGGTACAGCCCGCCCTTAAGGAACTCAAGGCGCGCGGAGCAATCCCACCGCGTTTCAGTGCAGGCAAGCCGATGCCGCGGTATCAAGTCGGGCAGATGCTCGCACAATACGCGCAGCGACTGGACACCCAGATGCGCGCCCAGATTGGCGCGCCGCACGGCAAAACGCGATTCGAGACGCAGCCGACCATCAAGCTCGACAGGAACCACCCCGCCTACCGCGCGTTGCAGTATCTGGCGCAGGGCGGCTGGATTGGCGCAGGCTCGCCCCTCTATCGGGAGCCAACCAAGCCTGTCCGCGGCAAGGAACTGCCCGACATGCTCCGCGATGTAGCGCAACGCATCCTCGAACGCTATCGCGACGAGCCACACATCCAGTAGGTCATCGGGTATCCTATTACAGGAGGCTATCGTTATGCCGTATGTTATCACGGAACCCTGTATCGGTGTGAAGGATAAATCTTGCGTCGCGGTCTGCCCCGTAGACTGCATCTACGAGGGCGAGGATCAGCTCTATATCCATCCCGACGAATGCATCGACTGCGGGCTGTGCGAGCCAGAGTGCCCCGTGAACGCCATCTATGCGGACACGGAAGTGCCCCCCGAATGGCGCCACTATATTGAGAAGAACGCGAACTTCTTCAAGCAGAGCAAGTAGTTGGGGCGTGTGGGCGGCGCTGGGGGCGATTTTGCTCGCGCACGCGCTCGCCCTGCCCCAGGTGTTTCTGGAGCTTCCGCTACGCGCCGACAGCGACACTGCTGTTATGCTGGACGCTGTGCAGCGCACGGGCGGGCTGGCGGGCGCATGGCGCTGGTTCGTGGGCGACTGGCTGCTGGAGAACGGCTTCTACCGCCCGATTTCGAGCCTCTCAATCGTCCTCGATCACGCCCTGTATGGGGAGACGGCGTGGGGCTTTCGGCTCACGAACTGGCTGCTGATGGTGCTCACGGCGATAGGGGCGTTTTTCCTGACGCGCGCCTACGCTCTTCTTGTTGATAATCCCCGCGCTGACTGGCTTGCGATGGGAGTCGCCGCCGCGTCGAGCCTGCAACAGACAGGGCTGACTTACGCGCTGGGCAACTGGTCGGCGTGGTGGTTTGTGGGGCTGGCTGTCGTAGGGATAGGCGTGGTACGACACAGCAGCAAATTTTCTAATCTCACCCCTCGGTTCCCCCTCTCCGTAAACGGAGAGGGGGGTGAAACTGATGCGCACACGCCCGACTCCCCCTCTCCGTTTACGGAGAGAGGACTTGGGGGTGAGGTGCAACATCGCGCTAAGAGGGGGCTGGGGGGTGAGGTTCAGCAAGCAGGGGAAAATGAGACAGTTGCGTCCGCAGTTGAGGTGGAGCCGTGTACCCTTATCAGAAGGGGCCCAGGGGGTGAGGGGGAGAAGATAGGCAAGGGAGAGGTGCTTCGCGGGAGCTGGCTTCCCCTCTTTCTTGCCGTTGGCGCGCTCTTCTGGGGCTTTGACCGCTTGCTGGAGACGCACTACACGCGCCTGATTACATGGGTTCCCTCACGCACGGCGTTGTTGGGCACGATGTTCAGTGTGTGGACGATGTATTGCCTGCTGCGGGGGGCGTCGGCGCGTCGCCGGGGCTGGCTGGGGCTGGGCGGCGCGTTCTACTTGCTCGCGCTCGGCAGCTACGAACAGCCAATCATGCTGATTCCCCTCATCGGCGCGCTCGCCTTCTGGCGACGACGGCAGTGGAGCGCGTGGGGCTGGAAGGCGTTCGGCGCAGTTGCGCTTGCTGGGGCGCTGATTATCGCACTGCGCATCAGTCTGCTCCCTACCGAGCCGACGCGCTATCAGCAGCAACAACTCCGCAGCAGCCTCACAGGACCGATTATGAGCTATCTAACCGAGCTGATCCCGCCCACCGCGCAGTGGCAATACTGGCAGTCGGTGGGAACGAACTTCGAAATCCTGCTGTTGGACAAGCAGGGCTGGGACAACCTTGTGGGTACGCTGCTCTATCTGGGCGTGCTCACGGCATTCTGGCGTGGGCGCGCGTTGCTGGGCGGCGCGCTCCTATGGCATGCGCTCGCCTTCCTGCCGATGGCGTTCCTGCACTACTTTGAACACTACATGTATCTGCCTCAGCTGGGCAAAACGCTGTTCGATGTGGGGCTGATTACGTGGGGAGCGCAACTTCTGACGAGATTTTCCGTAAAAGCTTGCTCGGAATGACAAAAGCGGCATTCCGAGCGCAGCATCACTTCATCTCGGCACTCGCTTGCCCACACAACTCCCGCAGCCGTTGTGTGGTTGCCATTGGGCAGAAGCGGGGGCCGCACATACTGCAAAACGGTGCGAACTTATGTGCCTCTTTGGGCATCGTCTCGTCATGCAAGGCGCGCGCCGTGTCGGGGTCAATCGCCAGCTCGAACTGTCGATTCCAGTCAAATTCGAAGCGAGCTTTGGAGATCGCGTCGTCCCAGTCGCGTGCACCGGGAATGTCCTTTGCGATGTCGGCAGCGTGCGCCGCGATTCGGTAGGCAATCAGTCCCTGTTTTACCTCTTCGGCGTTTGGCAAGCCGAGATGCTCTTTCGGTGTAACATAGCAGAGCAACGCCGTGCCGTGCCATGCGACGATCGCTGCGCCAATCGCTGAGGCGATATGGTCATAGCCGGGCGCAATATCCGTCACGAGCGGTCCAAGCGTGTAGAACGGGGCTTCATAACACCATTCCTGCTGCAGGCGCACATTCTCCTCCAACAGGTGCAGCGGGATATGCCCCGGTCCTTCCACCATCACCTGCACCTCTTTCGTCCATGCGCGTTGGGTCAGCTGTCCCAGGACGCGCAGTTCTGCCAGTTGCGCCTGATCGTTCGCGTCGGCAATCGAACCAGGACGCAAGCCATCGCCCAGACTAATGGTCACATCGTATCGGCGACAGATATCGAGCAGTTGATCAAAATGTGCATAATAGGGATTCTCCCGATGGTGGATGAGGCTCCATTCTGCCATGATTGCGCCGCCACGGCTCACGATGCCCGTCAGCCGCTTCTCGGTCAGCGGGATGAAACTGCGCAGCACGCCTGCATGAATCGTCATATAGTCCACGCCTTGCTGCGCCTGATGCTCCACGATGTCTAGAAAGTCGCTCTCACGTATCTGCTCCACTGAGTGCGCCTCTGCGAGTAGCTGATAGACGGGTACAGTTCCTACAGGAGCAGGTGAATGCTCGACAATCGCCTTGCGAATGGCGTCTAAATCGCCTGCGGTGGAGAGATCCATCACGGTATCCGCGCCCCAGCGCAAGGCGGTGCGCAGCTTCTCCAACTCGTTCTCGATACGGGCGTCGAGCGCGGAACTGCCGATGTTCGCGTTGACTTTAGTGCGGAACCGCTTGCCAATCACGATGGGGTTGAGGCTAAAGTGATGAATATTGGCGGGGATGATGGCGCGTCCGCGCGCGACTTCGGTTCGAATCAATTCAGGGTCTACTCGTTCCTGCTCGGCGCAGCGGCGCATCGCATCGGTAATCACGCCCGCCCGCGCGTAATGCATCTGGGTCACTGCCTGACTCATACCGTTTTACCTCCAGAGATGAACTCGCGGGGGCGCAAGCAGCGATGGAAGGTAGCAGTGAGCGTCGCTCGCCGCGTTCCCTCCGCCGGTATTACCCGGATCAGGTTCAAGGGGTCCCTTGCCGTCGCAAGGTCTCAGCCGCGTTCGCAGCTCCCCCCGCGGTAAAAAAAGAGTATACCCCAGATTTGCAAGCAGCTGGAGCAAAAAGTGATACGGTTCTACTACGCGCCGACTATTCTGGCTAAGCGCAGACACCGACTCTCTCGCGTTCTTTCGTAGTCTTTTTGCAGATCTTCGTATGCGAGGAACTCGACTCGCTCGCGCAGGAAGCGAAAGACCTCTTGACCCAGAGTACGATGGAACTCTTCTTCGCGACGCTTCGCCGCGACGATACAGAACTTCGCTGCGAGAAACCCGAAGTCGCCGAGCTTAATCAGCGAGCGGTTGAAGTCCGTCGTGTGCTCAATCTCGAAAAACGAAAAGGGAAACAAACAACCATTTCCATATTTTTTGAACCATATCACATCAACGCTACGCGCTTTTTGGACGAGATTTTCATAGGTAAACTTCGGGAAATCCCTCAGGCTGGAGATTTGACCAAGCCTTTTCCCTGCAAATACGCGACTCTTGTCCTGGTAGGCGACAGTAGTACAGTAACCGATGTGTGCCCCAGTCGCTCGCATCAATGCGCTGGTACAGGTCGTTGAGGGTAGCATAGCCGCCGAGCTCTTTCAGGGTTTGCTCAACCAGACCCGCCTGGGTTCGCCTGCGCATGCGAGCCTCCATCCGCGATTTAGCTCTGCTTGGGGATTGTACCCTAATTTACTCCTGCCACACTTTTTCGAACACCCACGCGCCGCCGGCGCTGAGTGCGAGCGCGTAGCCAAACACCCCCTGCAGCGGCTCGGCGGGGAAGACGCCCTCGATCGCCTGACGCGAACCCGCAATCAGGATCAGAATCAGCGGCAGCAGCATGGGGAAGGTGAGACCCGCCAGCAGCGCACCGCGCACCGCCGTCTGCGCCACGAACGCCCCGCAGAGCGTCAACACGCTCGTCAGGCAGAATCCGCCCCCCAGCCACAGCAGTAGCCAGCCGCCGAGATGCCCGCTAAGCGGCGCAACCAGCAGCGCGTAGAGCGGAACCAGCGCGCCACTCAACAGCAGGTACAGCGTTGCATGAAACAGCCACTTGCCCCAGAACACACTTGCGGGGCGCGCCGCCACGCGCAACAAATCCGCCGTGCCCGTCTCCTCTTCCACGATAAACCCACGCGCGAGCGCAGGGAACATGCCGAACAGCACGGCGACCCAGAACAGCCCCGCCTGCAGCCCTGCCGAGAGCGTCTGCCCCAGCGAGGCGAAGCCCACACCCACCACTGTCGCGACGCCCATCAACAGCGACGCCACTATCCCCTGACGCAGTCGCCACTCCTGCCGCAGGTCCTTGAGCCAGATGGCGCGAATCTCACGCACCCAGCTCGAGCGCAAGGTCGCCCCACCCGGCGCACTCGGCACGATTGGTCGCGAAGAGGGCGATTCCACAACGGGTTTGCTCATCGAGTACCTGCCTCAGCAACTTCAAGCCCGACGGGTCTAACCCCGCATCGGGTTCATCGAGCAGCAGCAGCGGGGGGTCGCCGTAGGTGGCAATCGCCATGCGCAGTCGCTGGCGCATGCCCGTCGAGTAGGCACGCACCCAGTCGTGCGCCCGATGTGCCAGTTCGAAGCGGTCTAAGTGCGCCATCAGCGCGTCGGGGGCGTCGGGCAAGCCGCGCGCCTGCGCCCACCAGCGCAGATGCTCATAGCCCGTGAGTTCCCGATAAAGCGCCCCATCCGCCGCACACCAGCCCAGCAGGCGCGTGCGGTCGGGCACGGGGCTGCCGTTATGCCAGAGTTGGATGGCGCCCTCCGTCGGCGCGAGCAGCCCCGCGACGAGCTTAATCAGCGTGCTTTTGCCCGAGCCGTTCGCCCCGCGCACGATTAGCACGGTACCCGTCGGAATCTGCAATTCCAGCCCACGAAAGACCCACCGCTCGCCGAACCGCTTGCCCAGCCGACGACACTCCAGCGTCCACTGCTGCATGTGGTAAAAGTGTACCTTTTTATCGGCGTGTCCGCCGGCGAGGTCTGCCCACGAAACCCCGTAAGCTAACCAGTCGTATATGCTTTCAGGAGGACTTTTATGCGCTTGCTGATAGCCGTGCTATTGTGGGCGTGGGCTTCGTGCGGGGCGTTTGCCCAGGAAACGCCCGATTTGCGCGCCGACGCTCGCCTGCAGGAGCCGCTTAGCCTTACTGAGCCGCTCATCTCCTTGCGAGATCTGATTCAAAGAGTTCAGACGCAGACGGGCGCGCCGCTCGCCGTTGCGCCTGAAATCGCCGAGGATAAGGTCTGCGTGCTTGTCTCCGATAAACCCGCCTACGAGATCCTGAACCGTATCGCCTCTACGCTCCGCTATCGCTGGCAGTGGGGGACTAACGGGAAGACCTATGTGCTGCGCATGCCCGCTCTTGAACGCCAGCGCGAACGCGATCTGTATCAACTCGCGCAGCGAACCGAACTTCAGTATCAGCAGGAGACGCTCAGACAAGCAATTGCCTTGACGCAGCAGTATAGTCTGCAACAAATCCAAGAAGCAGTGAAAGATCCCGATTTCGCCCAGCGCGCAGAGCGCGCGACGCTCTCGTTATGGACTCAGCTTTCCACCTCCAGCGCGTACTGTGCCGCGCGCGCGTTGGGGCTGCTGCCAGAAGCCTTGCGCGAGCGCATCTGGACGGCGCGCCGCTTCACACTGGGCTCCGATTTGGCAGAGGACGCGGATGCGCTGTTGCCGCCTGCGACCGAGCGTCAGATGCTCAGTCTGCTGCGTGCGATGCATATGAGCGACGAAGAGCACCAACGCCTCAAAAGCGTGGAAATCACTTACCTTCCATGCTCGCAGTGGCTCAACCTGCACTTCATCGCCGTCTCTGAGGCGGGAATCGAGCAACACCTCACGGGCGCTCTCAGCCTGAACCGATGGGGCATTGCCGAACGCTCGCCCGTGGAGTCGCACGCGCTCTGCAAGGTTTGGCGCGAGTGTCAGACCGATTTTGCGGAACTGCGGCGTCTCCCTGCAGCGCCGCACGCGGAGAGGAAGCCCCCGCTCACTGTTCCCGAACCGCTTCAGGGCAGCGCGTTCGATGTCTTGATGAACTGGGCGTGGTCGCGCAATCTCGACCTGTATGCCGATGTATACCGCATTCGTTCAGAGAACTGGCGACGCGAGGCGCGCAATCGCTCAAAGCAGACGCCGTTAGAAGAGGAGGCGATGAGCGCGTATTTCGAGTGGGTCGCTCCCCACTTCTGGCTGCGCCTGGAGGGCGATACGCTGATGGCGCGCCACAAGGACTACTATTGGCTGCGTCCGAGTGAGATTCCCGAACGGCTGCTGCGCCCCCTGGAGGCGAAGATCGAACGGCGCGAGCCAATCATCTTGGATGAGTGGGCGGAGTTTGCGACGGCGTTGACGCCGATGCAACTGGAGCGCGTGGGGGGCAGCTTGCGCTTGAACCATCTGAGCGGAACGCGCGTCGTGCATGCCACCACAATCCCGATGGAGATGGTCGTACACACAATGCCCGCGCTCCGATTCTGGGCGTCTTTGACGCCAGCGCAACGCGACGCAGCGCAGCGAGGCGACCCGCTGCTCTTGGAGCGCCTCAGCCCGACCCAGCGACGGCGATTTCAGGAAGCGTTTTATCCCGCGCCGCCAAGCCAGTGCATCTCCCAGACATTCGCTGGCCCAGCGATGACCTTTCGCGACGAGAAGTTCGTCCTGTTTGTGCCTGAATACTGGTTTTCAGAGAGCGTGCGTGGGCTGAGCGAGACGGAAGCGCGTCCAGAACGGTTCCAACTACGAGTTGGCGGAATCGCGCCGCCCTATACGACCACTGAGTCAGAAGGACGCCTGAAGATTACTCTGAGGGCGAATCCGTTTAGCGAGCCGTCCTCCCCGACCGACAAGGGCTACTTCCTAAATTTCATCGCCGAGGGGAAAGAACGGGCGTATGTAGTCTATCAGACCGTACCGACGGTTGCAGGAAGCGAAGTGGAGCTTCCGCGGCGTTGAGCGCAAGGGGGGTCTGATAAGTTCTTCTTACGGACGATGCCGCGGAAACGGCTGAGATTTCTCGCTTCGCTGGAACGACAATCGTTGTCATTCCGAGCGAAGCGAGAAATCTCTTTTGGCATCATTTTTGGTGGGTAGCACTTAAGCGTCTCAAAATTGAGAACGCCTATTTCGGGTGCGACGGCATTCCTGCCGTCGCTGGGCGAGTGGGGGCTGACCACGCGACG
>CALKLF010000005.1 GCA_937992175.1 uncultured Fimbriimonadales bacterium | reverse complement strand
GGGGCTGGGGGTGAGGGCGCGACTAAACCTCCCCTCCCCCACCCGAACGAAAGGATAGGGGGCGAGAGCGAACAAGACCCCCCTCTCCCACCCCGTGGGAGAGGGGCTGGGGGTGAGGGTCATCTCCGCTTTATCTCCCTGCTAATCATCCCCTTCGCCTGGAGCCTGATGGGCGCGTTGCATATTGTGGGGCTGCTGGGCGAAACGCCGTTTCTGATAAAAGCCGATCAGTTCACGGGCGTGAAGGCAGCGCATACCCTGCCGTTGCTGTTGGTGCTAATCTTTTATGCGGCGTGGACGGTCGGGCGGTGGGATTTCTGGCGTGAATGGCTGAGTCGCCCCGTGTTGTGGGGGCAGGTTGTGCTTGCGCTTGTGATTCTGAGCGCGTTGGGGTTGATGCTCATCCGCACAGGCAACGAAACGCCGGGCGCAGTGCCTGATTGGGAGTTGCGCCTGCGCGCCCTGCTGGAAACCGTGATGAATGTGCGCCCCCGCACGAAGGAGTTTCTCGTGGGGCATCCTGCGCTGGTGATTGCGGTTGCATTGCTCCTCTCGGGGCGCACGCGCTGGCTGCCGCTAACGATGTTTCTGGCGACTATCGGGCAGGTCTCCATCGTGAACACCTTCTGCCACCTGCACAGTCCCCTGCTCGTCTCGCTCCAGCGCACGGGATGGGGTATAGTCATAGGGATCGGCTTGGGGTTTCTGCTGCTCACTCTCTGGAAGGCGGTTAACCCGCGCTTAACGCGGGCTTCTGGATAATTTGGAGATGACGCCCGATGAAAGGACAACGCTTTACAGGACTCGCCCTGCTCTGGGGGCTGGCGATTGCGCTTGCAGGCGCGACTGAGGTCAAGATTGTGAACTGGAACATCGCGCGTGCGGTGGGCGCGAACAACCCGCGCAGCGCGCAGGCGCCCTTCGTGGCGAAAACGCTTAACTACCTCCAACCCGACATTATTATTCTGCAGGAGGTGGGCGGCGATACACGCACCAGCTGGAACGCGCTCAATCAGGAATCCGCGCTGGACAGCTTCGTGCGCACTAACCTGACTTATCTGGGCGTGAATCCCCAGCGCAACCGCGACTATTTCCTGTATGTGAACCGTATCGGCGACGGCTGGATCAGCAACGCGATTATCAGTCGCTATCCGTTTCGCAACATCACCGATGTCAATATTGGCGCGCCCAATCGGGGCTTGACGGTGGGGCTTATCGATATTCCCGGCACGAACGGTCTGGGCGTGTTCGGGGCGCATTTCGATTCGGGCGCGGACGACGGCAGCAGCACGCGCCGTCAAACGAACGCCGAAAACACCCGCGACCGCATCCGCGAGTGGCGCATGCGTAATCGTCGTGCCGCCTACTTGCTGGGGGGCGACCTCAACGAGAACGAGGATCCCGACCTCCGTCCCATCCGCGCCATCAACTCACCCCTCCCCGACGGACGCGCTTACGCGCCAATTAGCACAGTGTTGTCTGCACGGCTGCGCGACACGATGCCTGTCGATGGGCTGGGCGGTAAACGCACCTGGCGGGTGAGCAACACGAACGCCGATTTGGATCACCGCCTCGACTACTTGCTCGTCTCGCCGACCGAACTGGGACGCGACCGGGTAAATGTACTACAGGCAAGCCTTTTCAACACGCGCCGCTTTCCGACAGGACGACTGCCCGCTGGATTCGAAATCACCGACAGCCAGAACGCTTCTGACCACACGGCGATGTTTTTGAGGATTCGGATTGATATGTGGCGTTTGCGCAGCGACGGCGGCGGCTACTGGGTTCCTGAGCCAAGCGCGCTGGTTATCTTGCTGGCGTTTTCTGGAGGCGGTCTCATAGCCGTCCGAATGTCGCCTGCCCGCAAGTAAATGTCGCCCCACGAGTAGCATTTCGTCTGTGAACCCCGCAATATTAGCGTAGCACGGACACTCCTGTCCGTGCCACGCGCCTAAAACTAAAACAAACAATGGAGGTTCTATTATGCGAACGAGCGTGATTTTATTGAGTTTGAGCTTCTGTCTCTGCGCACTGGCGCAGCAAACCTATCAAGCGCAGCCGACGGATGATGTCCAGTACTACGATCAGACATTCAATCCTGCTTTTACCACGATTTTGCGCGTTTGGGGCGATGGGCAGCACGCTGAGACTCCACGGGAGCGCGCCCCGCGTTGAACTTCTCCTACTCGCGGCGAAGTGGCGACTGAGCGGCGTTCCAACAGGCAGGCAGTATCAGGTGATTCGCGCTCAGATCACTGTCGTGCAGACGGCGCCGCCGGGCTATACACGCGCGGAAGGCGAGCAGCTCCCGCTGGAAGCGCGCCCACTGAGTCATACGAACTTCACCGAGCAAAGCTGGAACTACGACGCACCCAGCAATCCCGAAGTCGGCGCAACGACGGGGGCGGACGCAGTCCCGTGCTGCAATCGTCTACCGCGTAGCGGGCGATGTCACGGGCGACGGCTGTACCGACAACGCTGACCTGCTCACCGTGCTGTTCAACTTTGGCTCGAGCAACGCTCAGGCAGAATTGTGGGAAGATTAGGTATAACCCAAGTTGCTACCTATATCGAGATTCCTCGCTCCGCTCGGAATGACAAAGCCGTTTTTACGAAAATGAACCTGTCATTCCCAGCCGAAGGCGAGGAATCTCGATATAGGTAGCAACTTGGGTTAGGTATAATTGGTGTATATGAAAAGGCGAGGTGATACGTTGCGACATGCTCTGGTATTGACTGGATTGGGCTGGGCGTTGTTGGCGAGTGCGCAGACGCCCGTGTTCTACGGCGCAGGCGATTTACCTGGCGGGAGTACCTCAAGCAATCTGTTCTCCGTTTCGGCGAACGGGCGCGTGGCAGTGGGCTGGAGTGGCTCCGCGAACGGCACGGAAGCATGCTACTGGACGCGCGAGACGGGGTTGGTTCCCATCGGCGATCTGCCAGGCGGAACCTTTAGCAGCATTGCGTGGGGCGTCTCCTTTGACGGCGCGGTGATTGTGGGGCAGGGTCGCTCTGCAGCGGGCACGGAAGCGTTCCTGTGGCGACGCGATATGGGGCAGATGATCGGGCTAGGCGACCTGCCGGGCGACGCCTTCCAGAGTTTCGCGTTTAGCGTTTCGGGCGATGGTACTATCGCGACAGGCTGGAGCCGCTCCGTGAATGGGCAGGAGGCGTTCCGCTGGACGGAGCCGACGGGCATGGTTGGTCTGGGCGACCTGCCCGGCGGCGGGTTCTTGAGCTACGCCCAGAACATTTCGACCGACGGGCGCGTGATTGTGGGACGCAGCACTTCCGCGAACGGCGAGAACGAAGCGTTCCGCTGGGAGAACGGCAACTGGCAACCGCTGGGCAGCCTGAGTGTGGTTAACTTTTTCAGCTTCGCCTATGGCGTGTCTGCAGACGGCTCAACGGTAGTTGGCTGGAGTCGCGCGCCGAGCGGCAGTGGCATCGAAGCGTTCCGCTGGACGGTGGGGACGGGTATGGTCGGCTTGGGCGAGCTGGAAGGCGGCAACTATGACAGCCGCGCCTACGCTATCACCGCCGATGGACGGCTCGTCGGCGGGTTCGGCACATCCAGCAGCGGTAAAGAGGCGGTCATCTGGGATCACGAGGGCGTGATGTATCGCGTGAAAGAGCTACTGCTGGACGCAGGACTGACCCAGGTCGCAAACTGGCGACTGGAGGAGGTACGCGCCTTCTCCGCCGACGGCACAGTCATCATCGGCACGGGCAACAATCCCAACAACCAGTCTGAAGCATGGATCGCTGTTCTACCCCGTTTCGACCGTCGTCTGGAGGATATCACACTGGACGGCTGCGTGGACGACTCGGATCTGCTGATTGTGCTGTTCGCCTTCGGCGCAACGGGTTACTTTGACCGCGCCGATGTGAACTACGACGGCGTGGTGAGCGACGCCGACCTATTGGCGGTACTTTTTGCCTTTGGCGCAGGCTGCTAACCGCTCAAGAACCGAAACCGCTCCTCGCAAGTGTAAGGCGTCTCTAAATACCGGCGGGCGCGGGCATGGTAGGCGTACGCAGGTTCGTCCTCATCGGGGTACTCCAGTGCGCGCTGGTAGCACTCCTTCGCCCGCTCGCGCCGCCCTTGAAGGTCGTTAACGATGCCGCACTCGAACCACGCGCGACCGCGAAACGCGGTTTCTTCCTGCTCTGGCGCGCGGTTCGCCTGCTCGAACCACTCCTGCACTCCCTCAAGGTCGCCCCGCCAGAACGCGCACACGCCCAGCCCATAATAGCCCATCCAGCAGTCGGGCTGTTCCTCCAGCATGCGCTCCGAGAGCAACTGCACGGCGAGGGTCGATTCGTTGCGCGTCGCCCAGAAAAGCGTGTCGTTCAAGGCGCGGCGCAACGCGTCGCGGCGGGTCTCTTCGGGCAACTCGCTATGCAGATAATCGCGCCAGAGCAGCTCCGCCTGTCCCAGGCTCATCTCGAACTCCGCCTGAAACGCTTCGTCGGGCGACTGCGTCGCGAGCCGATGAAAAAATCGTCGAAATCGGGGTAGCCCAAACCGCTCCAGCAAATACAGCGTGAAACTGCCTGCCCAGGCGTAAGTTGCATGTTTCCAGTCGGGGTCGTAAAACCGCTCGCTGTCGACAAAATAGAGCAGTGAGCATTTGTGAAAGTAATTCAGGTAGTAAAGCGCGCGGGCATGCGCCTGCAGCGGCTCGTCGTGGTACTGCGTCGCGACTGCGGCGCCCTCTTTGAACAGCGCGGGCGCGTCCTCGTTCCAGCGCGCGGTAATCAGGTGCGTCCATTCGTGCAGAAGGGTGCGGTACGCCTGTTCGATATCGCCGTAATAGACGACGAAAACGCTCTCGGCAAGAGTATGCGCCCAGCCTCCATAGGAAAATCGGTTGTCCCAGAGACGGTTAAGGCGCTCCATTGAGGAATCCTGGAGAATCACTACCGCTCGTTGCCTATCCTCTAACGGCGTTTGCAGGAACTGCTCCGCCTCGCGCAGAGCGAGTCGCGCCTTTTGTAGAAACTCCTCGCGCAACGGCTCCAGTTCCGCGTCGTAGCTTAAGACTAAGTCGCTTTCCTCGTGATGGCGCAGCTGTTTTGCCCAGCGATAGACTTCCCAGAATCGCTTCCCATGTCGTATGCCGAACCATGCCGCCCAGACGCTCAGCAGCGCGAGCGCCAGCAGCCAGAGCGTGTCGCGCAGGGCAGGCGGCAGCCAGCGTCTCGAAAGCAGCCATAACAACACGCCCCACAGAAACGCCAGCGCGAGCGTAATCGCCCGCCGCCGACTGGCGGGTTGACGCCATTGTTTGCGCAACATCCGCGCCACGATGCTCAGTAGATAGCGAACCTCCTCCATCGTCCGCAGTCCCCCAACTTACGCTATAGGATACCCACTATAATAAGTCCCTCAAAGGTTAAAGCGTCCCTTTTTGCCCTGATGCCTGCCGAAGCCGCCGCCCCCACCCTAACCCTCCCCGCAACCGGGGAGGGAGCGCACGCGCGGACAGCGACGACGCCTCCCCCGTTCACGGGGGGGAGGTCGGGAGGAGGGAGAAAGAACAGCAGGCAAAGGAGACGATTTAATCTTTGAGGGACTTAGTGCCCCAAAGATTAAATCGTCCCAAAACGCGCGCAGCGCATCTGGTGCGACGACATTCCTGTCGTCGCCTGATGTTTGTCACTTCGCGTGATTTACGCGATATCTGGTGCGTTGTGTTGGCACTGCACCGCTACTGATTTCGTTTTCTCGTCAAGTGACAAACATCAGGCGACGACAGGAATGTCGTCGCACCAAAACAAGATGTTTTCACATTTGAGGCACTTAAGTTCCTCTCGGAGGAAATGATCCCGAAAGAGATTCCTCGCTGCGCTCGGAATGACAGTGGATGTTAGGCGATCAAGCTCTGTCATTCCGAGCGCAGCGAGGAATCTCAACTCCTTCCTGCCGTGTTTCGGGAGCATCTTTGGCGGGAAGGACTTACCAACTAAGGGTTCAAGGAGCGCAAATCGTCGGCGGGGACGCCGACGCTATGGACGAACCTACGCAGCGTTGGCGTCCCGCCGACGACACACCAGAAACCCTTTTGGCGCGGCAGGAATCCTGCAGGCAAGGTGGAATAAAACCTCATATGGATTGGGCAGTGGCTGCGCTGGAGGGCGCGGCGTCGGGGGTGGGCACGGAAGCCCTGACGAACCTGATTCGCAAGGTCGCGGAGCTGGACGGAGCGTGGAACGCGCTGGTACTGAAAACCGAGCGGCGATCGCCGTATATCGTGGCGCACGCGCCGCACGAGGCGCATCCGCGTCTCCCGTCCGAACTGCGCTTCGAGCAAGGCGACCCGCGCTGGGTGCATGCCGAAGGGTGGGCATGGTTGATTGCGCCGTTGCCCATGCCTGAACTCTTTTATGTGCTGCGCATCCCGCCGAAGCAGCAGGAGCGTCCCGAATGGAAACTTGCCGCGCAGCTGGCAATCTTGCTGGGGCGACACGAGCAGTTCCACCGCGAGATCGATTCGCTCAAGCGGCTCTCCAAGCAGCGGCTGACCGCGCTTGGTACGCTCTATGAGACCGCTGTCGCCAGCGAGACGGGCGGGCTGGAACAGTTCCTGCAGCTCGCGACCCGCCGCGCGGCGCAGGCGATGGACGCGCAGGCGTGTACGCTCATGCTGCTGGATGACTCCACGCAGACGCTCTCCATTGCCGCCAGCTACGGACTGCCCGAAAAACTCATTGAGGAGACCTGCGTGCCGCTGGGCGAGGGCGTGGCGGGTCGGGTCGCGCTCACGGGCGAGCCGCTGCTGCTGACCGACCTGCAGGACGAGCCGAGCCTGCGCCATCTGCCCCGACGCCCCGAAATCAGCGGCTCGATCTGCGTGCCGCTGCGCAACCATGAAAACAAAGTGATTGGCGTGCTTTCGATCCGTCGCCTGCGTCCCACGCCCCCATTCACGCAGGAAGACCTGCGCCTGTTCTCCGTGTTCGCGAACCAGATTGCGTCTGCATTAGAGAACGCGCGGCTCTATCGCCAGCTCAACCAGAACCTGCATCGGCTCGCCACGCTGGTCGAACTCACGCAGCTGGTGACGGCGGTGCTGGACATCGACACGCTGCTGCAGACGGTGGCGCGTTTGATTAGCGAGACGGTCGGCTTCTCGCGTTGCGCGATTTTCCTGGCGGGCGAGTCGTCGCGCGTCTATCTGCCGCGCCTGATTCAAGGCTATCGCCCCGAAATGTTTCCCAAACGCGGCTTTCGCAAGGGGCAGGGCGTGATTGGCATGGTCGCGAAAATGCGAATCCCGCTGGTCGTGACCGACGCGCAGCATGAGGTCCAGCCCATGCGCGGGTTTGGGCGCGCGCTCGGCTCGAACTACTACTGCGCCCTGCCGATTGTGGTGCATGGCAGCTGCATCGGCGTCGTGCTGGCGGACAACCAGAACGAGCCATTCACCCCAGAACAGGTCGATCTGTTGAGCGCGTTTGTGAACCAAGCGGGTATCGCTATCGAGAACGCGCGCCTGTATCAGGAGATGGAGCGCCGCTATCGCGAGATTCAGAGCCTTGCCGCGTTCCGCAACAACATCCTGCGCAGCCTGAGTTCGGGAATGTTCACGGTCGACGAGACGGGGCAGATTACGACATGGAATCGCGCGGCGCAGCAGATTCTGGGCTTTTCGAGGCGCGAAAGCGTCGGACGCCCCTTCCGCGAGGTGCTGAGCCAGGCGCGTTGCCCCATCGAGGGCGCGTCGTGTGGGGAGCTGCAGGACGCCATCGAGCAGGTATTGCATGGGGCGGGCGCGCGCCATCTTTACAAAATCCCCGCTCGTATGAATGGCGAAACGCGCACCCTGAACTGCTCCATCTCGCCGCTGCTGACTCGTGGGCGACAGACGCAGGGCGCGGTCGTGCTGTTTGAGGACATCACCGAATACCTGCGATTGGAGGCGCGCCTGAGCGAGATGGAACGGCTCGCGACCGTCGGGCAGATGACCGCCACGATTGCCCACGAGATTCGCAACCCGCTCACCGCCCTACGCGGCGCGGTGGAGCTGATGCGCCATGAAGAGCCGCTGCCCGAATCGATGAGCCTCTATATAGAGGTGATTCAACAGGAGGCGCAGCGACTGACCGAGATTGCCGAAGAGTTTCTGGAGTTCGCCAAGCCGTTCCATCTGCAGCGCCGCCCGACGCCGCTTAAGCCCCTGCTGCAGCGCGTGCTGATGGTGCAGGAGCCATACCTCAAGGCGGCGGGCGTGAAGGCGACTCTGGAAACCCCTGACGCGCTCGAAGCCGACATCGACGCGGGGCGCATCGAACAGGCGATTCGGAACCTGATTCAGAACGCCGTGCATGCGATGCCCGACGGCGGACAGATAGTCCTGCGCGCCGTCAATGCAGGCGACTGGGTCGCCATCTCCGTGCAGGATACAGGCAGCGGCGTGCCCCCCGAAATCCGCGACAAAATCTTTACCCCCTTCTACACCACCCGCACACGGGGAACCGGGCTGGGACTGAGTATCGTCAAAAAGATTGTGGAGGGACATAACGGCAGGACGACCCTTGAATGTCCCCCTGAAGGAGGCTCCATCTTCACGCTGTGGCTGCCGAAAATTGAACATGCAACGCGCGATCCCTCGCGTCGCTCAGGGTGATAGAGTATACTTTAGTAAATATCTATGTCATTCCAAGCGAAGCGAGGAGTTCTGAAAACCGTTCACAGGCGCACGCTGCGCGGTGTATTACGGAGACGGTATGGCGCACACCATCCTGATTGTGGACGATGAGTTGAACATTCGGCGGGTGTTGGAACGCGCCTTCGCCAAAGAGGGTTATCAAGTGCAGACGGCGGAGGGCGGGCATCAGGCGCTGCGCCTGCTTGACGAAACGCCCTGCGACCTGATGCTGACCGATGTGGTGATGCCCGACATGACAGGACTGGAGCTGCTCAAACGCGCGCGTCAGAAACACCCGAACTTGCAAGTGATCCTGATGACCGCTTTTGGCACGATCCCGACCGCCGTGGAGGCGATGCGGGCAGGCGCGTTCGATTTTCTGACCAAGCCCATCGATATGGAGACGCTGCGCAAGGTGGTGCGCAACGCCCTGCGCGAGCCAGCGACGGCGCAGCCCACTCAGCGCAAGCCCCCGAAACGCAAACAGGTCACCTTCATCGGCGAAAGTCCCGCCGTCAAACAGATTCTAGAAACCGTGGAGCGCGTCGCCGAAGCCCGCACCAACGTGCTGATTACGGGCGAGAGCGGCACTGGTAAGGAGCTGATTGCCCGCATGCTTCACGAGCGCAGCAGCCGTGCCAACAAACCGTTCGTGGCGGTCTCCTGCGCCGCGATTCCTGAAACGCTGCTCGAAGTCGAGCTGTTCGGCGCGGTGAGAGGCGCGTATACAGGCGCAGACACCGATCGAATCGGCAAGTTCGAGGCGGCGAACGGCGGCACGCTGTTCTTAGACGAAATCGGCGACATCCCGCCCCTGATTCAGGTGAAACTGCTGCGCGTGTTGCAGGAGCGCGAGATTGAACGGCTCGGCAGCAACACGCCCATCCCCATCGATGTGCGCCTCGTGGCGGCGACCAACTGCGACCTGCAGGCAGCCGTCGATGCGGGAACCTTCCGCAGCGACCTGTTCTATCGCCTGCAGGTGGTGCATATCCACCTCCCGCCGCTGCGCGAGCGACGCGAGGACATCCCCCTGCTGGCGAACCACTTCCTCAAAAAGTTCGCCGAAGAGAACGGGCGCGCCCTGCGCGAGATCAGCTCCGAAGCGATGCAGATTCTTCAGAACGCCTGCTGGAAAGGCAATGTGCGCGAACTGGAGAATATCATCGAGTCGGCGGTGGTGCTGTCGCCGCCCGACGCGACGGTGCTGCTACCTGAACATCTGCCGCCCGCGTTGCGCCTGTAACACGGACAGTCCTGTCCATGCTTTTGTAACCCAAGCTGCTGCTGAGCTGAGATTACTCGCCTTTGGCTCGGAATGACAGGTTCATTTTTGCGAAAACCGCTTTGTCATTCCTCGCTCCGCTCGGAGTCTTTTTCGGGATTATTCGCGGGAAGGCTTATCAGACGATCAGCACCGCCGCGCCCTGAATTCTGCCTTCCCTGAGCGCTCGCAACGCCTCGTTCGCCTGTTCCAGTGGGAAGGGCGTGGTGTGCGCTTCGATTTTGAACTGGCGCGCTTTCTCGAAAAACTCTTCGCCGTCGGCGCGGGTGAGATTGGCGACGGAGCGCACTACGCGCTCGCCCCACAGAATCGAATAGGGGAAGCCCGGAATGTCGCTCATGTGGATGCCACCGCAGATGACCGCGCCGCCTTTGTCTACCGCGCGTAGCGCGGCGGGCACAAGCTCGCCTGCAGGCGCAAACAGAATCGCCCCGTCCAGCGGCTCTGGGGGCATTTGATCCGAGCCGCCTGCCCACCACGCGCCCATGCTCCGTGCGTAGTCCTGCGTGGTGTGGTCGCTGGGGCGAGTGAAGGCGAACACGCGCATCCCATCGCGAGTCGCAATCTGGATGAGAATATGCGCCGCCGCGCCGAAGCCGTAAATCCCCAGCCGATTGCCGAGCATCTCGCGCCGCGCGATACGATAGGAGCGGTAGCCAATCAGTCCTGCACATAACAGGGGCGCAACCGCCACATCGTCATAGCCGTTGGGTAAGGGGAACACATACCGCGCGTCGGCGACCGTGTATTCCGCGTAGCCCCCGTCCAGCATGTAGCCCGTGAACTGCGCAAACGCGCAAAGGTTCTCGCGTCCCGCCGCGCAGAATCGGCACTGCCCGCAGGTGTGCCCCAGCCACGGAACGCCTACACGCTGCCCAACCTGCAACCCCTCTACGCCCGCGCCCAGCTTGACCACCTCTCCGACAACTTGATGCCCCAAAATCAACGGCAGCTTAGGATGGGGCAGCTCGCCGTCGAACACATGCAAATCGGTTCGGCACACCCCGCACGCCCGCACGCGAATCAGAACCTGATTTTCGCGCGGCTCTGGAACAGGCAACTCGCGCAGCTGCAACGGCTCGCCCACACGCTCTAACACCATCGCATGCATAACTCTCCTTAATTTAACCCAAGTTGCTGTGCCCTTCCCACAAAGAATGATACCGAAAGAGATTTCTCGCTTCGCTCGGAATGACAAGGTTGTTTTCGCGAAAGTGAACTTGTCATCCCTCGCCTTCAGTTTGGAACAATGAGTTCATTTTCGCAAGGATAGCTTTGTCATTTCGAGCGGAGCGAGAAATCTCGGTTGCTCAGAACCGATAGGTAAGCGCCCCAAAGGATCAGGCGTCGCAGAAATGATTGGGCGCGGGAACCGCGCCCCCTGCGGAGAGGCGCGGTTCTCGCGCCTTGATTGGCACAGTGGGGATGATAATAGACAACAGCGAGTAGAGAGGGCAGGTTCTGAACCTGCCCCTACACACGACGGCGTTTTCACCTTTGAGAGACTTAGGGCCTCAAAGATGAAAACGCCTCGTTCTGGTGCGGCGGCATTCTTGCCGTCGCATGTTGAGGATACCCATGGGGCACGACGGCAGGAATGCCGTCGCACCAAAGCGGAACGATTTCATCTTTGAGGAACTTAAGTCCCTCAAAGATGAAATCGTCCCCGTTGCCTGCTGTTCTTTCTCCCCCCCCTCCCGACCTCCCCCGTGAACGGGGGAGGCGTCGCGGCTGCCCGCGCGTGCGCTCCCTCCCCGCTTTCGGGGAGGGTTAGGGTGGGGGCGGCGGCTTCGGCAGGCTTCAAGGCAAAAAGGGATACTTTAATCTTCGAGGCATTTAGCAGCTTGGGTAATCAAGCGTCTCGGCGTGCCCGCCCTGCCGTTCACGGGGGCAAGGTATACTCTCTCTCATCGATGGAGGCAGTCTTATGGTGAATGGCAACCTGCGGAAAGGACACGCTGTCGTGTTGGGCGCAGGCACGATGGGCGGCGGCATTGCCGCGCTACTGGCAAGCATCGGATGGCGCGTGCATCTGCTGGATCAAGGAGATATTGCCCAGCAAGCCATCGAACGCCTGCTCAAATCGGGCGCGTTTTATCAGCCCGACGATGCGAAACGGATTACCCCTGGCAATGTGGAGACCGATTTGGACTGCGTGGCGCACGCCGACTGGGTCGTGGAGGCGATTATCGAGCAGATTGAGCCGAAGCGCGCGCTCTGGCGTGAGGTCGCGCAGCGCGTGAACCCCGACGCCGTGCTGAGTTCGAACACTTCGGGGCTGGGCATCGCCGAAATCGCGCACGCGTTGCCTGAAAACCTGCGCCGACGGTTTCTGGGAACGCACTTTTTCAACCCGCCGCGCGTGATGCGCCTGCTGGAGCTGATTCCAACCGACGATACCGACCCCGACTTGACCACGCGCTTCACCACCTTCGCGGAGCGGCTGCTGGGCAAGCGCGTCGTGCTGGCGAAAGACCGTCCCGGCTTCATCACCACGCGCATCGGCGTCTACTCAATGATGCAGGCACTGGTCAGCGCAGTGAAGTACGGCGTTACGCCAGAGGAAGCCGACGCGCTGCTGGGACCGCTGGTTGGGCGTCCGCGCAGTGGTGTGTTTCGCCTAACCGACCTTGTGGGGCTGGATGTGGCGCATAACATCGTGCGCAACCAGAAGGAACGCTTGCCCGACGACCGCTATATTCAGTCGCTGGAGTTGCCCCCGCTGTGGCATGCGCTAATCGAGCAGGGCAGACTGGGCGAGAAGGCAGGCGCGGGCTTCTATAAGCGCGAGGGCAAAGAGATTTTCACGCTGGACTACAATACGCTGGAGTACCGCCCGCGCATCGAGCCGAACCTGCCAATCGACGCCAGCCTGAGTCGCGCGCCCTATGCTGAGCGGCTGCCCGCGCTGCTGAACCTGCCCGACCCGTATGGCGCGTTCTTCCGCGAGGCGTTCCTGCTGCCGCTGGCGTATGGCGCGGAGGTGATGCCCGATGTCGCCTACGACATCCCCTCGCTCGATATGGCGATGCGGCTCGGTTACAACTGGGAACTCGGCGTGTTCGAGACCTGGGACGCGCTGGGCAAGGCGGGGCGCGACGCGCTATCGCAGCTGAACCTGCCGCAGGAGCCGTCCACGCTGCGTATGCTGCGCAACGCCGAGTTGAAAACCTTCTACACCACGCGCGGCGCGAGCCGCTATTATTTCGAGCCGCGCGACGAGCAGGGTGACTATGTACCCCTCGTGACCCCGCCGTTTTTCATCAGCCTTGACCAGCTCGCGGGCGCGGGCAAAACAATTGCCGAGACCGCCGAGTGCCGCGTAATCGACCTCGGCGACGATGTGGCGTGCATCGAGTTCCGCACGAAAGCGAATGTGCTGACGCCCAGCCTGATGGAGTTCGTCGCTGAATTCCTGGAGCATGCTGAGCGCAACCATGTCGGCGTGGTAATCGGCAATCAGGGGCGGATGTTCTCGGCAGGGTTCAACCTGAACCTGTTTTTGGAGTATATCGCCAAGCAGGACTGGCAGGGCATGGAGCGCGGGCTGCAACTCTTGCAGGGGCTGAGCCAGCGCATTCGTTACTGCGGCGTGCCAGTGGTGGCGGCGGTGCATGGCTACGCCTTAGGCGGCGGGCTAGAGGTCGTGCTGCCGTGCGTGCATGTGCATGCGCATGTGGATACTGGGCTGGGCTTGCCCGAAGCGGCGGTAGGTCTGATGCCTGCGGGCGGTGGCACCACGCTGATGACCCGACGCGCCTTGCAGAACCTGCCCCCCGAAGTCGACCCTGTACCGCATCTGCGCCAGCCGTTTCTAACGCTCGCCTACGGCAAGCGCAGCAATAATGCGTTTGAGGCGTATTCGCTTGGGTTCCTGCGCGAGCGCGATACGCTCTGCTGGAACCTCGACCGCCTGCTCTATGAGGCGAAACAGCATGTGCTGGCGCTCTCGCGGGCGGGCTATCGCCCTCCTGAGCCGACGCCGATTCTCGCAGTAGGCGTGAACGGCTACAGCCGCCTGATGATGGAAGTCCACTGGATGCACCAGGCAGGGCAAATCAGCGACCACGACCGCCTGATTGCCGAGAAAATCGCCTATGTGATGACAGGCGGCGACCTGCGCGACGCGATGCCCATGCCCGAAGAGCATTTCCACGCCCTCGAACGACAAGTGTTCATTGAACTCTGCCAGACCGAGAAGAGCGTGGAGCGCATCCGCCACATGCTGGAGACGGGTAAGCCGCTCAGGAACTGATGTTCCACCTGCCCTTGGGCGATTACTGGCGCGCCATCGAGTCCTTGAATGATCGGCGTGGTTATGCTTCTGTAGTCACTTACGCGGATGATACTCAGTAGATCTATGCTTTCGGTACCACGGTGCCAACCACGAACTTTTCGGCGCTGGCGTTTTGGCGAGTGAGGATATCGTTTTTGACCAGCTAACAGTGGTTGTGCTGAGCCTGCGTCGTTGTTGGTGTTGGGCGCGGGGCGTTTGAACTCAGGCGTTGTACCCATGTCAGCCCCCTACCTCCCGATTCACAGGTTAGGCGTCGCTGCCGCTCGCACGTGCGCTCCTTCCCACTTGCGGAAAGGGGGTGCTTCGTTGCGTCCGCTCAGGGAAAAAGACAGGTCTACAGATTCGCCAATCGCTCAAAAATGCGGGCGTAGCACCGTGTGAGCTTCTTGAGGCTCTCGATGCTAATGCGCTCGTTCGCCTGGTGTGCCTCGCCGTCGCCTTCGAACGCTGCACCAATCGCCACGAGATTGGGCATCGTGCGGGCATAGGTGCCGCCGCCCATCGTGGCAGGTTGCGTCCCGTAGTCGCCTGTTTCTTCCTGATAGACCTGCAGAATCGCCTGCAAGAAGGGCGTATCAGGCGGGATATAAACTGGCGGCGTGTGGCGTACATTGCTCAAAACGAACCCTGTGCGCTCCAGCGTCGGCTGCAGACGCTCCTGAAGCGCGTCCAGCGACCATGTCACGGGGTAGCGGATGTTGAACACGCACTGCACGCGCTTGCCGTCGTAGTCGAACACGCCAAGGTTGCTGGTGAGCGCGCCCGACGCTTCGTCGGCATGGGCGATTCCCAGCGCCGCGCCGTCCAGCGACTCCGACCATTCCCGCACAGTCTGGAGCCATTGCTCGTCGTCGGGCAGGTTCAGCAGCTCGATGGCTCTGAGCAGGCGCGTCACGGCGTTGATTCCGCTTTCGGGGTGGCTGCCGTGCGCCGATTTGCCCCGCGCGACGACGCGCCAGCCCGCAGGGTCGGGCTGCCACTCCACACCCTCGATGCTCGTGTTCGGCTGCAGCGGCGTATTGAGCAGCGCTTCGGCGCGGTCAGGAACCATATTGTGGCGTTCACCGCCTCTCGCCCAGACGACGCGCACGCCGTCGGTCGGCTCTATTGTCTTTTCCAGATAAAGGTTCGCAATCCCCTTCTCGCCGTAGATGAAGGGCCAGCCGGCGTCAGGACTGACCCCCCACACGGGTCGCTCCGTCTCTTTTTCCATGTAGTAGCGCATGCACTCCCAGCGGCTCTCCTCGTCACAGCCGATAATCAGGCGCACGCGCCGCGCGAGTGGAACGCCCAGTTCTTTCAATGCCCGGATCGCGTAGATACTCGCTAAGGTCGCGCCCTTATTGTCGGTTGCGCCGCGCGCATAGATGAAGCCGTCGTGAATCTCTGCGCCGAAGGGAGGATAACTCCAGTCGTTGCCGGGTGGTACGACATCGATGTGGCTCAGCGAGGCGACCATCTCCGCGCCGTCGCCAATCGTCATATCGCACGCATAGCCGTCGAAATCACGCGGGTTCAACCCGAAACGCTCCCCCATCGCCAGCGTGGCATCGAGTGCCTCACGGACGCCCCTGCCGAACGGCGCGCCGGGTGACTGATCTTCGCTGCGTACGCTGGGCGCACGCAGCAACGCCTGAAAATCACGAACCATCTCCTCTGTGTGGTCTTCAATCCACTGGATTAACGCTTCACGGTTCATAACAGGTGCTCAATTCGCTTTGACTGCGAGAACTCCTGCTCGGAATTGACATGGAACGCATGAACTGCGCCGATTGAAACGCCGATGCACCCCTTGATTTTTTGCGCCCTGCGGGGGTAATATTAATAAACGCCACATGGCACAACCGCCGGTTGGGCGAGAACTTAGAAGCGTCGGGAGCTGGGGCGGCTCCTGCGCTTCTTGACGCATTCAAGCACCCACGCGCCCCAAAAGGACGGTGAACGGATGATTTACCCAGAAACAGACGAACTCAGTCAGTATCCGCGTTATATTCTGGCGTTGCTCGCCGCCGAGCGTGCGCGCCTGCTCCGCGAAGGCGCGAAACCGCTCGTGCCCGTCGATGGACTCGACTTCAATCCGCTGACCGTCGCCCTGCAAGAGATAGCCGAAGGTAAAATCCGACCCCGCATCATCGATGAGAACACTGTGGAAGTGATTATTCACGGTCCTGAACATACCTGGCAAGCCGCACGCGACATCAAACAACTCAGCAAGCAAACCGAAGCAGACGAGGCGTTCGAGGAAGAGGCGATGCAGTTCTACGAGCAGGAGACGACCCTGCGCGAGTAGCCATAATCTCTTGTGGCGATGAATAGACCCGACTACTATGAGGTGCTGGGCGTCGAGCGAAGCGCGAGTCAAGACGAAATCAAGGCGGCGTTTCGCAAACTGGCGCGCCAGTACCACCCCGATGTGAACAAAGACGACCCGCAGGCGGAAGAGCGGTTCAAGCTCATCAACGAGGCGTATCAGGTGCTTTCGGATCCCGAATCGCGCGCCGTGTACGATCGGTTCGGGCACGCTGGGTCGCAGAGCGCGCCGACCGCCGACCCGTTCGGCATGGCGGAGAACCTGTTCCAGATGTTTTTCGGCGGCGGTGCGGGTGTCGCGACGCGAGGTCCTGTCGACGGCGCAGACCGCCGCGCCGATGTTTCCATCACTCTGGAGCAGGTACTGCACGGTGCGACGCTAACCGTAGATGTGGAGCGGTTGCGCCTGTGCGCCTGCTGTAAAGGCGTCGGGGCAGAGCCGGGCACGACGCCCGAACGCTGCCCCGACTGCGCTGGCTCCGGGCGCGTGCGATTCACGCAGACCACGATTCTGGGCACAGTCACGCGCGTGGTTCCCTGTGAACGCTGCCACGGCGAAGGCGAAATTATCCGCACGCCCTGCCGCGAGTGCCGTGGCGAGAAACTCGTGCAACAACGCGACGCGGTCACAGTCGCGATTCCGCCCGGAATCGAGAACGAGACGGCAATTCTTCTGCGCGGCGAGGGCGATTCGGGGCTACGCGGCGGACGCGACGGCGATCTGTATGTGGTGGTTCATATCGCGCCCCATCCCCGATTCCGACGGCGCGGCGACGACCTCGCCACTCAGGTTAACCTGACCTACCCACAGCTCGCGCTCGGCGATGAAGTGGAGCTCGAAACGCTGGACGGCAAAACCACGCTGGAAATCCCCGAACTCACGGAGCCGTATAGCGAGCTAATTATCCCGGGACGAGGACTTCCGAACCCCCGCACGGGCAGGCGTGGCGACCTGTATGTGCGCATCGGGCTGAAAATGCCTAAAAAACTCACCGACGCGCAGCGCAACCTGCTGCGCCAGTACGCCGAGTTGAGCGGCGTGCGCCTCAAAAAGTATGCGGGCGCGGAGCCAACCAGCTTCTTCGAAAAAGTCAAACGCAGCGTCAAGAAGGAGGATTGAGCTGTGCGCAAAGTCGCCTCGGTGGGCATCCTTGTCGCCGATGTAGTCGCCAAACCCGTGAGCCACTACCCCGAACGCGGAATCTGCGCTCATGTGGAACGCATGGCACTCCATGTAGGCGGCTGCGCCTCGAACACAGGGCTGGCGCTGGCGAAGCTGGGACTGCCCGTCAGCGTCATCGGCAAGGTAGGACAGGACGCTTTTGGCGATTTCATACTCAGCGAACTGCAACGCTACAGCGTGGACACGCGCGGGATCCAGCGCACCGTGTCAGCAGGCACTTCCAGCACGATGGTGATGGTGCATCCTGACGGCGAGCGGTCGTTCATTCACCACATGGGCGCAAACGCCGAGTTCTGCCCTGATGATATCGACTGGAACTTGCTCTCGGACTGCGCGATTTTTCATCTGGCAGGCGTGTACTTGATGCCGCGGATGGACGGCGAACCCGCCGCGCGCGTGCTGCAGAAAGCGAAACAGCGCGGGATGACGACCTGCCTCGACACCACCTGGGACGCTAGCGGACAGTGGATGCGCCTGCTTCTGCCGTGCCTGCCTCATTTAGACTACATCACTCCCAACTACGGCGAGGCGAGCATGCTCACTGGCGAGACGGATCCCGAAAAGATCGCTGACCGACTGCTTGCTGAAGGCATTGGAACCGCTGTGATTAAGATGGACGCGCAGGGGTGCTTTGTCAAAAATCGCGAAGTGGCGTTCCATCTGCCTGCGTGTGAGGTAGCGGTGGTCGATATGCTGGGCGCGGGCGACTGCTTCACAGCGGGCTGGCTCGCGGGGGTTTCGTTGGGCTGGGATCTGCGGCGCACGGCGCGGCTCGCCAACGCGGTCGGCGCGCTCTGCGTCGCCGCGTTAGGCGCAACGACGGGCGTCAAACCGCTCGAGGAGACAGTCCGATTTATGGAACGCCGCTGCCCCCAATAAAACAAAACGCCCCCTGCAAGACAGGGGGCGGATGGTTGCAAGCAACGCAAGCAAACCTTACTTGCGGCGTCGGCGCAGCGCCAACAGCCCCACCAAACCGCTGCCCAGCGCAATCATGCTCGCAGGCTCGGGCACAGGCACCACGCTCACAGTCAGCAGATACGGACCAGTCTGGGAGTGGGTTGCGCCCTCGTAGTAAGACAACAGGTTTCGCCCAGTGGTTCCGCGATAGCCCGTGATTGCGATGTAGAAGTCGCCGTCTCGATCTGCTTGCCAGCGAATGGCGGAGCCTAAGCCTATACCCGCATCGTCGTTCCACACGATGGCGGTGTTTCCGAATTCGTCAAAAAGCGCCATCACGGTGTCGGGGCTGGTGTAGTTGGTACCAATCGGGAAGGTAATTGCCGTCAGCCAGTCGCCTGTTCGCAGCTGAATCTTGAAGAAGTCGCTGTCATTTTGAGTAAGGTTTAGCACGCCCACCTCCGCGTTCGGTGGCGTTGTACGCAAGTTGTATAGCACCATGTCAGCCGTCGCGCGTGTGTCGTTCGGCTCGGTTTCGCCGAACAGCGCGAAAGCGTTCGCGCTCATCAAAGCGCTCAATGCTACAATCGCCAGTCGTTTCATATCCATATCCTCCTTTCCGGGTGTCCCGGTACTGCCAGCGCAGGGGGCAGCCTGCGCTGGTTATATTATAGCACAGTTTTTGCTCAGGTGTCAAGGTTCAGGGTGCGATTAGGAAGAAAACCCGTAAATTTGCGGGTGAAAGGCTCCGAGATTGGTAAGCGTTTCAAAGATTGATCGTTCCTTTTGCCTGCTGTTCTTTCTCCCCCCTCCCGACCTCCCCGTGAACGGGGGAGGAGTCGCGGCTGCCAGCAAGCGGGGGGAGCGAACGCATGGGCAGCGACGACGCCTTTACTCGCTTTGTAGGACTTGAAGTCTCGGTCGGTATTACTTCCCCGCGAGCGAATGCAACGCCGCTTCGTAATGCTCAATCAAATGGTGCGCCAGTTCACGCAAAGGTTCGGGCTGCTTACCGGGCAGGGCAGGCGCGGCAATCTGGCGGATAGCGTCCAGCGGATGCTTGCGGCGCAGGGCGACCTGCTCGATCCACTCTGCGGCGTGTTCAACGGGCAGGCGCGTCTCGTAGCCGTTGATGTGTAAAAATGCGAGCGTCGCAATCAGAGCGGTCGCCCGGTTGCCCTGTGCGAAGGGGTGGTACTTCAGGTAGCCCCACAGGAACCGCGCCGCCTGCAACGGCACATCACGGCTCTGGCGATAACTGTATTGATAATGGGTCGCCTCCTCCAGACGGTCATAGCTGTAGGGCTGCGGCGACTTCGTAATCTCGCTGTTAATCCAAATGAGGTCTTGCAAAGTGAGATACCGCCATTCGAAGCTAGGTCCGGGCGCGGGCTGGAGCGTCGCTCGCGTGGTCTCAGGCAGGTTCTCGATGCGCACGAGCTGGGTTGCTTGTAGAGCGCGCTCGGCTTGCAGGAAAGCAGCGCGATAGCGCGCCGCGAGTTCATCCAGAATGTCGCTCCACACGCGCGGGTCGGGCACACCTGTGGCTTCGGGCAGGTTCAGCGGCGCACCCTGAACAATCGCCTCGATTAGGGATTGTGACTGCGCCGCGCTCAGCTCGGCGGCGACGCCGTTCGCCTGCAGAAACGCCAGTCCAAGCAGCGCGGCGACGCTGGCGTTGTATTCAGGAAACGGCTGCTTGGCGTAGAGAGCGCGGATGAGGTTATCGGCGCGTACGCTAAGGGAAGCGTTCGGCTCGACGAGTTCCGCCGCCAGAATCGCGCCTTCGATTCGCGTTGTCGGGGCATCGGCGGGAGCGTCGGTCAGCAGTTCGTAGGCGCGTTGCGCCTCGCGCGGGGCGGGGTAGCGGCGCGCTTGCGCCTGCGCCGCCGCGCGTCCCACCGCCTTCTGATGCGCGCTCAGCTCCTCCAGCAAAATCTGAATGGAGCCTTCGTTCAGAGGCAGCGCACTCTGCAACGCGAGTTGAACGCTGGAGCGAACTTCCTCGGGCAGCTGCGTCCAGCCGAGACTCGCGTCACGCAACAGGATAGCGAGTTCGCGCAGGGTTTCCGCATCTCCTTCAGGCTGCAGCAGTCGCTCGCGCACAGATTGCAGCGCGTCGGCAAGCAGGGTTTCCATGGCAAAAAGTGTACCTGAAAGTAGTGCTGTGTCCACGCTCAATTTTTGGAACCCGCTCCTACAGGTCTAATCATGGTACACGACCTGACCTCAACTGGGGGAAACGCGCCGGCGATTTCCCACGCTGTTTCCACCTTACCCTCCAACCCCCTCTCTGTAAACGGAGAGGAGGGCAAGGGGGGTGAGGTGGAAACAGTCGGCGTCCCGCGCGGCGAGAGTGTACTTAGTCGGTGTCTGCTTATCAGCTCCTACAGGTTCCCTCTACTGCGTAGTGGGAACCTACGGAGGGGGTTCCAAAGATTAATGGTTGACGAAGCAGCAGATTAGCCGCGCACTTTCTTGAGTTGCTGCTGCATCCGCTCGGCGAGCTGGCGCGCCTGCGCCTCGTAGGCGGTTTTATCCTGCCAGGTTTCGCGCGGCACGAGCAGGTCGTCGGGCACATCGGGCACAGAAACAGGCGTCTCCAGCCCGAAAATCGGGTCGGTGCGGTAGCCAACCTGCTCTAAAGCGCCGTTCAGCGCGGCTCGGATCATCGCGCGGGTATAGCGGATGGGGATTCGATGCCCCACGCCATACGCGCCGCCTGTCCAGCCCGTGTTCACCAGCCACGCCTGCGCCTTGTGCTGACTGAGTTTCTCCGCGAGCATTTCGCCGTAGCGGGCGGGGGGCAAGGGCAGGAACGGCGCGCCGAAACACGCGCTGAAGGTCGCCTCAGGATCCGTCACGCCGCGCTCCGTGCCCGCGACCTTCGCTGTGTAACCGAGCAGGAACATATCCATCGCCTGCTCCACGCTCAGGCGACTGATAGGGGGCAGGACGCCGAACGCATCCGCCGCAAGGAAAAACAGATGGCGTGGATGCCCGCCCACACTCGGCAGCACCGCGCCGTCGATATAATCGACAGGGTATGCCGCGCGCGTGTTCTCGGTGATCGAGGCGTCGGTGTAGTCTGGCTCGCGTGTGTCGGCGTCTACGACCACATTCTCCACCACGCTGCCGAAGCGGATGGCGTTCCAGATTTGCGGTTCGTGCTCGCGCGAGAGGTTGATGCACTTGGCGTAGCAGCCGCCCTCGAAGTTGAACACGCCTGTGTCGCTCCAGCCGTGTTCGTCGTCGCCAATCAGGCGACGCTCGCAGTCGGCGGAGAGCGAGGTCTTGCCCGTGCCGCTCAGCCCGAAAAAGAGCGCGACATCGCCCGCCGCGCCGATATTCGCCGAGCAGTGCATCGGAAACACGCCCTGCAACGGCAGCAGGAAGTTCATCACCGTGAAAATCGACTTTTTGATTTCGCCGGCATACGCTGTGCCCGCAATCAGCACGATGCGCCGCGTGAAATCAAGCGCGACGACCACCTCGCTGCGCGTTCCGTCCACCGTCGGGTCGGTCTTGAAGCCCGGCGCGTGTAACACGGTGAAGTTGGCGCGAAAGTCGGGCAGTTCCTCAGGCGTGGGACGAATGAAGAGCTGCTTCGCGAACAGGTTATGCCACGCCTGCTCGGTAATCACCCGCACGCCGAGCCGATAGCGCGGGTCTGCGCCTGCGAAGCAATCCTGCACATACAGCGGGCGATTACTCAGATACGCCAAAACGCGTAGCAACAAGCGGTCAAAGACCTCAGGAGCCATCGGCTGGTTCACCGCGCCCCAGTCGATGAGCGACTCATACTCGGCGCGGCGCACCACGAACTTGTCTTTGGGGGAGCGTCCTGTGTATTGCCCCGTGCGCGCCACCAACGCGCCGTTCGATGCCAACTGCGCTTCTCCGTTGATAATTGCATGCTCTACTAAACTGGCTACTGATAGATTGTGATATAAGGGTTTCGCTTGACCTAAAAGATTCTCAATCTCTAAATTGCTTGGTACAGTCGTCCGATCAGCATGCTTCGACATCGTTCTGTTCCTCCAGCCTATGGCTCTGCCTTGAGCGTCCACGCGACAGCGCAGGGGACACCTTAAGGATACCATACTTCCTGCCGAAAATGGATATAGAACCGTGCAGTCGGTTTTGTGAAGGAGTGAACGATGCGAAGCATACTGTGTTTTCTGAGCGTTGAAAGCTGGGCGCTTTTCGCCCTGTGTATGGCGGATTTGGCGTTAACGGTATGGCTGCTCTCGCGCGGGCTGGCGAATGAGGCGAATCCCCTGATGCAGTACTATCTTGACTATGGGTTAGGCGCGTTTGTAGGGGTGAAGCTGCTGCTGGTGGCGGCACCGCTGATAATTATCGAGTGGGGACTGCGCCGACGCCCGCAAACAGTGCGCCGTCTCGCCCGCGCAGGGGTATATGGCTATTTCGGAGTGTATGGGTTACTCCATTTAGGTATCAATGTGCCCGACGCGCTGGCTAAGCGTTTCGAGCCAACGAACTATCCGCCTGTGAACCGCGAGTTGCTGCGCCTAGAGCGAGAGGGGCTTGTTCCGCCGTTTTACACTGACGGCGCGGTCGCAGCTATTCCGCCTGAGTATTTTCAGTTCGCGGAGGCGGCGTGGGCGGGGTCAGGCGCGGGAAGTAGACCGTGATGCGGGTTCCCTTGCCCACTTCCGACTCTACCGTAATATAGCCGCCCAGTTGTTGCACTGCGCCCTGCACCGCCGCCAGTCCTAGCCCGGTACCATGTCCCTGCGGTTTCGTGGTGTAGAAGGGTTCGAAGATGTGGGGCAGTGCCTCGGGCGGGATACCGACGCCCGTGTCAGCCACGGTGAGCGTGACATAGCGTCCTGCAGGGACGTCGCCACAGGCGCGGCGGAGTGTGCGGTTTTTTAAGCTAAGAGTAATCGGGCCGCCGTTGGGCATCGCGTCGCGTGCGTTCACCACTAAGTTCAGCACAATCTGCAATAGCAGGTTGGGGTCGCCCTGAATCGAGCCCAGCTGGGGGTCTACCGACGTTTCGAGGCGAATATTCTCAGGCAGCACACGGCGCAGGATATCCAGCGTGTTGTGCAGCCATACACCGAGATCAATAGGGCTGAGCTGCGCCACCTGTCGGCGGGCGTAGGCAAGCAGCTGGCGGTTGAGATTCGCCGCGCGCTCGGCGGCGGCGAGGATGCCGTCCAGATAGCGCAGTGTGGTTTCGTCCTGCACGCGCCCGCGCGCCAGTTCCGCAAACCCCACCACAGCGGTCAGCACATTGTTGAAGTCGTGTGCAATCCCGCCAGCCAGTCGCCCAATGCTTTCCAGACGGTAGGTGCGTTGCAACTCCTCTTGTGCCCGAAGACGGTCGGTAATATCGAACGCGATTAGGTGAACAATCTGTCTGCCACGCAAATTCACCAGAACATAGTGCGCCTCGACCGTGCGCACGCCGTTCTCGGTATGCTGTTGCGAGACCCGCATCCCATAACGCTGCTGGGCAACGACGGGCTTGAGCTCGGCATTCCAGTCAAGATTCTCCGCACAGATGCAGTTCACATGCGGATGAGTCCGGAGCGATTCGCCGTAAAACCGATGCGCCGCAGCGTTCGCTGCGAGAATCGCCCCTGTCTCGAAATCGAGCAACAGTTGCGGGATGTTGCTTTCGTGAAACAGCTGTCCCCCCCACTCCTGCACTTCGAGGGCATGTTCCAGCTCCGCAACACGCCTACGCAACTTTTCTAACTCTTGCTGTAGCGACTGAGTCGTCTGTTCAGTCATGGGAACCTCCTGATTTCCTACTTTGAATTATGGCAGTTCACAAGTTTTCCTACTCATATTAATCGGAATACCGAGTGCCACAATTGTACCTGCCGACCTGCATTCAGGTACAATCTTCCCCGATGCGCATACCCATCGAGTGGCTAAAGGATTTTGTGCAGGTGGAGCTGTCGCCCGAAGCCCTCGCCGAGCGATTGACGATGGCGGGGCTGGAAGTGGAGGAAGTGCTGGACACGCCGCAGAGCGCGGTGCTGTCGATGTACATCACGCCCAATCGGGGCGACTGTTTGAGCGTGTTCGGTGTGGCGCGAGAGGTTTACGCCCTGCTGGGCGAGGAGGCGCGCCCAACCGAGCTGTTTCACAGGCTCAACGCGCAGATACTGAACCCGCCGCCCGCCGAGCCGTTGCAGACCGCTGAATATGCCCGTGTGGAAATCCGCGACGCCGACTTGTGCCCCCGCTACGCCGCGCGCGTGATTCGCGACATCAAGCCCGCGCCGTCGCCTGCGTCTGTGCAGAATCGCCTGCTCGCGACGGGCATGCGCCCCATCAACAACATCGTGGACGCCACGAACTATGTCATGCTCGAACTGGGGCAACCCCTGCACGCCTTCGACCTGCACACACTCAAGGAACACACAATTATCGTGCGCCGCGCCGAACCCCACGAGCGGATTCAGACGCTCGACGGGCAGGTACACGAACTCCGCTCCGATATGCTGATGATTTGCGACGCCGAGCGTCCCGTTGCCGTTGCCGGCGTGATGGGCGGCGCAGAAACCGAAGTGACGGACGACACGCGCCATATCTTGATTGAATCGGCGCACTTCCATCCCATGTCGATTCGCTCCACCGCCCGCCAGCTGGGGCTGCGCACCGAGTCGTCGTACCGATTTGAACGGTTCGTAGACCCGAACCTTGTGATTGTCGCGCAGCATCGCGTCTGTGAACTGCTGGCGCAGTGGACGGGCGTGAAGGCTGTACCTGGGATTATCGATGTTTACCCGCGCCCTTACGAGCCACGCACGCTCACGGTGCGTCTGCAACGCGCCGAACGGCTGCTGGGCTTCTCGATCGCCCCCGATGCGGCGCGTGCCGTGCTGGAGCGGCTGAACCTGCGCCCAGAACCCATCGAGGGGGGCTTTCGCGTGCAGATCCCGTTCTATCGCGCCGACCTACTGCGCGAGGAAGACCTGATCGAGGAGCTGGGGCGCATTCTCGGCTACGACCGGATCCCCGCAATTCCTCCGCAGGGCTACACGACGCAGGGCAAAGACAGTCCTGAAGGCGCGTTCGCCGAGCGCGTGCGCACTGTGTTGCTCAGCGCTGGTTTGCAGGAGGTTGTGGGGCACACCTTAGAAGCTCCCTCACCTTTGCAGAGCGGCGGCGAGGGGATTGGCGAGCTGATGTATCAGCCTGTGCCTCTGCAGAACCCGATGAGCGATGAACTCAGCTGCCTGCGCCACTCGCTGATGAGCAGCCTGATTCGCGCCGCCGACCACAACCGCCGTCGCAACCGTCGCGAGCTGCACCTGTTCGAAATCGGGCGCGTGTTCGCACAGGATGAACAGGGCAAGTTCCACGAGTGGACGCGCCTGGGAATCCTGATGACAGGGCTGCTGCACGTCCTACACTGGGCGTTGAAGCCCCAGCCCGCCGACTTCTACGCGCTCAAGGGCGTGGTGGAGCATCTGCTGAGCGAGCTGGGGATAAGCGCGCAGTTCGTTCCCGCTGAAGGGCGTGACCATCGGCTCCATCCCATGCGCTCGGCGTATGTGCATGACGCCCATGACCAGCGGCTGGGCGTGCTGGGTGAGTTGCATCCCGAGTTGCAAAAGCAGTACGAGTTCCGCCAGCGCGTCTATTTAGCCGAGTTTGGCTTGACGCCGCTGATGCATGCGGCGGCGCACACTGTGCATTATCGCCCGCTGCCCGCCTTCCCGCCTGTGCTGCGTGATATTGCGTTCGTGGTCGAGCAGTCTGTGCCTTATGCATCGCTGGAGGCGACGATTCGCGAGGCGGGGGGCGCTCTGCTGGAGTCGCTGCGCCTCTTCGACCGCTACACGGGTACGCCCGTGCCTGAAGGGCATCACAGCCTCGCGTTCTCGCTCGTGTTCCGCGACCCGAACCGCACCCTTACGGACGAGGAAGTGAACGCGCTCGTGGAGGCGATTTTCGTTGCGCTGGAAACGCAGCACGGCGCACAGCGGAGGGGATAGGTGGGGTATCCTTATGCTATGCCTGTTCTGAAACCGCGTCCCAAGACCTCTGCGGACGCCGCCCGAGCGGGCGCGCCCCAGCGCTATCGATTCACGCCTGATGTGTTCCATCGGCTGGGCGCGCTGGGCGTGTTCCCTGCCGACGCGAGGCTGGAACTGATTGAGGGGGACATCTACACTATGCCGCCCGAAGAACCTGACCACGCAACGACTCGTCTACGCGCCACACGCCAGTTCGCCCGTCGCGAATCGAGCCGATGGCATGTGCGCATGGAAGCGCCCCTGCAACTGGGCGACAACGAACCCATACCTGACATCAGCATCGTCGAGGGCGACCTCGACGATTATGCTCATGCCCACCCCACCAGCGCGCTACTGGTGATTGAGATTGCAGATACTTCCGTCGAGCATGACCAGACCAGAAAAGCTCGCCTGTATGCGCAGGCAGGAATCCCTGAATACTGGATTGTGAATCTTGAAACGCGGCGGCTGGAGGTGTACCGAGACCCGACGCCGCAAGGCTATCAGACCGTGCAACATTACACGGCAGATGAAACGGTTCGCCCTCTGTGCGAGCCTGAGTGGGAAATCAGGGTGGGCGATTTTCTACGTTGAGGCTTCTCGGCGAATCGAAACTCCGTTTTAGGTACTCTACTCGAGTGGAGTCAACAAGGAGGCGACGATGACCATTCTACCGGAAAAAGATAGACAGACATTACAGCAGTGGTTTAGCGGTTTGCAGAACACCGTGAAGCTGGTCGTGTTCACCACGAACGAGCAACCTGAGACCTGCGAGCTATTGTCGCAAATCGCGCAGGACTTAGTGAGCATCGGGGGCGGCAAGATTACGCTGGAGCAGCATAGTGTAGAAGCGGAGCCGACGGTTGCGCAGGAATACAACATCACGCTCGCGCCCGCGATTGTCGTGCGCACGGAAGAGAAGGACTACGGAATCCGCTATCTGGGCGTGCCCGCGGGCTTCGAGTTCGCCTCACTGGTGGGCGCGATTGAGGATGTGGGCAGGGGCGACCCTGGTCTCTCGCCCGACAGCCGCCTGATGCTGGCGAACCTGCGCCATCCCGTGCATATTCGCGTGTTTGTGACTTACGGCTGCCCGTACTGCCCCGCCGCCGTGCGACTGGCGCATAAACTGGCGATGGCGAGCGACCTGATTACCGCCGAGGGCGTCAGCAGCGAGGAGTTCCCTGAGTTAGCCAATCAGTACGGCGTGATGGCAGTGCCTAAGACCGTCATCAACAACCGCCACAGTTTCGAGGGCGCACTGCCTGAGCCCGCGTTCGTACAGCATGTGCTGCGCGGCGCGTCGACCAGTGGGTTGATTATTGTGCCGTAAGGATGGGGGTTGGTATAATAACCCTCTGATGCCCGAGTTTGCCCGTGTAAGCCAGCAGGTCGCCGCGCTGTTTGAGCAGGCGGCGCGCCCTGAGAATCGGGCGCGCTATGATCCTGAACTCTGGCGCTACTACCCGCAGCTGAAAACCCCGCAGGGTTGCACTCAGGAGACGCGCTATGTGTACGACCTGTGTCGGCTGGCGCGTTTTGACCCCGAAGGCAAGCGTGTGCTGGACGCGGGCTGCGGATTCGGCTTGCAGCTCGTCGTGTTGTATTTTATGGGCGCGCGTGAAGCGATTGGCTTCGATCTGAGCGAAAGCCGCCTGCGCACCTTCCAGCGACTGATTACCGATTTCAACCTGCAAGGTATGCAGGCGCAGCTTGCTTCGCTGGACGAAGTAGAGTACGAACTCGCTTCGTTCGATCTGATTCTCTCCAACGAGGAGATTTCGCACTATCCCGATGTGGACGAGCTTTTGAGGCGGGCGGCGCGCTGGCTCAAACGCGGGGGCGCGCTCATCATCGCCGACGGCAACAACGCGGCGAACCCCCAACTCGCGGCGCACACTCGCCAACTCTGGCAGCGTTTCGAGAGCGGTCCCGCTGGCGAGTTTGAGGGGCACACTATCCAGAAACCGTATGTGGAGCAGCGCGCCGAGATAATCCAGCAAGCGTACCCCGACTTACCTGAGGCGGCAGTACAGGCTCTGGCGCAGCGCACCAGCCTGATGACGCGCCATGCAATTTTCCAGGCGGTAGAGCGATATCTCGAGACAGGCGAGCTGCCGAACTCGGTGTATGACCCGACGCAGTGCCCCGTGAACCCCTATTCGGGCGCAGTGATTGAGCGACTGTTCCACCCGGTGGAGTTAGCCCGCCATATCGAGCAGTTCGGCTTTCGGGCGCGCGCCTACGCTTACTTTGGCGGGGCGAGCGGCAAACCTATTGTGCGTCTTGCGAACGCTTTGCTGATGCGCCTCACGCCCCTTAGTTTGCGCTGGGCGAAAAGCTTTCGCGTGGTCGCCATTCGCCAGTAAACATCATGCGAATCGCCCTGTTCACGGTCAGCCTTGAAGTTGGGGGCGCGGAGCGCGTGCTGGTCACGCTCGCGAACCGCTTCGCCGAGTGCGGACACAGCGTGCAGATGGTGTTGATGAAACCAGAAGGCGAGTTGCGCAAAGAACTCAGCCCTGCCGTACAGATTGTAGACCTGAAAACCTATCGCATCTGGCGCACGGTATTGCCGCTTGTCCGCTATTTGCGTCGCGAGCGTCCCGACGCGCTGCTCAGCACGCTCAGCCAGCCAAATCTGGTCGCGATTCTGGCGCGGCGGCTGGCGCGTGTATCTACCCGCGTTGTTGTGCGTGAGGCGAATACCCCCACCCGCGAGTTCGGCAGCGCGGTCAAACTTAAGGACCGTCTCGTACCCGCACTGATTGCCCGCGCCTACCGCCACGCCGATGCAGTTGTCGCCGTCTCCCAGGGCGTGCAGGCGGACTTGCTGCGTCTCACGCGCCTGCCCGAAACGCGCATCCCATGCATCTACAACCCCGTCATCACGCGGAAACTGCTGCAACAGCGTGAAGAGCCTGTAGACCACTCATGGTTCGCGGCGGGTGCGCCGCCCGTCGTGCTAGCGGTGGGGCGACTGACCCCACAGAAAGATTTCCCGACGCTGCTGCGTGCCTTCGCTCGTTTACCTGTGCCTGCTCGGCTGCTCATTTTGGGCGAGGGCGAACAACGCACTGAACTGGAGCGACTGACACGCGAACTTGGCGTCGCCGACAGCGTGCAAATGCCCGGCTACGAACCGAACCCATTCAAGTATATGCGTCGCGCTGCAGTGTTCGTGCTGAGTTCGCGCTATGAGGGGTTGCCCAACGCGCTGATTCAGGCGATGGCGTGCGGTTGCCCCGTTGTGGCGACGGACTGTCCCAGCGGACCACGCGAGATTTTAGCGGATGGAAAGTACGGCTTGCTGGTTCCCGTGGGCGATGTAGACGCGCTCGCGGACGCCATCCTGCAGGGCTTGCAGGGCAGGATTCCCCCCACGCCCCCCGAATGGCTGCAGCAGTTTGAGGAGAACCACATCGTGGCGCAGTACCTGCGGGTTCTGGAGGGCTGAATGCGCGAGCGCGTGCGGATCTTGTTCGGCGGCGACATCATCTTCAGCAAAGTAGTGAGTCAAATCGTGCAGGCGCGCGGGATCAGCTACCTGTTCGAGCCTGTCGCGCCGCGGCTGCGCGGGGCGGACTGGACGATTCTGAACATGGAGGGCTGTATCAGCACGCGTGGCGCGCCGCTGGACAAGGAATACACCTTCCGCGCCCCGCCTGAGCTGGCGGAGCAACTGCGTCTTGCAGGCGTCACGATGGTCTCCCTCGGCAACAACCACTCAGTGGACTACGGCAGGGTCGCGCTGATGGACACGGTGGAGCATCTCTGGCGTGCGGGCGTATGGTGGGCGGGCGCGGGCGCGAATCGAACGGAGGCGGCGCAACCCGTGTATGTAGACTTCGGGGATGTGCGCATCGCGATTGTGTGCTTCACGGCGATTGTGCCGCGCCACTTCCCTGCAGGCGAGAAAACCCCCGGCGTGGCGATTCTGAGCGATGTGCTGCCCCTCCTGCCTGACGCGCGGAAGAACGCCGATGTGCTGATTGCCGTCCCCCACTGGGGCGACGAGGGCAAAACGCAGCCCAGCGCCAAACAAAAACGCATCGCCCGCGCCCTCGCCAAGGCGGGCGTCGATCTCATCGTGGGGCATCACCCCCATGTGGTGCAGGGCTACGGGCGAGTCGGGAAAGCCCATGTGTTCTACAGCGTCGGCAACTTCATCCACACTCCACGCTCCAAACTCAGTCGGCAGGCGGTGTTGCTGCAAGCAGAGGTGAGCCAAACAGGTGTCGAGTCGATTGACGCCATTCCCCTCTGGCTGGAGGGCGGGCGTCCAATACCCCCAACTGAGCATACATCCAGAATCGATGGATAGATGCAATTTCTCTACCATACGATAACCCAAGTTGCTACCCCTATGATAAGTCCTTCCCTGATAAAATCGTCCGCGACACGCCCTGCGGGCTTTTAGAATGATTTCATCAGGGAAGGGCTTACCAATCGGGGTTTAGGTATAAGTGCTGCCCGCAAGAGATGATGCCAAAAAGCGATTCCTTGCTTCGCTCGAATGGATCTGTTGTGCCAGCTGCCTGACCAGTCAGTGGATATGGTCTTCAGCGACCCTGACTATAATGTGGGCGTCAAGTACAACGGTAAGTCCTATACTCGCGCGTTCGAGGAATATATCGAATGGTACATCGAACTTGCGCGGGAATCGCTGCGTGTGCTGAAAGACGACGGCAATATGTTTTTCATCAACTATCCCAAACAGAACGCTTATTTGCGCGTGCGCTTTCTGGACGAGGCGTGCTACGATGTGCAGGACTATGTGTGGGTTTACAACACGAATGTCGGGCACAGCCCGAAGCGGTTCACAACGGCGCATCGGAGCATTCTGCACTGCCAGAAGACGGCGCACAACAAGTTTTTCAAGGAGCAGGTGGCGCAGCCGTATCAGAACCCGACGGACCGGCGCATTCGCCAGCGTCTGGCGCAGGGGCAAAAGGGGCGAATGCCTTACAGCTGGTTCTTCTTTGACCTGGTGAAAAATGTGAGTCGTGAGAAGACTTTTCATTCGTGCCAGATTCCTCAGAAGCTGTCGGAGATGTTGATTTTGAGTTGCACGCAGCCGGGAGATGTGGTGCTGGTGCATTTTGGGGGCAGCGGAGCGGAGCTGGAGGTGTGTCAACGGCTCCGACGGCGATTTCTTGCGGCGGAGAAAGACCCGACCTATCATGCGATGATTCTGGAGCGGTTGCGCTCGGGACGCATTCAGGAAGAGTATTGCCTTATCAAACGCACTGTGTCGCCCGAAAGCCTCTCGTTGCAACCTGCCCTCTGGAGCGAATAAGCAGGTATACTACCCGCGTATTTGAGGAGGCTCTCTATGACGAATTACGAAGCGGATGTGGTGGTGCTGGGCGCGGGCCCTGGCGGCTATGTGGCAGCCATCCGCGCTGGGCAGCTGGCGAAAGAACACGGCGGCAGCGTCATCTGTATTGAGCGCGAATATTTAGGCGGAACCTGTCTCAACTGGGGCTGTATCCCAAGCAAGGCAATGATTGCCCACGCTGAACGCTACCAGCATGTGCTGCACGCGAAGGAGATGGGCATTCTGATTGAGGGCGCCATCGATTACGACTTCAACCAGATGCAAGCCCGTAAGGACAAAATCGTGCAGACCCTGCGCGGCGGAATCGGCATGCTGTTCAAGAAAAACGGCGTGCAGAGCGTGGAAGGCACGGGCAAACTCATCGACCCGCACACGATTGAAGTCACAAAAGCCGACGGCAGTAAAGACATCGTGCGCGGCAAGAACATTATCCTCGCAACCGGCTCCAGCGTGATGAAGATTAACATCCCGGGCTTAGAGGGCGAGAATGTGTGGACAAGCGACGACGCGGTGAACGCCCGCTTCGTGCCCGACAGTATGCTGATTCTGGGCGCGGGCGCGGTCGGCGTGGAGTTCAGCTTCGTGTTCAACGCGCTGGGCAGCCATGTGACGGTCGTGGAGCTGATGCCGCAGATTCTGCCTACGATGGACGAGGAGGTCGCGAAGGAAGTCGAGCGCGCCCTCTCGCGACAGGGCGTGCAGTTCATTACAGGCAGCACACTCAAATCCGCCGAGCGCGTGGGCGACCTGTGGCGCTGCCATGTGGAGACGCCGAAAGGGATGCAACAAATCGATGTGCAGGTCGTGCTGATTGGCGTCGGACGCAAGCCGAATGTAGACGGTATCGGGCTGGAGACCGTCGGGATTCAGATGAACAAACGCTATGTGGCGGTCGACGAGTACCTGCGCACGAACATCCCGCACATCTACGCGATTGGCGACATCACGGGGATTGCCCCGCTGGCGCATGTGGCGAGCGCGCAGGGCATCGTCGCCGCCGAGAACTGCTTCGGCGCGAACCGCGCGATGGACTACCGCGCCGTGCCGAATGTGGTCTACACCGTGCCCGAAGTGGCGGGCGTCGGGCTGACCGAGCAGCAGGCGCGTGAGCAGGGCTACGAGCTCAAAATCGGCAAGTTCCCGCCGCGTATTCTGGGGCGCGCGATGGCGGCGGGCGTCAAAGAGGGCTTGGTGAAGGTCATCGCCGACGCCAAATATGGGCAGATTCTGGGCGTGCATATCTGCTGCGAACACGCCAGCGACCTGCTGCAGGAAGCCGTGCTTGCCATCAAGCTCGAAGCCACGCTCGACGAGCTGGTGGACACGATTCACCCGCATCCGACGCTGGTGGAGTCGCTGATGGAAGCCTTCCACGACGCGGCGGGGCATTGTATTCATAAGGCATAATTTGAGTTGCTCACTACGCCGAGATTCCTCGACTCCTCTCTGATAAGGGTACAACGGCTAAGCTCGGCGAGAAGGCAGGAAGCACTTTTTTCGCCCTCGTCCTCTCTCCCACGCCGTGGGAGAGAGGCTGGGGGTGAGGGCAAACAACAGTAGCGCCTCGACTCTCGTGATTTTTCAGATGTTCTTCCCTCCTGCAGGTCTGATAAGAGGATACGGCTCTGCCTCCGCTGCGAACTTAGGAGGCGCATTCTCACTCCATAAATCGTCCCGCCTCTGCCGATAATACCCTTCGTGAGCAGGTTGAGGTCGTGGCTCTGGCAACTCGCGGGGGGCGACGCGCCCTACGAACGGATGCTCCTTGCCGAGTTGCTCTCCATTCTGGGCGAACATGCCTTCGAGACGCACCGCCGCGCCGCCCAGACGACGCGCCAGGCGTTTTCCGAGCTGAGCGGGCAGGCGCAGGCAGGCGAACTGGACGGAATCATCCCGTTTGTCCGTCAGCAGCGGCGCGACGAGCAGCAGTTCGTCGAGGGACACTTGAACGACCTGCGCGATCTGGCGTGGCGCCTGCTGAGCGCGCTTTCGAGAGTCGCTCAGGGCGAAGTGCAGGACGACGCCGCCCTGCGCCAGCAGGTGCAACAGCTCACGCAGCAGACTCAGCGCCCCGACGCCCTAAATATTCAAACCCTGCGCCAGACCCTGCAGTCGCTGACAAGCCTGATCGAGCAGCGCGAGCAACGCCACCGCCAGACCCTCAATCAACTGCAAGGGCAGATACACCATTTGATGCGCGAACTCGCGCAGGCGCGTCGCGAAAGCACGACCGACCCACTCACAGGACTTTACAACCGCAGGGCATTTGAAGAGACGCTGCGCCACACCGTCGGGCTGAATCGGCTCTTTGGCTATCCCGCGACCATGCTGCTACTCGATATCGACCATTTCAAGCAGATTAACGACGCCTATGGGCACGCGGTCGGCGATGCAGCGTTGAAGTGGGTCGCCGAGCAGATAGTGCGCGTGTGCAAGCGCAAGAGCGACTTCGCCGCGCGCTACGGCGGCGAGGAGTTCGTGATAATCCTGCGCGAGACCTCGCTGCGCGACGCCCAGAAAATCGCCCAGCAGTTAGCCGAGCAGGTGCGCAAAAGCCCGATGTCGCTCTCCGAAGGCGAACCGCTGCGCCTGACGGTCTCAATCGGCGTCAGCGAGCTGCAACTCCACGAGAGCGAGGACGAATGGCTCCGTCGCACGGACGCGCTCCTCTATCAGGCGAAGCAGGCGGGGCGCGACCGCGTGGCGGCTTAGGTCGCCTCAGGCAACCGACGCATCGGCGGACGCTTGCCGTAGGTGAGGCTCCGCCACAGCCACTCCATCGGACCGTACTGGTAGCGCACCAGCCAGAGTGCACTCAACACGACCTGCACGCCCCAGACCAGCACAGTCAACCCAACACCCTGCGCGATTCCGACTTTGCCATGCAGCCCCATCCCATAGCCGTAGAAGAGCAGCGTGCAGACCACCGATTGCGTCAGATAGTTTGTGAGCGCCATCCGTCCCGCGGCGGCGACGGGCGAGAGGGCGCGTTGTAGCCCCTCCCACGCCGTCCACAGCCAGCCGAACGCGCCAATATACCCCAGCGCAAGGATTGGTCCGAAGACAACCTCCAGCGTGAGCCAGGCGTAGCTAAGTAGTTCGTTCTCGGCGCGGAGCGCGTTCAGTAAGCCCGTCGCGTATAGCCCGTTCGTCGCCAGTCCGACGATTAGCCCAACGCCCCCAAGCCAGAACATCAGCCGACGATACTCGTGCAGCCGCTCAAAGACTCCCACCTTGCCGAAGTAAAGCCCCAGCAGGAACATCATCAGCACATTCGGCGCGAAGAAAATCGCGTTCGTGAACATCAGCAGCCACTCGATGAAGCGGAACTTCTGCGCTTCCCAGTAGCTTCCTGTGGCGTATGCCTGTCGTCCCTGCTCGATATAGGAGGCAAGGAAGTCGCTTCCTGCAGTGCCGCCGCCCCCGAAAGGCGCGCTCACAAAGACAAGACCGCTGCAACTCACACAGCAGAGCGACTGCACACCCCATAATCCCAATACCCAGTAGAGCAGTGCGCGGGGACTGAGATTGCGAAACAGCAAAAGCATCATCCCCGACAGTGCGTAAATCAACAGCACATCGCCCGTCCAGATGAACAGCCCGTGGAGCGCGCCAAAACCCAGCAGCACCAGTAGCCGCCGCAGCATAATCTCGGTCGGATTCAGCCCGCGCGCCTCCAGTCGCCCCATCTGCAACGCGAACCCCAGTCCGAACAGGAAGGCGAAAATCGGGTAGAACTTAGCCACGAACAACGCCTGAATGAGCCAGAAGGCGATCTGGTCGGCAGGTTGCGCGAGGCTTTCTATGCGTGGGAACATTTCCAGCGTCGATAACCCCTTGAACGAACCCATATTCACCATCAAGATTCCCAGCAGCGCAATACCCCGCAGGGCGTCCAGCGCGTGAATGCGCTCCGACTCGCCCACGGGTCGGGCGTCTGTTGTCTGTGTCATCTGCGTCCCCCATTTTGTAGCACGGACAGGAACATCCGTACCCAATCACTTCTCCAACACCCGATAAATATCCTGCAGCAGCCGCTGTACCTCTTCGCGGTTGACGCCCGAGTAGTAGCCCCGAATACGCCCCTGACGGTCAATCAGCACCAGTTTGTCGCTGTGCACGATTGGGTGGTCTTCACCGCCTGGCTCCGCGCCGAGTTTGAAGGTTTCGCGCGAGAGGTTGTAGAGCGTCTCGCGTTTGCCCGTGAGGAAGTGCCACTTGCTGCGCTGCGCCTTATGTCGTTCGCTCCACTTCCTCAGCACGGCGACCGTGTCGTTCTCGGGGTCCACCGTGAATCCCGCAATCAGCACATCGGGATTCTGGGCGAACTCGGTCTGCACATCGGTGGCATTGCGGTTCATGATTGGGCAGATGCTGGGACAGGTGGTGAAAAAGAAGTAGGCGACCCACACCTTGCCTTGGAAAGCGTCGCGCGTGATGGTCTCGCCCCACTGGTTTTGGAACTCAAAGGGTGTATTGACCTCGCCGAGGATGGGTAACGGCTCCTCCTTGTTGAGCGCCGCCTGACGCGAGTAGAGCGCGAACACGAACGCCGCAATCGCCAGCGCTAGCAATCCCCACGCAAACAGCATCATGCCGCGCATCGCCATGCCTCACTTGATGAGCAGCACGCCGAACAGCGCCGCCCAGAGGACGCCCAGAAAGTGCCAGTAAATCGCGCCGAGTTCGACATACTGGGGGTTGGCAGCGCACTGCACCTGCGCCTGATAAAGCAGGTAGCCCACAAAGACCAGCCCGCCGAGCAGGTGTAACCCGTGCGTCGCGCTGATGACATAGAACATTGAGGTGAAGAAGTGCGCGGGTGCGCCCTGCAGTTGGCGCGCAATCTCGCCCCAGCTGCCCAGCTGCAGGCTCAGGAACAAGGCGCCGAGCAGTAATGTGAGCGCCATGCCGCGCCAGACGCCGCGTGGGTTGTCTGCCCGCGCCGCGTTCAGCGCCGCCTGGCATGGAACACTGCTCAGCAAGATGACCGCCGTGCTGATCCAGCTGAGCTTTGGCATCTGAAACACAAAGTCGGAGCGCGCGGGCGTGCGCAGCAGGTAGAGCGCCGCCAACGCCCCAAACATGGCGGTCAGCGCGCCGAGGAAGATATACAGCCCCAGCCGCGCCACCTGAAACCGATCGAACGGCGGCTCGCCGCCGCTGTCGCCGTCGCCGCGATAGCGCGGGGGCAAGCCCCCCTCGCCCACGCCCCGACCAAATGCCTGAGGACGACTCTTGAGTTTCATAGCTATAGACTGACAATCATCCAGATAAACAACAACGGCAGGTACAGCACAGAGCTCATCAGCACGCCGCGCGCACTGGAAATCGCCTCAGGCGTTTTGAGGAACCGATACGCTGCACGCAACGCCCATAGCCCCAGTGTCGCCGCGCCGAACAGATAGAGCCACCCTTGCGTCGCGAACGGCGCGAACATCAGGCTAATCGCGATCATCGCGAGGGTGTACCAGAGCGCGAGTCGCGCCGTCGCCTCCGCCGTCGCGTCGGGATATGGGAGCATATGGAACCCCGCCTTCGCATACTCGTCGCGATAGAGCCACGCAATCGCCCAGAAGTGCGGGAACTGCCACACGAACTGCAACGCGAACAGAAGCCAAGCCTCAATAGAAAACCCACTCTGCGCCGCCACCCAGCCCGCCATCGGGGGAATCGCGCCGGGAATCGCGCCAATCGCCGTGCTGAAGTGCGTGCGCTGCTTGAGCGGCGTGTAGGCAAAAGCATAGAGCAGAGTCGAGACCGCGCCCAGAACCGCCACTGGCAGGTTCACCCAGAGCGCAAGTGTAAGCGTCCCCAATGCGCCCCACAGTGTGCCCACAAGCCAGCCTTCCCACGGGCTGATGCGCCCCGACGGAATCGGGCGCTGCGCCGTGCGAGTCATTAAAGCGTCTCGACGCCACTCATACGCCTGATTGAGCGCGTTCGCGGACGCAATCACCAGCCATGAGCCGAGCAGCGTCGCTGCAATTAGCCCCGCCGAGAGCGTCTGCCCCCAGCCCCCCAGCGTCAAGCCCGCCGCCGTCGTGAGCCAGACCAGGATCGTCACACGCGGCTTGCTCAAGAGCCAGTACGCATGCAGTTTCTGCATCGCCCACTCCAGTTGCGAAGCGCCCGTCAGACGCACGGCGGTCTTCATACGCGCTTATTGTACCCGAAACCCCGAAGCGCATGCAAGCGTCTGTGCATTTTTTCACAAAGCAACAGGCGAGACCACGCTGCGCTCTCCCTTAACTCAGCCTTAACATCCACTCGTCAATACTATTTCCGCTTCCAAGATCGCACTGGCGGTTTTGGCGACCCTTTCAGGCGCGCCCCTCAAAGAACCGACGGCGCATTCTCTGAAGCCCATTCTGTGCGTGTGCTAAGACGGTTCTGAACGCGGGGCGATGAGGCAAGGGCAGTAAAACTTCTCCTTTAAGGAGGCGCAGTAATGCGACCTACATGGAGGTTCTGTCGTGCAACTCTTGTGGCGAGTTGTCTTGTTATGAGCGGGTTGGGCGCAGCGGCGCGGGCGGAGGAGACCGCTGCGACCCGAGCGACCCTGTCTGCCAAAACTCGCGCCGAGCGCAGCACTGCGGCGCAGGATACCCAGCGCGTACAGGAACTGCAACGGCGCATCGACGAGCTGCAAAAGCAACTCGAAGCACTGCAGCGCGAGATGGAGGAGGTGCGCCTGTATATTGAAGAGCAATCGCAGGAGACCATCCCCGTCATTCAAACGAACCTTGCGGAAGCGCTGCGGTTCCGCCCTGGCAACTACATGCAGTTCCAGTGGTTCGATTCGCAGGAGAACCGCCCTGGCGAAGGGTTCCAGATGCGCCGTTTCCGTATCAGCCAGACGAATGTCATCGACCCGCGTACCCAGATGCGTCTCGCGTTCGATGTGTCGACGGGATCGCAGCGCATTTCGGCGGAATTGCGCGACGCGCAGCTCATCTGGGACATCGAGCCGACCGTGGAGCGCGTGGGCGTGCAGCTGCTCGTGGGGCAGCAGCCGTTGCCGCTGGGCTATGAGTTGGAACGCTCTTCTGGCGAGCGTGAGATGCCTGAGCGTGCGCTTTACAACCGCACGATGTTCGCGGGCGAGCGCGGGCGCGGCGTGTTCTTGCGCTATGGGCTAAGCAATAACTCGTTCGCGCACTTCGGGGTCTGGAATAGCCTGACTTTCCTCGACCCGCAGCAGACCGCAGCGAACACTTTCGGGAATGTGGGCAGCACGCCGGCGTGGCACGCAGGTTGGCGCTACTACACGCTCGGCTACGAGTTCGGGATCGCGGGCTTTTTCGGCAAGCGACCGGGGTTCACTTTCAACGACCCGAACAATAACAATCAGCCGACGCAGGTGCGCCCTGCTGACCGTGAGTTCATCTATGTGGACGCCTCGGTGCTGGATTTCCTCACTGAAGGGCTAACTTTGCGCGGCGAGCTGATGCTGGGCAAGGACCGCGTACCCACCACGCGCACTGTGAGCGGCGTCACTGTGCCGCGATACACTCGTCCTACCAACATCCTGGGCTACCAGCTGCAAACCACCTATCGCTTAAACTATCGCAACTTTTTCACAGTGCGCTACGATGTGTTCGACCCCGACACGGGACGGGGCGGCGACAGCACGCGCACCTGGGGCTTCGCCTATAGCTACTTCATCAACCCCAACGCCCGCCTGACCGCCGCCTATGAGATCCCCGATGAAGAGGGTACGGAAGTGCGCAACAACGCATGGACGATTCGCCTGCAGTATCGCTACTGATTGGAGGGAGGCAAATGATGACACTCAAACGACTGGCTATAGTTTTAGGGAGTGGGGCGGCGCTGCTCGGGCTGACCGCTTCCAGCTGGCTGAGCCAGCAAAGCATCACGATTAAAGGCTCGGATACGATGCTGATTCTGAACCAGCGCTGGGCGGAGGCGTATGGGCGCGTGAACCCGCGCGTAAGCGTCTCTGTCACGGGCGGCGGGTCGAGCATCGGCATCAACGCGCTCATTAACGGCGTGACGGATATCTGTGCAGCCTCGCGCCCGATGCGCAAGTCGGAAGTGGATCGCGCGCGCAGCCGCGGCGTCGTGGTGAACGAGATCCCGGTGGCGTTAGACGGTCTGGCAATCTGTGTAAACGCCTCGAACCCCGTCGAGTCGCTCACATTAGATCAGCTGCGCCGCATCTACATCGGACAAATCACCAACTGGAAGCAGGTCGGCGGTCCCGATTTGCCCATCGTCGTGTTCAGTCGCGACAGCAATTCGGGAACCTACGGCTTCTTCCAGCAGAATGTGTTGCGCAACCAGAACTGGGGGCGCGGCGTGCGCTTTATGCCCTCCACCAGCGAGGAGGCGCGCGAGGTCGCCCGTACTCTCGGCGGGATTGGCTACGGCGGTGCAGCCTACTTCAAGAATCGTCCCGGTCTCAAAATCCTCAAAATCGCGGCGAAGGAGGGCGACACCGCCTACGCGCCGACCGAGGAGAATGTGCGTAGCCGTAAATACCCCATCTGGCGCTACCTCTACTTCTACACGAACGGCAGACCCCGCGGCGAGGTCGCGAACTTCATCAACTGGGTGCTGTCCAAAGAGGGGCAGTCGCTGGTGGAAGAGGTCGGCTACTACAGTCTGAATCCGTAAGCAGGGGGAGGGGCAGGGCGACCCTGCTCCTACCCTATTAATCCTCTATGTGGCGTACCCGACTGTTCGATAACCTTGTGCAAGCGGCGACATGGATGGCAGGAGGCTTGCTTATCCTGACCATCCTCGCCGTGTTTTACTACCTGTTCGCCGAGTCGCAGTATGCCTTCGCTCGCAAATTTCCTTTCGGGTTTCGCGTTGCGCTGCAGCCCCTCAACAGCGAGTATCGCGATGATATCTCGATGGATCCGACGGCGAGCCTGTTGGCGGCGCACCGCGAGGGCAGCGACGAGTTAGACGACGCCGAAGACGCCACACGCCTGCCTCTCCACGAGGAACTCGTCTCGATGCAGCCGCTGGTCACAGCCACAGCGCAGACAGCGGACCTCAATCGGCTGCGCCCTGACGAACTGTTCCGCGACTGCATGCGCGCGCCGAAACGCGCTGAACAGGGCGAGCGGTTCCTGCTGCTTGCGTTCGCGATGCCCACCTACAACGGCGACACGATGGAGCTGGCGTGGGAACCCGATGTCTCTTTTGACCCTGCCTACGCGCCCTACGAGTTCCGCCTGCGCTTGGTACGCGCTCCTGAAGGCGTGCGAATTGACCCCATCGAGGTTAACCTAAACCAGCAGCCCAAGGGACGCCTTGCGCTGCCTGTGTGGAAAGCGCACTCGCCAGAGGAGTATCTCAAGGGCTACCTCTTTGAGCTGGAGGCGCGCCCGACGACCACCACGACGCTGGCGACGATCCAGCAGTTCCTCAAGCCCGATTGGGCACCGACGATTCTGTACGCGCGTTTCGGGATGCTGCCTCTGCTGCTGGCGACGCTCCTGATTACTGCGCTCTCGATGTTATTCGCGACGCCGCTGGGGATTGCTGCCGCCGTGTACCTGAGCGAGCAGGCGTCGCCGCGGGTACGGGAGTGGTTCAAGCCGATTCTGGAGATTCTGGCGGCGATTCCGACGGTCGTGCTGGGCTACTTTGGCGTGATGCTGATTGCGCCGTGGCTGCAGCGGCTCTTTGCCGAAGGGCTACAGCTCACTTCGGGGCGCGGCTTGCTGGCGACCGCGCTGATGATGACCGTATTTATCCTGCCCACGATAATCTCGCTTTCGGAGGACGCGCTGCGCGCCGTGCCGAACAGCCTGCGTGAGGGCGCGGAGGCATTGGGTCTAACCCTCGCCGAGCGTATTCGGTTGGTGATACTTCCCGCGGCGAAAAGTGGACTGATTGCCGCGCTGTTGCTGGGCGTGGCGCGGGTAATGGGCGAGACGATGATTGTGTGGATTCTTAGCGGCGGCACGCCCACGATGCCCGACTTCAGTTCGCCAACCGCCGCGCTGGGTACGCTGGTCAAACCGACGCGCGGCATTCCTGACACCATCGCCATTGAGATGGGGAATGTCGAGTTCGAAAGCCCCCACTATGGACACCTGTTCTTGCTGGGGTTGACCCTGTTCGTGCTGACGCTGGGGATTAACCTGCTGGGGTTTGTCTACCGTAAGCGAGCGCAGCTCCAACTGTAGCACGGACAATCCTGTCCGTGTGTGGAGGGGCTTGGAAAAGAATGTCCAAGCTACGAGAGAGTTATGCAAACCGAAGCGACGCTAACCGGAATCGCTCAGCGAAGCGAGTGGGAACAGCGAGCGGCGCGGCGCGATGCGCAGCGACTGCGCAAAAACGCGCTGCTCACTACCCTATTCGGCGGCATGGGACTGCTGACCACGCTGCTTGTGTTCGCGCTCATCGCCGTGATTGCCTACAAGGGCGCGCCGACGCTCAGCTGGGAGTTCCTGACGCAACCCCCGCGCGAAGGGATGTCGGCAGGCGGCGTGTGGCCCATGATTCGCGGCTCGCTGCTGCTGATGCTGGGCACATTTTTGCTGGCGACCCCGCTGGGCATCTTCGGCGGCGTGTGTCTGGCAGAGTATGGCGAGCGCAGCCGAATCATGCGCTTCATGCACGCCAGCGTCGCCGCGCTCGCGGGCACGCCGCCCATCGTCTACGGGCTGTTCGGACTGGCGATTTTCGTGCTGAAGTTCCACTTCGGCGTGAGCCTGCTGGCGGGTTGGTGTACGCTCACGCTGTTCAGCCTGCCCGTGATTGTGCTGACCACTGAGACCGCCCTCAAGACCGCGCCAGCTGCGCTGATAGATGGAGGGCTTGCGCTGGGGCTATCGCGCTGGCAGACGCTGTGGCGCATCGCGCTGCCCTACGCGCTGTCGGGCATCCTGACGGGCGTTATCCTCTCGCTGGGGCGCGCCGCAGGCGAGGCGACGCCTGTGCTGTTCACTGCCAGCATCTACTACTCCACTGCACAACTGACGCTCGGCTGGGAAACGCTACGCCAGCCTGTAGCGAACCTGCCATACTACCTCGCTGAAGGCTATCGGCAACCGGGCGTCGTGCCCGACCACCTTATCTGGGGTGCATGCCTCACCCTCATTATGCTTGTGCTTCTGCTAAATGCAGGGGCGATTTTCATCCGCTCGCGCACACGGAGGCGATACCTATGATTGCAGCCATGACCCCCACCAAAGCGAAAACGGCAATTCAGACGATTGACCTGTCGGTCTCGTATAACGGCAAACCCGCGCTCAAGGCGGTGAACGCCGAGTTCTACGAGAACACCGTGACCGCGCTGATTGGACCCAGCGGCTGCGGTAAAAGCACGCTGCTACGCGCCCTCAACCGCATGAACGACCGCATCCCCGACGCGCAGGTGCAGGGCAAGGTACTGATTGACGGCAAAGACATCTATGACCGCCGTATGAACCTCACGCGCCTGCGCCGCGAGGTGGGCATGGTGTTCCAGAAGCCGAACCCGTTCCCAATGAGCATTTTTGAAAATGTCGCGCTGGGACCGCGCCTGCACTACGGACTGAAAGGGCGTGTGCTGGAAGAGGTGGTGGAAGACGCCCTGCGCAAAGCCGCCCTTTGGGACGAAGTGAAAGACGACCTCAAAAAGAACGGACTTGCGCTTTCAGGTGGGCAGCAGCAACGGCTTTGCATCGCCCGCATGCTTGCCGTGCAGCCCCGTATCCTGTTGATGGATGAACCCTGTAGTGCGTTAGACCCCATCAGCACCCAGAAAATCGAGGAGTTGATTGTTGAGCTGGGCAAGCAATACACAGTGATTGTCGTGACGCACAATCTCCAGCAAGCGGCGCGCATCAGCCACTACACGGGTTTCCTGATGTATGGCGAGGTAGTGGAGTGGGGCGAGACGACCCAGCTCTTCGAACGCCCGCAAAAGCAGGAGACCGAAGACTATATTCGTGGGCGATTCGGATAGTTCAGGTATACTCAGGTTATGCCGCGCAACAGACTGATTTATGTCGGCGTGCTCGTGGTGGCGGCGGCGGCGCTGCTGTACATCGGAGGGCAGATTATCCGCACGATCGAGTGGTTTCTGCCGTGGGCGGCGGGGGTGGGCGTCGCGCTCATCTTGATTGGGCTGTTCGTGGAAATGCAAAAGAGCGGAAAACCGAAGCCCATCGCCAACGACACCGCTGCCACGACTCAGGAGACCTCCGCGAGCACATCGGTACAGGATAAACGATGAACCGCTGGGTTCGGATTGGGTTAGCCATCCTCGCGCTGGCGATACTGGCGCGAGTAGGGCTGTCGATCTTTACGCTGGGGCTGCGGGTGGTGTTGGCGCTCTTCCCGCTGGTGATCCTCGTCGGCGCGGGGTTCATCGTATACGGCTTGTACCGCCATTGGAAGCGGCGCGCTGCCCTGCGTGAGCGCGAATACTACGATATGCTGGATGACTAAGATGAACGACACGGCAATAATCTGGCAATTCACGCGGGTTCGACTGGCACAAGCAGTCGAGGGGCTAACCGACATGCAGCTCAACTGGCGGATGTTTGAAGGCGCACGCTCCATCGCCGAGTATCTTTATCATGTGGCGGGCGCGGAGCTTTACTGGGCGCATCGCTTAGGCGACTGGCAGCCTGCCGATGCGTTCGAAGCGGGCGTGCTGGCGTGCTGCACCGACTCGTTTCTGAACGAGAAGCCGTTTCCCCTCTCGCCGTCGCTCTGCAACGCGCAGGATGTGGCGCGGGCGCTGAGCCTTTCTTACGAGCAACTCGCGCCGATTATCGAATCGCCCACGCCAGAGCAGTTAGCCAAGCCGTTGCGCAGCCCCATCGGCGACGCGATTACGGGGCGCGAGGGGCTGGTTCGCGTGGCGCAGCACGCCGCCTATCATACGGGGCAAATCTGGCTGATTCGGATGCACCCTGAGTTTCCGAAAGGTTAGTACTCTATGACAATCCGTACCGTTGCACGGTCAGCCCCTACTTGCCCCGCAACAGCAGGAATGCCGTCGCATCTGAAACAGGCGTTTTCACTGTGTAGACGCTAATAAAGCGCCCCATACGCCGCGCACGCCCGATAGTCCGCGCTCTCAGCGTCCGAAGTGCCGAACATGCCCCACTGATGCGGGCGGAAAATGCGCTCAGGGGGTAGGTTATGCATCGCCACAGGAATGCGCAGCATCGAGCAGAGGGTAATGAGCGCGTCGCCGATATGCCCTGCGCTCAGCACGCAGTGGTTCGCCCCCCAGCGCGCCATCACAGTATACACATCCCGAAACGCACCGTGCCCCGTGGTGCGCGGTACGAACCATGTGGTGGGCCAGGTGGGGTTCGTGCGCTCGTCCAGCGCAGTGTGAACCGCGTCGGGCAGCTCTATCGTGTAGCCCTCGGCGATTTGCATCACGGGTCCCAGTCCATCCACAATATTCAGTCGGAACATCGTGGCGGGCATGCCCCCGCGCGTGTGAAAGCGGGTACTCCAGCCCCCGCCGCGGAAATATTCCAGCATCCCGCAGTGCCATGTGGTCGCCTGTAGACACCGTTCGGCTTCTTCGGGTGAGACTTCCCACCAGGCTTTCATTGTAGGAGTTCCGTCAGGCAGGGTTTGCTCGCCCGTGCCGTCCAGCGCGGCGGGACCTGAGTTAATCAGGTGCAGAAAGCCGCCCTCTGCGATGCCCGTCGGTGTCCAGCCCGTGACGCGCTGCACTGCGTCGGGCGACCAGTAGGTGCGCACATCGGCGAAAATCTGCGCCGCGCCCGTCAGCAAATGCCCGAATAGCATACACACGCCGTTCAGGTAGTCGTTCTCGGTGGCTAAGATGTACGGCTGGCGGATGCCGTTCCAGTCGAAGCTGGAGCAGAGAATCGCCTCCATAAAGTCGCCGTTGGGCAGGTGATCCGTCCACTGGCGTTGCCCCTGAAAGCCGCCTGCAATCGCGTTGTAGCCCTGCGCTTCTTCCTCGTAGCCCAGCTCGGCGAGTTTGGGGTTGCCCACCATCAGGTCGCGGGCAATCAACGCCATCTGGATGCTCTGTCGCCAGGTGCGCTCTTTTTGCTCTGGCGAGAGTTGCTTCTCAGGAGGGTTATAGTCCTTGCCCTCTTTGCAATAAGTTTTTACCCACTGATAGGCGCGTTCGAACTCGTCGGGGTCGTAAATCCCGCGTTCCATGCGGCGCACGAACTCCACCATGTCGATGGTCATCGTGCGCATGCCGAGGTAGTGCTGCAGGAAGTTCTGATCCACCAGCGAGCCGACGATGCCCATCGACACATTGCCCATCGAGGCGTAGGTTTTACCTTGCATCGTGGCGACGGCGATTCCGCAGCGCACGAACTGGAGCAGTCGCTCCGCCACATCGGGGGGGATGCTGAAGTCGTCGGCGTCCTGCACATCGCGCCCGTAGATGCTGAAGGCAGGCAGTTTCTTATTAGCGTGCGCTGCCATCGCTGCTGCCAGAAACACGGCGCCGGGGCGTTCCGTGCCGTTGAAGCCCCAGATGGCTTTGGGGCGCGTGGGGTGGGTATCCATCACCTCGTAGCCGTAGCACCAGCTGCGCGCGACCGTGAGGCTCACGCCGACGCCCTCGCGCTCGAACTTCGCCTCGCACGCGGCGGCTTCGGCTATCCCGCCGATGCAGGTATCGGCAATCACGCACTCCACAGGCAGTCCGCAAGCGTGGCGCAGGTTCTCGGTAATGAGTTTTGCTGCAGCGTGCGCCATCTGCATTGTGGCGGCTTCTATACTCTCGCGCACGCCCTGTCGGCGTCCATCAATCACGGGGCGAATGCCCACCTTCGGCAGCGTGCCCTGTAAGCGGTTCACAGGCGGGTTCACGACAAAACCGTTCTGCATCGTTGCATACCTCTGCAACTAATGTTCACGGAAAGACACTTATTTCCTGCCTGATTTCACCAGTTGTCGGGTTCATCCACGCTGAGAATACCACTGCTCCACAAACCGCCGATACTCCGCTTGCTTCTGCAGAATCGGCTGCCACCATTCAGGATGCTGGGCGTACCACAACACCGTCTCGTGCAACGCGGTCTCGAACTCGGCTTCAGGCTTCCAGCCCAGCGCGCGGAGTTTGGAGTCATCTAGCGCATAGCGGCGGTCGTGACCAGGACGATCCTGCACGAACTGAATCAGGCTCTCTGGCTTGCCCAGTGTGTTTAAGATTAGGCGTGAAACCTCTATATTCGTGCGCTCATTGCCCCCTGCAATGTTGTAGGCTTCGCCGATATTTCCTTGATGAAGCACTGTATCGATGGCGCGCACATGATCGCCCACATAGAGCCAGTCGCGGCGCTGTTGCCCATCCCCATAGAGCGGCAGGGGTTCGTCATGCAGGGCACGCACGGTGAAAAATGGGATGAGTTTCTCAGGGTACTGGCGTGATCCAAAGGTGTTGCTGGGGCGCACAATCAGCACGGGGACGCCGTAAGTGCGATAGTACGCCTGCGCGAGCAGATCCGCCCCCGCTTTGCTCGCGGCGTAGGGGCTGCTGGGCTGCAGTGGCGACAGTTCGGTAAACTCCCCTCGCTCCGCCGAGCCGTAGACCTCATCCGTGCTGACATGCACGAATCGTTCCACGCCGACCCGCCGCGCCGTCTCCAGCATCACAAAGGTTCCGTAGACATCCGTGGTAATAAAGGCGTCAGGCTCCAGAATCGAGCGGTCAACGTGGGTCTCGGCGGCGAAATGGACGACATAGTTCACGCCCTGCATCGCTTGCTCCACGCCCTGCTTGTCCCGCACATCGCCGTGAATAAAAGCAAAGCGAGAGTTGCCTTCCACTGCGGCGAGGTTCTCGCGCCTGCCTGCATAGGTCAGCGCGTCCAGCACGCGAACCTGATAGTCGGGGTACTTCTGGATGAGGTACTCCGTGAAATGACTGCCGATAAACCCTGCGCCGCCCGTAATCAGCACAATCTTGCCCATATGCCATAGGATACCTTGCCCTACTCGAATCGTTTGGCACGAAAGTTGCTGTTAGAGGAACTACGGATGGAGAGCAAAGCCTGCCCTCATAAGGAGGTCGCGACCATACACTTATGAGGCACGAGCGTGGGGCTGAAGCGACCGCTTCAGCCCTTTTGCTTCAGGGTACACTTTCGATGTGAACATGGCAATTCAAGCGTTTCGCGAGCTACAGGCGCATGGCGTGATACGCGCTTTTGTACTGGGGGGTGCGTCCGCGCTGGTGTTCTATACGGAGCCTGATAAGGATCGCGAACGCGCACGCCTGCTCTGGCAACAGGCGTCTCTCGGCGAGAACAAACTTATCGACATTCTCACTCGACATGGCTTGATTGAGCGATGGAACCAATTCAGAAGCCAGATGTAGAGGATTTGCCTGAGGTGGTGCGTCGCGTGCTGGAGTTCAAGGAGGCGCGACGCCGTCAGCTGGCGCAGCTGACCCCAGAGGAAAAGCCGCGCATTATCGTGGAGATGCAAAAGTAGGCGCGGGCGGCGCTTATCGCGACAGGACGCCTGCTTACGCCCGTGTGGAACCTGGAAGTTCTCATGCGCCGAGCCGACGAATCCCCCAATCAGGTATAATTGGCTGTCCATGCTGGTACGCATTAACGGCAAAGAGCGCGAACTGCCTGAGTCGACTACCCTGCTCCAGCTGCTTCAGGAACGCGGCGTCGATCCGCGCACCGTGGTGGTGGAATATAACTACGAAATCCTGCCCCGCGAACGCTACGGCGAGATTACTCTCCGCGAGGGCGATAACCTCGAGATTGTTCAGATGACAGCGGGGGGCTAATATGCGTGTGATCGTCGTTGGAGCGGGGATTATCGGCAGCGCGATTGCGCTGGAACTGCGTCGGCGCGGAGCAGAAGTCGCCCTGATTGAAGGTCAGGCTGAAGGCGGGCATACCTCGGCGGCGTCGGCAGGCATGGTAAACCCGTTTAGCCTCACTCCGCACGAGACCCCTGCCCTGCCCTTCTATCTGCACAGCCTGCAGATGTATCCCGAATGGGCGCACCAACTCCAATCGCTCACTCACATCGATGTGGAGTGGCGGCAGGGCGGCTGTTTGCGCGTCGCTCTGACCCCTGCCGATGCGACTCACCTGTCTGAGAATTTCGAGTGGATTCGCCGCTACGAACCGAACGCGACCTGGCTCGAACCTCACGCTGCTCTGGAACGGCAACCCACCCTAAGCAACGAGATCGTAGGCGCAATCCACCTGCCCAGCGAAGGCTGGGTCAACACCGAACGCCTGATGCGCGCTCTGCACTGTGCGGCGCAACTTTCAGGCGTAAACTTATACACAGGAACCCCCGCTCTGTGCCTCGAGCGGCTTCACAATCGAGTTCACGGCGTGCGCACAGCGCTTGACATCATTGAGGGTGACGCGGTCGTCGTTGCGGCAGGTGCTTGGGCGAGCGCGCTCCTGCAGCCGCTGGGGATCCACGCGCCGATTGAACCCGTGCGCGGCGTGATTTTGCGACTCGGCGATTTGCTCGCGCCTGTGAAAAGTATCCTCTCCTCTTCGATGGGCTATATCGTGCCGCGCGCGGACGGGACGGTACTCATGGGCGCGACGCGCGAGCAGGCGGGGTTCGACCTGCGCGCGACCGCCGAGGGCTACGCCTATCTTTTGCAGTCGCTGGCTCGAATCGCCCCTGCCCTGCTCCACGCAACTGTGATAAGGCACCTGGTGGGGCTGCGCCCCGACACGCCCGACCATAGCCCCTACATCGGCGCAATCGCGGGCTACGAGGGGCTGTATCTCGCGGCAGGGCACGCCTATCACGGCATCCTGATGGCGCCCGCCACTGCTCGCGCCGTCGCGGACATGCTTCTGGACGGCAAGACGACGCTGCCTATCGAGCCGTTTGACCCCAACCGCTTTAGGAGGTAAGACGATGCAAACTTTTCCTGTCATCAAACCGACGATTTACGACCCGAACTCGGACGAGCCGCTGAAAATCAACGCGCCGCTAGTCGCCGAGTGGCTGATTGAGTTCCTGCGCGACGAGGTGCATCGGCGTCGGGGCTTCTCGAAGGCGTTGCTGGGGCTGTCGGGCGGTGTGGATTCGTCGCTGGTCGCCTACCTGTGCGCCCGCGCGTTCGGTCCCGAAAATGTGTACGCCTTCCTGATGCCCTACAAAATCAGCAGCCCCCAATCGCTGGAGCATGGAATGCTGGTAGTGAATGAGCTGGGCATCCATCATCGCGTGATTGAGATTACGCCGATGGTGGACGCCTATCTGGAGCGGTTCGAACCCGACGCGAGCCCCACGCGAATCGGCAACATCTGCGCTCGGATGCGGATGATTATCCTGTTTGACCAGTCGGCGAAGCTGAACGCGCTGCCGATTGGCACGGGCAACAAAAGCGAACGACTGTTCGGCTATTTCACCTGGCACGCCGACGACGCCCCGCCAGTGAACCCGCTGGGCGACCTTTTTAAAACACAGGTCTGGCAACTCGCGCGCTATCTGGGCGTGCCATCGGTGATTGTGGAAAAGCCCGCCTCCGCCGATCTGATTGTCGGGCAGACCGACGAGGGCGATTTCGGCATCTCCTATCAGCGCGCCGACCGTATCCTGCACTATCTCACGCAGGGCTATTCGCCTGAACGACTTGTCGAAATGGGCTTCCCTGAGGTGGATGTCCGCCTCGTGAAAAACAAGGTGGACAGCACCCATTGGAAGCGGCATTTGCCCACTGTGGCGATGCTCTCCACCACGGCTATCGGCGAGTATTATCTAAGACCTGTAGATTTTTAAAGCGATGCCAATCCATCACATAGAAGGCACGCAACGCCAGTTCAAGGTAGGCGTGGGGCAGTTCAAGCCCACTAAGGGGCATTATGAGCGCAATCTGGAGCGGATTGGGCAACTGATGCGCCAGTCGCTGCAGGAGGGCGTCGATGTGCTGGCGTTGCCTGAAACCGCGACGACGGGTTACTTTATTGAGGGCGGCGTGCGCGAACTGGCGATGCCCGCGTCTCAGCTGCTCCACGACCTCGCACGCCTCTACGCCGACCAGCAACCGAAACGCTCCCTCGATGTCTGCATCGGCTTTTACGAATATCTGGACGGCGAATACTTCAACTCCGCGCTCTATGCAACTTTAGAGCCAGAACCTACACAATCGAATATCCTGCATGTACATCAGAAATTCTTCCTGCCGACCTACGGGGTGTTCGAGGAGGAGCGGTTTGTAGCGCGCGGTAGAAGGCTGGAGGTGTTCCCGACCCGCTTCGGGCGCGCCGCAATCCTGATCTGTGAAGATGTATGGCATTCCATCACCAGCGCGATTGTTGCGTTGAAGGGGGCACAGGTGCTGTATGTGCCTACCGCCTCGCCCGCACGCGGCTTCCATACGGAGCAGATCGAAAATGTGGAGGCGTATCGGCGCATGCTCACCCAGATTGGGGGCGAGCATACTATCTATGTGGTGCAGTCGAGCCTGGTCGGATTCGAGGGCGGCAAGGGGTTCGTCGGCGCATCGTGGATTGTGAACCCCTTTGGCAAGGCAATCGCGCAAGGTCCCCTTAATCAAGAAGCGTTGCTGGTGGCGCCTCTTGATTTAGACGATGTGGCGATTGCCCGCGCGCAGCTGCCCTTGCTCTCAGACCTGCGCTCCGTGATTGCCGACCTCGCGCTCCAGTTCGAGCGACTGGCGCGTTTTTGAGAATCCTTAGGCTACCACAGCGCGACGCCCGCAAAGACCGTCGTGTAAAGATCCACCTGCGCCTCGACAGAGACCACCTCCAAGCGCGCTATCGGGAGGTTTCGGTCTTCCATCGCCTCTTCCGCCATCGCCGCAACCAGCTCGCGGGCTTCGCGCTCGGTCATGTAGCCCGCGGCTTCCATAATGACGCCAACGGCATTCGGCTCCGCAGGAAACGCCATCGATACGGCGGCGGCGATGGCGCGTCCGTCTTCGTCGGAGCTGAACGCGCCGTAGGCAATGGGCAAAAGACTCCCCTTTGAAGCCTCGACAGTGGGGCGTAATTGCACTCCCGCAGGCAGGATGCTGGACACACGCAACAGATTGTAATCGGCGAAACCTGCCTGCCTCAAAGCACGATCGAATGACACCAGTTCAAATGCCGAGACGCCGACGCCCGCGCCCGCCGTGCAAAAACGCGCGAGCTGCGTCAGCGCGGCGACGCTGAACTGCATGACCTCTTGCATAGCGTACCTCCGTTTATTTCTTAATAAAACGCTGTGAGCAGGTCGAAGCTCCATCGCCGGGTGAAAGACGACCATGTCAGCGCCACCTCACGGTAGCCGATGCGGTATGCGATTGTCAAGGTCTGATCGCGAAAGTCGTACTGATTGTACGACTGCAAAGTATACCCGACGCCTATTCGCCAGAGGGGGCTGATTCGCCACGAGAAATCCCCGACATAACTCACAGAATCGGCATCCAGTGCGCGGCTCATGTAGCCCGTGAGGTAAAAGCGGTCGCTCAGGCTCCAGCCGAGGCTCCCTGAGAGGCGATGTCTGCCCAGCAGGTTCGCGGCGAGGGCGTCCTGCGTGTAGTCATAGTTCAGGCTGAGCGCGCCGCTGTTCCCCAGCGCGTGCGTAATCCCCACTGTACCCGTAATGCTCCAGCCCGCATTAGGAAGGTTGCCCACGAACCGCCCGACGGTCATGCCCCCTGTGAGCGTCGTGGAGCGTCCAAGCGACTGCGGGATCAGGTTCCAGCGCACTCGCACGCCGATCCCTTCGCGGTTTTGAATGCCAAGCGTGTTTTGAGTGCGGCTCGATGTGAGACTCAGCGAAAAGCTCTGGCGCACGGGCAGGTCAGATACGCGGCGCGGGGTGGTTTCAATGAACAAATCGGAACGCAGGCTGCTGGCGCGTACGCCCTGCCAGTGCGTGCTGCCCGCGAGGGTCAAGCCCGTCGAGAAGCCCCGCGCCTGATGAGCGAGCTGCGCGGAGCCGTAGACGCCTCGATGGGCAGGTGAGTCGAGCCACATGGTGAAGCGCGTGGTCGGCGAGAGCGGCTGCTGGTGTCGCCAATTCACGCCCCAGTCGTCGCGCGCGAGACCCGTTATGCTGAACATCCCCGTACCCAGTTCCACACGATACTCATGCTCCAGATCCAGAAACATTCCGCGCGCGGCGCCCATCGTGCGCCCGCCGACCTGCGCGGTGCGCAGGCGCAACGCCCCAATCTGCGTCGGGGTCAGCGCGTAATAATACGGCACATCCAGATACACCTGCCCGTTCTGCACCCCAATCAGCGCGTCGCTCCCCACCCCGCCGCTCCAGAGGCTCTGCGAATAGAGCGGCAGGCTCAGCGACCTCACCTCGCCCACATAGAACTCCGCCCGATGGAACTGGATGCGTTCGCCCGGATAGAACCAGATTTGCGCCGCTTTGATAACCAGCTCCGATTCGGAAATGTCGGCGAATTGGAACAGTTCAGGCGGGGCAACGGCGTCAAACGGCTCAATCGCGCCAGAGCGGATTCGTACAACTTCCCAGCGGTTCTCGCGCTGGCGCACCCCAAACCCCTGCGAGGAGCGCAGCTCGTAGCTCAGCTCCGCGAACTCGTGCTGCTCCGAGCCGTACTTCAAGCGGGCGTTGCGGGCTTTGACACGCAGGCTGTCGACTTCCAGTTGCAGGTCATCTGCCTCAATCAGTGTGAAGCTGAATCGCACGCTGGCGGTGCGCTCCTTGCCAGAGGCAGCAATCACGCGCTGTTCGTTGGCATAGGCAAGATACTCGCCGAGCACCTGCACATAGTCGGTTGCGCTGCGCAGCTCCTCTTGAGTCGCCACGAACAGCACCTGCACTTCGCCCACGACGCCCTGCCCGATGGCGGTCGCCGTGATGGTCGCGGTTCCAGGCAGCTGACTGGCGATGAGCGTTGCGCGTGCGACGCCGCTCTCGGTCGCGACGATAGACTCCCGAAACACGCCGAGCGTTGTGTTGAAGGCGATCTGGGTTCCGTCAGGCGCGGGTTTGCCCTGCGCGGTGCGCACTTCGGCGGTGATGAGAATCTGCGACGCGCTATCGGCGACTGCCGCGGTCGGATAGGCGGTGAGCCGAATCGCACCGTTTGCCCAGCAAGCGCAAAGGCAGAGGAGCCACAACCCCCCTGCCCCGCTCCAGTATCGATGGATTTTACTGCCCGTGCGCATTCAGTTAGAATTGGGCGCCGCCCAGCACCGCGCCGAGAATCAGCACGAAGAGCGTGACCGCCGCCCGCTCGCGCTTGCGGTCAGGCTGTTTTCGCTCCTCGACGGTGGTCGGTTGCTCGGCGGGCGGCGCGAGGTGCGTGCGAATGGCGGCGCCGATTTTCTCCGCCGCCTGCGCAACCGCCGCGATGCGGGCGACATTCGGATCGTCCTGATCGGTGCCGAGCCTTCCGCGCCCGGTTTCCGCAACGGAGACCAGCACCTCGCCTGATTGCACATCGATTAGGTCGCCGCTGATGGTCACAATCGCCTCGCGCAAGTTCGGGTCGTAGCTGGACTCCTCGATGCGCCCGGCGAACGCGAGGTCGACGCCGAGCAGCGCACCCACGCGCGCCGCGCGCCATGTGCCGTCCGCCTCGCGCTCGTTGAACGGCGGGGTCAGGCGGTCGCGGCGGATACGGTTCTCGTCAATCGCGCGGCGGATGGACGGGTTCGTCTCCCGATAGCGCAGCACATACAAGCTTGGAAGGTCCTTCAGCTGGGCGTAGAGCGCGTTCAGAGCCTCTACCTCGACATTAAACTCCTCCACGGGCTGCACGGCGGCTCCCTGTCCGAAGGGGAACAGCACCAGCTCGCGCGCCTCATCCGCCGCGAAGCCCCTCATCAAAAGTAAAGCGATGATTAGTACGCCGATACTTTTCACCTTTACCTCCTTCACAGAAGGGCTGGAGCGCGCGGCTCCAGCCCATGCCAATTTAGCGCGTCAGCACGAGCGGTCGCGTCGCGCGAGCAACCTGACCGTCTTCGGTGCGCGCCTCCACCTGCACCTGATAGGTTCCGGGCGGTACCGCGCGTCCCTGGTCGTCGCGCAGGTTCCACGCAACCGTGTTCACGCCGCGCGTCGCCGCACGCCCGCGATGCAGATTCGCAACCGTGCGTCCGTCGGAGCCCAGAATCTGGATGCTCGTCTGGGCATTATCCGCCAGCACATAGGAGATGGAGACGCTGTTCGCGCCGCGCCCCGCGGCGCCCACATTCACACTGGTAATCAACGCGCCCGTGCGCGCCGCGCGCTCCACGGTCAGTTGCAGGCGCGTGCGTCCCGTCGAGACGAACCGATATTCGGGCGTCGTGCGCAGATCAATCGAGCGTCCCGTGTTCAGGTCGTTCAGGCGGAGGCGGAAGCCCTGCGGCACGGTGTTCAGGTTCGGGAAGGTCAGTGTGACCTCCTCGCCTGGCGCGGCTTCCACCACCAGGTCGAACTGTTGTCGGTTCGCCAGCGGTCGGATTTCCTGCATTAGGGGCGTTCCCGTACCCGACTTGAGAATCGTCAGGTTCACCGCGCGTTCGGGCAGCGGCGTGGGCGGCTCCTCGATATCGCCTGCCGAGCGTCCACTGCTAATGCCGATATAGTTCTGCGTATCCACCCCGCGATTCGTGTGGGCGACAATTTGCAATCGCCAGTCGTTGGGGCGGTTCACAGGTTCACTGGCTGAACGGATAATGATACCGCCAAACCCTGTGCCCGGCAGAAAGACGGGAGGATAGACGAACTCCACATCCTCACTGACCTTAATCCAGTAGCCGCGATGGGGCAGCAGCGGCGTGTTGGGATCCGAAGTGAACTTATACTCGTTAGTGAACTCATCCCAGTAATACAGCACGCCGCGAATCACGCCCCGCTGCGCCGCCTCAAAGAAGCTTAGACTGGACGACGGGTCACTGGAGCCGACGACCACCACCTGCCCTAGCACCAGCGGGTAGGGATAGGGGTTGCCAATCTGGTTCCAGCCCTTCTTGAGTGGCACAGGCAGGCTGGCATCAAACACGCCAGTAGGGAACCGCAGGACACTCGTATCGTAGTTCGCGATGATGGCGTCGCCTGGCAAGAAGAGCCAGAACCCCTGCCCCGGCTGAATCGTATCGATAGTCTCGTACAGTTCCCGTTGTGGGTTCCAGCGTTTCGCCTGATACGCCACGGGCAAGTTCAACACCTCTTCCAGCGTGCCCGTCATCGTAAACGGAATCGAGACAATCTGAAAGCCCGATTCCAGCTTCCGGTTCGCGGTTGCGGAGACGAGGATTGTGCGTGTCACCGATTTCGTGGGCGCAGGTGGGGCTTGTACGGAGACCCGAATCGTAGTAAACCCTACGGTGGTGGGATCAGCAACCACAACCCAGCTCACAGGCGCGGTTTGCCCCGGCGCAAGGCGTGAGATGGTGCGAGTACGACTCTGCCCCGGCGCGAGCGACAATCCCGACGGCAGTGAGATGTCGACCACGATATTATTCAGGTCAATCTCGCGCCCGACGATGAAATACTGATTGGTTACATTCGCAAACACCTGGAACTGCCCACCCTGCGCCAGCTGACCCAGATTGCTCTGGTCGGGTTCGATAACGGGCAGCGCCTCGACACCCAGCGCAATCGGAGGCTGAACATCCAAATCCACAGGAGTCAGAGTCACATAAAACACAAACTCGCGAGTCTGCCCTGGCGCGAAGTTGCGCGCGTTGACGAACAGGTTGATTGCCACATCGTCGATAAACGAGTCGGGGAATAACACGGGCTCCCAGATTGTAGTGCCCTGTACGAAGAACCAGTCCCCGATGACCAGGCGGTCGATGGGCGTCTGGTCTTCGAATCCTTTGACGGGTCGCAGCATGTAGCGCGACGAGCCAGGCAGGTTACCACGCCCGAGATAGAACTCGATGGCGTTGGGGATCTGCAAGCCGCGCAGGTCGGAATCGATCTTGATTGGGCGTTGTCCCTGCACATAGACATAGGGCGGTCGCGACGCGCCATTCTGGACAAAACCTGCCTCGACGCCGGTCTCTACATCCGACGCCAGGCGTAGCGCAAGCGAGGCTGCAGTGTCGCCGCTGTTGCGCACACGCAGGCTAATCCGCGCCACCGACTGAATGAGGTCGATGCGCAGGTCAGTATCCCATCCTTCTACATTCCAGATGCGGCGAATGTAGTAGCCACTGGCGCCAGGCCATGCTTGCGAAAAGGTTACATTAGGCCCCCCCTGACGTCCCCAGACAAAAGTCTGGGTTTGGTTTTCCCGCACGGAGCGCATCGTGATGTAAATGCCTGCAGGATAAACCGCCCACGGGTAGCCCGCGGTCATGGCAATGTCCGAGTCGTTCAGCAAACTGCTGCCGCTTGCCGTACCGAGCTGGATACTGCCCTCCGCAGGGCGCGTCGTACAGGTGGTGTTCTCAATAGGGAAGCATCCCGTCCACCAGGTCACGGTTCCGCTCAAGCCCAGCGTCGCGCCCAGCACGCCGTTGCTGACGAAGATAACGCCGTAGTCGCTGCTCACAGGGTTCTGGTTATCGGGACATCCACACGGCTCGAGAGGTCCCGGCTGATAGGACCCCTGCGCCCAGAGCGACGCCACCAGGATACTGTTGCTCAGTAATGTCAAAACCCATCGTTTCATAATCCGTTCGCCTCCTTCCCGTTAGCGGGCGACCACCAGCGGTCGAACCACGCGCACTGCCTCGCCTTCATCGCCCGTCGCGACAATCTGAAGCTGGTAAGCTCCGGGAGGCACGGCGATGCCCGTATCGGTGCGTCCGTTCCAGGTCGCTGTGCTGACGCCCGCCGAGCGAGTGCCATTCTGTAGACGCGCGATGGTCTTCCCCGTTGCATCCTGAACCAACACTTGCACGGACGCCTCACTGTTGAGCATATACTGGATGGTGTACTGATTGCCGCGCGTTTGCGTCACCGCGATATTCGTCACCTGCAGGCGTCCCGTGCGCGCGGGCTGCGCCTCAATCACGAAACGACGGCGACTGGTTTCGTCCGTGCGGAACCGATAGGAGCTTTGCTGCAGCATGGAGACGCGTTGTCCCGTCGCCTGGTCAATCAGGGTGAGTCGTGTGCCTTTAGGCACGGGGAGTTCCTGAGTCCACTGCAGCGTCGTTTCTGCGTCGGGCTGATCCGTGGCAACTTCAATTTCCCATCGCTGCGCCCGTTTCGCGTTGCGTCGCAGGTCGTGCGCAAGCGCACTGCGGGTGCGCGGTTCGAGGATGTTCACCGCGACATACGATTTGAATACAGGCGGTTTCTCCACATCCTCGCGTCCGAATTCGTCGCTTGCAAGCGATGTCACGCCGATGAGGTTATTGGCATCCTCGCGGTCGCCGCTGCGGGCAATCAAGCGAATGAGCCAACCGTCCGACTGCTTCGCTTCGACGCGCGGCGACTGATCGGCGCGACTGCGCACGGAGCCGACGGGCGGCACAACGAGCGTGCAGGGTTTGAGGGCTTTCACCCAGTGCGCTTGCCAAGCAAGCAGCTCGCCCAGCGGCGCGGTGCGCCAAGTGTATTCGCCAGTGAGCGGGACATAGCGATAAATCTGTAGTCGGATATAGTCGCGGTCGGCTGCTTCCTGCAGGCTGATGCGCTGGGTCTGCCCGCCTGCGTTGAAGATTTCCACCTCACACGCCGCCCACGGCACATTGAAGGGAAACGGATTGCCAATCATGTTCCAGCCTTCCTGGAGGGGGATCAGGTAGGCGGTATTGGTGTCCACATCTTGATTCCCCAAAATGAACGCGGGCGAAGTGGTGCGCAGGAAGTAGCCCACGCCGCGCGGCGGCGTTGGGGTGTTCGAGCCATCGGGACGCACTGCCAGTCCAGGCGGATTGAAACTCGCGCGGGGATCCTGCGACACCGCCGAGTAGCGGGCGTATGTTCCCTCCTCGGGCAGATAGCGCGCCAGAATCACATCGTTGCCAAACACTTCCTCCGGAGTGAGCTGGATATCGTAGGGCGTGGAGAACATCGCCAACCCCGCGTTCTGCACATAAGCTTTCGCGACGACGCGCGTGGAGCGGCTGCCCGTGACGCCATCCTGCCCAATTGCCTCAACCGAGATGGTGTGCCGCCCTTCGCCTGGAAGCGTCACGACGAAGTCCAGCGTGATTGTCTTTCGGGGTACATCCACCACGGCGGTCGGCTCCCAGAGACTGCGCGGCAGCGGGTCATCGTTCAGGCGCACATTCAAGATGTTCGCCGGATTATTGTTCAGCACGCGGCGCACAACCACATTAACACGCACCTGGCGCGTGTCGACGGTCGTGCCCGAGACAGGCGCGATGAACGCAATCCCGACGCCGCCCACGCCGCGTAGCGCCTGATCCAAATCGATGATTCCGTAGCCGAGTTCCGGGTCAGGCACGGGACGCCCGCGCGAATCGGCGGTTTCTTTCAGCGCCACAACCGCCTCAGGCTCCACCGTGTTCAGTCCATGACGCTGCGCACCTGCAGAGAGCAGCAGCGCCACCGCTGCAGCAACATAGGGACTCGAATAGGAAGTCCCCTGCACATAGTCGTACAGCTGGCTGGTCGAGGCGGTGGTAATCACGCCATCGAAGTAGCTGCTCGCCTGATCGCCGCCGGGCGCAGCGAGGTCGATGTTGCCATAATCGGAATAGGACGCCTTCGCGCCCGTGCGTCCAACTGCCGAGACGCGCACCACATTGTCATAACTGGCAGGATAGGAAGGAATGTCGGTGTTGCCGTTCCCTGCTGAAGCGACGGGTACAACGCCGCGACGGTAAATCTCCTGAATCAAATCGTTCGCAATTGGCGAGAAGAAGTAGCCGCCATAACTCATGTTCAGCACATGAATCTGCGCCGCGTTGTCAATCACGTGCTGGTAGGCTTCCAGGACATTCTGCGTGAACAGCGGACCGAGCGGACGCTGGGTCACTTTCAACCCCACAATTTTGACATTCTCCCAGATGAGCCCCGCGATGCCGATGCCGTTGTTGGTCACAGCCGCTGCCACGCCGACTGTGGAGGTGCCGTGCGAAAACCCTGGACCTTCAGGGTCGATATTGTCGTTGGGAGTGTCTGCAGCGAAGTTGCGCGAAAGCGGGTCGAACAACCCCGCAAGGTCAGGATGTGAGCGCTGGAAGTTATCGTCGATGAAGGCAACACGAATCCCGGTTGCGCCCTTTTCGATGTCCCACGCGGCGGGCAGTTTCATCATCTGCAGCGCCCACTGCTCCGAGAACAGTGGATCGTTAGGGATGTCATGATATTGTAAGATGTAGTGCGGTTCGATATAGAGGACATCTGCGTGCTCTTGAAGGGTTTTCACAGTATCCTGCACCTTCTGGAGCAGGGTCAAAGGCGTTGCCTGCTCCCGCAGACGCAACAGATAGGTATCACGCACCGCAATCGGACGCACCTCCGCGTCGATGCTATTAGCAATTGCACGCGCGGTATCGATGGTGCGTCCCGGCTTGAGACGCATCAACATCTCACCCGGCACGACATCGTCGGGCGTGAGCGTCTGCGCGAGTGCGCAGTGCACTCCAATGACTATTCCAACCAGCCATCGCCACATCCGTTTCATCGGTATCTCCTCCCGATAATTGCCTGTTGAAAAGACGCTTGAACAGGGCGCAGGTTTCCCCTGCGCCCCGCGTAAGCCTACGGAGCAGGCGGCAGCTCCTGCGTGGTGAACTCGAACGGTCGGCTCCACACATAGCGCAGCTTGCTCTGGGGGTCTGGGATTGGTCCGGGGTTATCACCCAAGTTGCGCGCACCCACGCGCCAGTAGAGCGTCACGCGCTGCCCCAACAGCCCCAGCCGATTGAGCAGGGCAGTTTCCAGATTGATACGGTCTGTAGACACTGGAGAGCCGCCTACGGCGGTTGACAGAATCTCGTTCGAAACAAAGGTACGGCTTCGGTCGCGGAAGGTCGGATCGGTCGAGACCTCCACGCGATAGGCGTTCGCGCCTTCCGCTGCCAGCCAGCTGAAGCGCACATCTTTGGGGTCTACATCTTCGCTGCGCTGGACGGGTGTCAGCAACTGCACAGGCTGCAGCACGGTCACCTGCCCCGAACGCACGCGGTCGGAGAGCTTGAACAGAATGAGCGTTTCACCTTCCGCCTCGATGCGTTCGCGATACACCAACGCGATTTGATAAGTGTAGGAGCGTCCGGGTGCAACGCCAGGCGCACCTTCCAGCTCTTCAAGTTCCAAGTCCTCACTGCCTTCACGCAGCAGGCTGGCGTAGCTGAAGGTGCGCGGCACTGTGGTATCGATGAAGAAATTTTGGTTGCCTGGAGTCACGCCGACAGGCAGCAGGTTGCCGTTGCCGTCCGTGCCAATAAAGTCCGAGCGATAGATCTGCCACTGAATCGTGTCGGGTGCGCTTTTTGCGAACAGAGTGGTTTTCCACGAGATGCGCACATAGGGTTCGAAGTTGCCGTCCGCACCTGCTTCCGCCAGCACGGTTTGCACCGGCGTGTTGCCGCCCGACGAGGCGCGCGCCACGCCAAAAGCGATTAACCCGATAATCAGGACGGGTCCCAGAGCGCGCAGGAGCTTGTTCCCTTCACCAGGGCGCCGCGATGGCTCCGTTCTGACTTTGCCTGCCCGCACCTGCACCGTGGGCACTCGATAGATTGCGCGCGCGCGGTCTTCGCTCTGGATACCGCGCCCGAAGTCGATAATCTCGCCCACCGCGTCGCTATCGGAGACTTGGGTGACGCGAATGCGCCCCACTTCCTCGCCGCGGCGCACGACAATCATCTCCATGCCAGGTTGCAATCCGCCGCGAATGCCGCGATTAAGCAGCACCTCTTTGCCTGCGCGCGTGGTCAGGATGGTCGCTTCGGGGATGGTGTAGTTCTGGATGGTGCGCACGGCTTCGAACGCGGCGTTGCGGATGGCTTCCTGCACGAGCGTGTCGTCGTCGCCTGTGTAGCCGGGGCGGCGATTACTGTAGCCTGTGGCGACTGCGCCGTTGATGGGTTCACCCGACGCGATATCGATGACCCGCACCGTGAGCACCACCTGTGCTTGTTTCGGGCTGCCCACAAAGGTCACGGCGCTCACTTCGCCCGTGATAATCGATTCGGCTTGCAGTGCGCGTCCGAGGCGAAGGAAACCTGTTTTTGTGAGTGGGGGTGCGAGGTCGAGATCTTTCAGCTGTTGCTCCACCTCGCCCCGCGCCAGCACCTCATACTTGCCTGTTTTTTGGTATTCGCCCGCGACGGCGTCGGTTGCAGCGCGGGCGATGCTTGCGCCGCCGTACCCGCTCTTGTTCTCGAAGTCCAATACCGCGATACGCGGCAGTTGCACCAGCTGCGCGTAGGCGCGCGCAGCGCCCGACGGGAAGAGCAGCCCCACCGCGAGCATACTCATCACACCAAGATACGCTGTGCGCGTCGCCCAAGTTCGTCTCATCCGTGTTTTCACCCTGATTGCTCCTCCTTCATAGTCTGCGTCTCAGCGCGTGAGGATGAGCGGCGCGGTCGCACGCGCGACCTGACCATCCTCGCTCACGGCTCGAATTTCAATCGTGTATGCGCCGGGCGGCAACGCGACGCCGCTCTGGTCGCGCCCGTCCCAGGTGGCTTGTTGCACGCCGCTGCGCGTCGCCTGATGGAGCAGCTGGCGCACCACCCTGCCGCCGGAGAGAATATTCACCTGCACCGTCGCATCTCCTGTCAGCTGGAACGCGATGGTGTGCTGATTGCCGCGTCCAGTGTTCACCTGCACCTGCTGGATACGCAGCAATCCGCCGCTGGAGGTCATTTCGATGCGGAATCGGCTCACGCCGCTTACGCCCGTGCGGAAGGTGTACGCGCCTGTGGTGCGCAGGTAGCGCCGCTCGCCTGTGTCGAGATTGATCAGCACGAGGTTCGCCGAGCGCGGCAGTTGCTGTGCGTCGGGCCAGCGCAGGGTGACCTCCCGATTCGGCTGACTGGTCTCCACGATGAACTCCCAGTTCGCGCTGCGGATTGCAGGCTGGATGTCCACGCCATAGACGCCGCTCTGCTCGCCCCAGGTGAGGCGCGGCAGGCTGATATGCACATAGTCCGAGCCGACAGGGGGCGGTTTGAGCAGGTCATGCTCGCGGTCATAGCCCGGCGTCGCCGCGCGCGAGACGCCCACATAGGCGCGGTCGCGCAGGTCGCCCGACTCCGCTTCTAGCGTCAGCCGCCAGCCGCCTGCGTTCGCGCTCGCGCTGCGGCTCGGCGCACTCGCTGCTTGCGCCGTCGGCGGGATAATCAGCGTCGTATTGCGGTAGGCGTACACCCAGTAGCCTTCCCAGATTTTCATGCGTGTGGTCGCCGTGTACGCGCCGAACGAGTAGCCCCACAGCGCGTTCGCCACGATGCCCTTGCCAACCGCTGTCGACAGCGAGACGGGCAAGTTCGTGTCGGGGTCAATCACCTGCACCGCGCTCCAGTCCACATCGAAAGTGAACGGATTGCCAATCATGGTCCAGCCCGCCTGCAGCGGACTCTGGAACGGCTGACTTGTGTTGGCAGGCGTCCCCTGCGTGGTCAGGGGTAGATCCACCGAAGTCTCGATGAAATAGCCGCGTCCGAGCTCGAAGCGGTTCGCCGGCGCGTTCGGATAGAACACATAACGCGACTGCGCGGGATTCCAGCTGAAGAAGCGGAAGGTCGCGCTCGCGGGCACATCGAGCAGATCTTTCACATCCTGCGTGTAGTCATACGGCGCGGAAACCAGGAAGCGTCCCTTGAAGAAGGTGCGCAGCGGCTCCGACTTGAACTCGCCGATAACGGTGTTCTGGTTCGGATTCACCGTAATCGTGCGCTGATTGGGGATAAAGGTGAACCCCGTCTTGGTGGGCACAACCACATACTCGCCGGGGGGCACATTGGGGAAGCTGTAGTTGCCGTTGGCGTCGGTTGTCGCTGTTTGAACCACCACCGTGCCGAAGCGCAATTCAACCGTCACATCGGGTTCAGGTGCGCCGCCGAAGCGTCGGGTAATCTTGCCCGAAGCGGAGCCGGGCGGCAGCAGCGCCAGCTGGAAGTTGAGTGTGGTGGTCTGGTTCGCAGGCACATTCAGCGTCTGGCTCTCAGGCGCGTAGCCGGGTGCAACGGCGGTAACCACATACTCGCCCGCGGGCACAGTGAAGGTGTATTGTCCGTTCGCGTCGGTGGTCACATCGGCGCGGGTGTTTGTGCCTGCAACCGCCGTGACACGCGCGTTGGCGATTGGCTGCCCTGTGTTCACATCTGTCACGGTCCCCGTTACGGTGCCCGGCTCAGGCTCTAGCACGAAGTCGCCAACATTCGTGGTCTCTCCAGCCTGTACCTGCACATTGCGGTAGACGCCGTCGGGCGTGGGCTGGATGGGTGGCAGGGCGTAGCCGCCGAACGCGAGGCTGACGACCGTTACATCCCAGCTTCCGACTGGCACGCGCGGCATCAAGAAGGTTCCGTCGGGGTCGCTGAACACCTCGACGGTCAGTTCAGGATCCACGGTATTGGTCGCACGGATGACGGCGCCACGCACGGGCTGATTATTGATATCGATGACGCGCCCGCTAATCTGCCCGGGCGGCGTGGCGAGCATAATCAGGTTGATAACGCCCGGATTCGGGTCGGCATCCGCCACGAGCGTAATCGTCTCAGGGTGCTGGGTCTTGAAGCCGGGGCGTTCTGCATCGACCAGATAGACGCCCGCTTCCAGTCCGACGATGCGGTACAGTCCGTTGGAGTCGGTGATGGCGTAGCCCGCGTTCACTCCAGCGATGCTGATCGGCGCGATGCCAATCACGCGCACCAGCACACGCGGCAGCGGGGTGAAAGTGCGCGTATCGGGGTCGTACTGGCGTACCTGCCCCTCCAGCACACTGTGCGTCATCCAGCCGAAAGCGTTATGCAGTATCTTATTGCGGTAGGAACGGCACCAGAGGGTTCCCTGTCCACCGATTGTCGGACCGTCATTGTAAGTTGAGTTAACACCTTCCAAGCCGAAAGAGAGGAACGCCACTTTCGAGTGGGTCGCGGCGTCGGCGTAATACGAGCCTGCCCTATCGGAAGTACCTATAAGCGTTCCGCCAACCTCCGGGCTGCGCGGGCGCGTGTAGCGATAGACGGGGCGCGCATTCTCGTTCACATTCACGGTGTCCAGCCAGACCTGGTTCCACGCGGCATCGGTATATAGAGGTCCTGTTCCTCCAGTTATCGGGGTAATCACATCGAACAGATCCGCGTTAGGAAGCACTAAGTAGGCGGCGGGATGCGACAATCGCAACTCCGCAGGCGAATCAACACGGACCGTGTTGCCTTCAAATCGAATCCAGATGCCAATTCCTCCAGGATTGCTGGCAATGGGGTTCGGATCCTCGCCGCTCGGGGGCGCAACGCCTTCCAGTTGATGTCGCAGACCGTCATAGGGGGTCAAAAACACATCATCTGCCGAGTCGCTGTCAAATGCGACGCGCAGGATGTCGATCATGAACTGGTTCGCCACTGCGCCGCGCAGGGTCAGTGCCCAGGCAATATCCTGCCCGCTGAACACCATGCGTCCGCTGCTTTGCAGGAAGCTGCGGATAAGCGCCTGCACTTCCGGGTCCAGAACATGCCCCGGACCCGCCCACACATTTCCGCTGTAGGGGCTGCCCCAGACCACGATACGAGTTGCATGGAGTTTCTCGCGGAAACCGCCCGTCAGGTCGGTCGGCTCGCGTTCCGTGCGCGGCAGGTAGCCCGCCAGCACGGATGGAGTAATCGGGTTGCGGCACTGCACGCGCCAAATATTATAGCGATTGCCATAGGTCGTGTTCTCGCCCAAAGTATCGGAGCGAATAAAGAAGCCAGGCGGCAGGTTCGGATGCGGAATTGCACCGTCGCCGTGAATAATCAGCCCGCTGCCGCTTGGAGGTTGGGTGATATCGAACGGCGGCTTACCCGTCGGGTTATCTGTCCAGTAGCTCTCCACAGGCTGCCAAGTCGGGCGGGTGATGGAGTTGCCAATCGCCGCCACGCGGTTCTGCACGAAAATCTGACCGCCCATGTAGTCCGACACGAGCAAGATGTTATGCGCCCCTGTGAACTGCTGGGTAGTGAAGCCAGAGACATTATCGTAGATAAACTCGTTGCCCGCGTTATCGCGCACAATCACATCGAGGTAGAAGTCGCTTGGAACATCGGGCGTGCGCCAAGTGCCGACATACCAGTCGGTAGGATTGCCATTGTCGTCCAGCTCGGGCTGCAGCAGCAGGGTGTCGTCCAGACTGCCGTCGAAGCCCAGTCGCGCCAGACTGTACGGCTCCTTATACTCATAGGTCTCCGGATGAATCGCCTGATGTCCTACCTCCACGAAGAGCGGTACATATGCCTGCCCCTGATCCACCAAGATTCGGTTCGTGAAGAAGATATCGAACTGGAACAGTTGATAGAGGCGATGTTCCAACCCTTCGGCGTCCTGTTCCGCGCTGTCGGGGTCTTTGAACTGCACCCGCACAAAGTTCACGCCGCTCTGGAGGTCGACGGCGCGCACCTTAATCGTCACTGTATCGCCTGGGAACGACTCTTTCGGGCTGACGATGGGCAGGATTTCCATCACAGGCGGGGTCTGGTCAAAGGCGCGGGTCTCCCACAGGTCGTGAATGCCTGGACCGGGCGACTCTGCGCCCTGCGTTCGGGTGGAATGATAAGCGATACGATTGCGCTCTGCGATGGCGCCCGTGGGATACTTCGCGCCCGCAGCGGGAACGAAGAAACTCACGCCTGGCACATCAGGGCGCGCCAGCGACGCGCTACTGGGATCTGCGGTAAGAGAAAGCACGGAACCGCTCAGCGGCTCGGGCAACTCGGCGTTCATCCGATAAATATCGTAGATATTGCCGGTGACATCGACCCGATCTGAGGGTTGCCCGAGCTGATGCGGAGTTCCCGATTTTCGGGTAGAGGCAAAGATTAATACTGGCGTATTGCCGATGCGCGTCCATGCAGGCTGACGATCGCGCGGCTTGTTGTTGCTGGCGTCCACGAAATTCGTCCACTGCACAACCGTCAGCGTATTGAAATCGAGCATATAGATGTAGCTGCTGCCGTCGGCGGCGATCCGCGCGAAGGCGACGCGATTCCCATCAGGCGACCAGGCAGGTTCTACATCATTTTCGCCTGGCGCGGGAAAGGTGACACGTCGGAAGAAGGTTCCGTCTTCGAAGGGGCGCCCGTCGGCGCGCGCCACATAGAGCCGATAGCGGCGGTCGGCTTCCGTCTCGCCAGAGAGCAAACGGTTCGAGGAGAAGATCACCAGGTTGCCGCCGGGGCTAAGCGTGGGGCGGAGGTTCTGCGTGACGCCGTTGTTGTCGGAGGTCAATACGACGCGCTGTCCCGTGCTGAGGTTGCGCACGACGATGTTGTAGCTGCCGGCTGCGCTGCGGTTCGCGTAGACGATGATGTTCGCCGCCGTGTTAAGGGAGGGCTGAATCTGGCTGCCGAACTGCTCATCGGGGGTATCGCCCGTGATGGGGATCAAATTCGTCAGGTTGCCGACATAGAGCTGCGACCCTTCGTCCACATCACCGCGCCAGATACGATAGCGCGGGGTGGGGTTAATCAGCCGTCCGTCCGCGCCGACGCCGGCCGCGTTGCTGGCGAAATACATTTTAGACGCGCCCGGATTGTAAACAGGATGCATCTCATCCGTCGCGGCGTTGGTGATGTCGGTGTCCCACCGAACCGCGCGCGTGCGCTGCTGACGCTGCTGGAGTTGCTGATGGAACTGTTTGGGGTCAAACAGCCCGTTCTTGCGCCAGCGCACATTCGAGGTATCTTGGGGTGCGCGTGACGGCGCAACCCTGTAGTTCTGGGGCGGGATCTCCCGCACCCGCGCGTTCGGCAAGATATTACGGCTGGGACGATCCTGCAGGGGCGACTGCGACGCATCGCCGCCCTGCGCATGACCCGCCAAACTAAGCAAAAGCCCCGCCAGTATCAGCTGCCATCGTCGTATCACTGCGTTCGAACCTCCTCTTCCGTTGCTCGATTCCATAAGCATCCAGAAACTCCTGTCCGTTTTTGACGAACGAGACCGAATTCCGTTGCGTTGCTCAGTATACCCCACGCGACTCGGTCAGCGATTGCCAGATTCGACGCGCCTGCCGCTCGACCTGCTCCAGCGAGCGATGCGTGCGGATTACCCAGTCGGCGAAGGCGACCTTGCAGCGCGTGGGGAGTTGCGCCCGGATAATCTGTCGTGCGCGTTCTGGGGGAACACCTCGTTCCAGAAGTCGCCGTCGCTGGAGCGCAGGGGTCGCCTGCGCCACAATCACGCCGTCGAACCAGCCCTGCAACCCTGTTTCGATGAGCAGCGGAACCTCGATTAAAACAGCAGATGCAGAGGCGGTTTCCAGCGCGTTGAGCTGCATCTCCAGCGCACGAACAACCGCGGGGTGCATCAGGCGGTTCAGGCGACGGCGAAGCTGCGCGTCGCCGAACGCTATTTGCGCTAGCCGCTCGCGCGCCAGCGCGCCATCCGCCTCGATAATCGCCTGCCCAAACTCCCGAATCAGTTCTCTCCATAAGTCCGTCCCTGGAAGGAGGAGCGTCGCCGCGATGCGGTCGCTGCTAAGCGTGACTGCGCCCAGCGACTCGAAGATTTGCAAGATGGTGGTCTTGCCTTCGGCGACGCCGCCCGTGACCGCAATCCGTTGCATTAATCATTCGGGGCGTCGGATTCGTTTCCTGTCGCGGGTTCGTCGCTTTCAGTCGCGTTCTGAGGCGGTTGATCCACCTCGCTGCGCAACTGCTGTAGTTGCGACGAGAGTCGTTCGCCGATTGTGATACCCGTGCTCTTGCTGGCGGCGCGCTGGCGATGCTCCTGCACCGCGCGCTGCTCTTCGGGGGCGCGCAGGCTTAGCTTCATGCTACGCTTGCGCGGATCCAGCTCGATGATGCGCCCTTTCACAGTTTCGCCCACCTGCACGACCTCGTCCGCGCTTTTCACACGCTTGCTGGAGAGTTCCGAAAGGGGCAGGAACGCCTCGACGCCTTCCATCACCCGCGCAAACGCGCCCGTCCGCGCCACACGCGAGATGGGAACCTCGATTTCGTCGCCCACCTTATACTGCTGGGCGGCAATTTGCCACGGATCGGGCAGCACCTGTCGGCGGCTGAGCGCGACCTTGCCGTTCTCTGGCTCCAGGCGAATCACCACGACTTCAATTTCGTCGCCTTCCTTAAGCACCTCGCGCGGGTTGTCCACGCGCGCCCACGACATTTCGCTGATGTGGAGCAAGCCCTCGTATTCGCCGATGTCCACGAACGCGCCGTAGGAAGTGATTCGCTTCACCACGCCTTGGAACCGCTGTCCGACTTTCAGAGTGGAGAACACGCGCTCACGGCGCTGGCGCTCCTCTTCCTCGCGCTGCTTGCGAATCTCCTCTTCCGCCAACTTGTTCGAGGCGACGACCTTGCGCTTGTCCTCATCGATGTCGATAATCTTGATGGGGATGACTTCGCCCACAAGCCGATCGAGCTGATTCGGCGGCAGGCGTCGGGCAATCTGACTGGCAGGCACAAAGCAACGCACGCCGATATTCACCACCACGCCGCCTTTCACTGCGTCCTCCACCATCGCCTCCAGCGTCTCTTTGTTATGGTACGCCGTCACGATGGAGTCCCAGAGTTTATCAAAGTCAGCGGCGCGCTTGGACAGCACGGGCATGCCAGCTTCGCCACGCACCTCTTTTACTTTAACATCGATCGTGTCGCCCACCTGAACCACATCCGCCGCCGAGGCGACCTCCTCGATAGCGAGCTCCTTGCGTGGGATCATCACTTCGGTCTTCGCGCCGACATCGACCATAATCGCGTCGCGATCGACCTGCACCACAGTTGCCTGAATCACCTCGCCTGGCTCAAACGACGGAAAACTCTGCTCGATAGCTTTATCCATCGTGAGCGGTTCTTCGGCGGCGCGGGGCGCTTCTGTCTGCGATACCGCGCTCACAGGCGTCGGCTCAGGCGGGGTTGCCGCGCTCACAGGCGCAGGCTCAGGCGTCGGTTCGGGCGCAGTGGCTTCAGGCTCTGACGGCGCGGGAGATCCAGCTGCCTCCTGAATAGTCTCGCTGCTTTCGAACGCCGTCGTCGCGCTTGCGCTGACTTCGGGCGCGCTGCTCACTTCCCCGTTGACCGGCTCAGGCACGCGCTCTGTCGCAGAGGTCGTTTCCGAACTTGCTTCAATCACGGCAGTCTCCTCTACGGTCTCGGTTGCCGTCTCGGTCGTCAGGGTCGACTCGGTTGACAGGTTCTCACGGGTCTGCTCGTCGTTCCACATGATTGTACGGACCTCCTTCAGGGATACGGATTGAGATTCGTGGCAGAAACAGGTTCTCCTGCCGTTTTCGATTCTAATTGTTCTAGAACGCCATCGATGAAAGTATACTCTATTTGCCGCGTGCGCGGATTCCAGAGGATGAAGTCCGCGCACGCGCCGGGTCGCAGTGTGCCCAGTTCGCCTTCGTAGCCCAGCGCGCGGGCGGGGTTCGCGGCGCACAGCAGCGAGGCGGCTTCCAGCCCCAGCGTGTCGGCGCAGTGCATGAGGCAGGCGTCCATCGCAATCGTGCTGCCCGCCAGTCCGCCCGTCTCCACCATACGCGCCGCGCTATTCTGTACCACGGCGCGATGTCCCCACAATTCAAATGTGTACCCATCGGGCATGCCCACGCCCGTCGTGCCGTCCGAAACGCAGAGGACGCGCTCGATGCCCTTCGCCTTCACCAGCAGGTGCGCGGTCGCGGGGTGCGTATGCACATTGTCCCAAATAATCTCAGCGGTCAGCTCATCACGCAGCATCACCGCGCCCGCTAGGCTAGGGTCGCGATGCTGGAAGGGGCGCATGGCGTTGAAAGTGTGCGTGGCGTGGCGCGCGCCGTGTTCGATTGCCTGCAGGGTCTGCTCGTAGGTCGCGTCGCTGTGTCCGATGGAGACGATAATCCCCTGCCCTGTCAAATACTGCGTCAGCTCTAGCCCTCCCTCCAGCTCGGGGGCGAGAGTGACGATGCGCAACTCGCTCATCAAATCGCCCAGTTCGGTTTCCAGTTCGCGCACGCTGGGCGGGCGGATGTATTCGGGGGGCTGCGCTCCTGCGCGTTTGGGGTTGATGAAGGGACCCTCTAAGTGGCATCCCAGCACACGCGCGCCTTCCGAGCCATGTTCGCGCACTTCGCGGGCGGCGCGTATACAATTTCTAATTGCGTCCCACGGCGCAGTGAGCGGCGTCGCCAGAAACGCCGTGACGCCGTGCTGCACAAGACGCTGCGCGACGGCTTGAATTGCCTCGGGGGTTCCCTCCATCATATCGCGTCCGAAGCCGCCGTGGATGTGGAGGTCAATCATGCCAGGTAGGGCGATATACTCGCGCGCGTCCACATCAGGGGGCGCAATCCGCGCGAGGCGATGGGGGTCATACGGCTCCCACGCGACAATCCGCCCTTTATCGACTACCAGCGCGCGCTGTTCGTATCGACTTCCGTCGGTCGCCAACGCGCCGCAATAAATCCGAAACGCCATGCGGTAATAGTGTACCTCGATATTTACTCCACCCGAAACCGCGCCACGCCGAAGCGCACCACATCGCCCGGCTTGAGAATCTGCTTCTGCACGCGCTGCTCGTTCACGAACACGCCGTTCGTGCTATTGAGGTCGTAGACCACCAGTGCGCCGTTTTCGAGGGCGATTCGGGCGTGATGGCGGCTCACGGAGAGGTCGGGTACGATAAGCGCGTTGTCGGTTTCGCGTCCAACAGTCAGTCCTGTGGGGGGCACGACGAATCGCTGTCCTGCGAGCGCGCCGTCGAGTCCCACCAGTGCGGTCGCCAGCGCGACGGCGGCGACGCCCGACGGCGCGGGGGCGTAGGCGGGCGTTGGAGTCGGCGTAGGCGCAGCCATCGTCGGCGCAGTGGCGACAGGCGTGCAGGCGCACGCGCCCGTGACGGGATCCTGACGCTGACCGCAGTATGGACACACGCCAGGCGACGTCGGCGGGGGCGGCGGCAACGACGAACGCGCCACATCGCGCGGAACCCGCTGCGCCTGACCCTCGCGCAACTGGAACTGCAACTGGAAACGCCCAATCTGCAGCATGTCCCCGTCGCTCAGCTCCACAGGCGCGGCGACGGGCTGACCGTTTACCAGCAGGGGCGCAAGGGGCACGAGCGCATAGCCCCCCCTGTCCATGCGGATCTCGGCGTGGCGCGGGGCGACCTGCGGGTCGCCCCGCAACGGCACATCCGCCAGCTCGTCGCGCCCGATGTACGCCCCGTCGCGGTCAATCGGGTAGTCCTTGCCCTCGTTGCGCCCGTAAATCACGCGAATCCACGCGGAGCGCGCGATCAGCTCCAGCAAGCCGATGAATAGCCCGATGCCCGCGCCGACCAGCGTGAGCGCGACGGCGCGAGAAGGCGCGCCCGCTTCGCCCTCCGCCCGCAACGCGAACCCGAAAATCGAGCCGACCGTCAGCGCAAGAAAGTCAAACAGCGCGCCGCCTAACGCCCCGCCAATCGCCCCACCAAGCAGCCCGTTGCGCATCCGCTTCGGCGAACGCGCTACCACCCCCTCCGACAGCCCAATCAACGCCCCGAACGCGCTCCAGCCGATAATCCGCCCAACAATCCAGCCCGCAATCGGGATCGCACTGCCGAACACATTAAAAAGTATCTGCCCCACCGTCAGCCCAATCCAGCCGCCGGGAATGCCCACCAGCGCACCGAGCGCGACGCCTCGGATAATGTGCTTGCCCGTGCCCAGCGACAGCCCCGACGCCATGCCAATCATCGCGCCGATGAACCCGCCCGACACTGAGCCGAACAACGCAATCTCCGCCCAGTTCACCGAGCGGCGGATGTCGTCGCTCACGAACGGCTCGTTCACAAACCACGCGAGCAAGCCGCCCAGCGCTCCGAACACCATCAGGTAGAACAGTTTGGAGACCATCTCACTCCACGCGGAACAGGCTCGCGCCGAGCTGAATCGTGTCGCCCGGCTTGATTGGCGTCGGCGTACTGATGCGCACGCCGTTCACATAGGTTCCGTTCGTGCTGCCGAGGTCTTCGATGAGCGTCTGGTCGCCCTGTCGGGTAATCTGCGCATGGTTGCGACTGACGCCCATATCGTTCACCAGCGCGATTGGATGAACCGCCTCGCGCCCGATGGTCATCAGGTCAGCGCTAATCTCGAACACCTGCCCCGCGTAGGGTCCCTGAGTGGCGACGATGCGCGTGGCGGGTTCTGTCGCGACCATAACCGTCGGCGCGGCGGTCGCTGTCGGCGGCACGCCCGCCGTGTCCAGCGGCGGCAGGTCGGGCTGCGGCGGCGCAGGGGGCGCGGTGGAACCGACGCTCCCCACTGCCCCGCTCGTCGCCGCCTGCGGCAACTCCACGCCGAGCTTGCTCATCGCCTCGCCGAGCTGCTGCGGCTTCTGCGTCGCCAATCGCACCAGGAAGTAAACCACGCCCACCGCCAGCGCAAGCGCGATGATGAACATCACAATCGCGCCGATGCGACTGACCTGCGGCGTCTCCTCCGCCTTCGCTTCCGTCTCCCCTGCCCTTTTCGTCGGCTCCAGTGTGGCGACCGTTCCGCTTAGCGCGAGTTCAATCACGGGTACGCGCAGCTCGCGCTCGGCTTTCAGCGTCGTCTCCTGCGAGGCTTTCTGTTCGTCCCCGTAGCGCGCCGTGACCTCCACCTTGCCCAACGGCACGCGCTCGAACACCAGAATCCCCTCCGCCGACGGCTCCAGTACTTGCGTTCGAGTGTCCCCCTTCGCGTCGGTCAGGCTCACAATCGCGCTGGCGACGGGCTTATCCTGCGACTTCACATTCACCTGCACTCGCGCGACATGCGTCCAGCTCTCGCTCTTGAGTTCGGTCTTTTCCTTCAACTCAGATGCCTTGAGTTGCGCGAGGTTGCCCGACTTTGCGTCGTACACCCAGAGCGTCTCCGCGCCCTCAGGCAGCTTGATGTTCACGCTCGCGTCGCTGGTCTTCTGGGGGGCGTTCAGCGGCTCCCCTTTGCTATTTTCCGCCCACCACCAGCGCTCGCCTTCCTGCGGGAAGATTAGCGTCGTTTCACGAGTTTGGGCGGCAGGTTTGGTTTCGGCAGGCGGCGCATCGGGTTTGGTCTCTGTCTGCGCCCCGCCCTGAGCTATAAGGAAAGCAATCAGTACAAACGCCCAGAAGTATCGCATATTGCAGTTAGATTCTCGCCCGCACGCGATGTTCCTGCTTCATGCGGGGGGCGTCTGTTCAGTAGCATTTTTACGCAAGCGCAATCCAAAACTCTGAATCTGGCATTTTTTCTGTGCGCTTTGGGACAATTTTTGAGTCATGAACAACAGTGGACAATTAGCAGATGCTCCTTGATACGCTTCACTAAATAGAGGTGAATGATGAAACGCTACATCGGTCTTTTGGCTTTAACAGGCGCACTGCTGAGCCTAACCTATGGAAACACCCTCGACTACGATAACGATCCAGGTAGTGGGTATTCCCAATTCTATCTCGGTGGCCCGTACCTAATCATGCTGGATGATGTGAACCGTACCACTGCTCTGGAAATCAAACAGGTGAACATCGCGTTACGAACATAAATGTCAGTACGGTGGATGTGGTGATGTTCGTGTATGAGGCGGACAGCAGCGGTCTTTTCGGTAATCTGCTTTACACAGCGTTGCTCACAAGCGTGCCGTTTGGCACATTTCAATTGCAGTTCCCTGGTTCACCAACAACAATCGGCAAGCAGAATTTGTGGATTGGCATTAGCGTGAGCAGTTTTAACGCGGGCATGTTCTTCTCGCCCAACCCTGGGCAGCAGCACGGATAAGTTCGCTGTCGATACCAATCTCAACGGCACTATTGAAGAGGCTGCGCCGACTTAAGGGGTGAGGGTTGTAAAACAAGTGTCACCTTTCCGCCCTCACCCCCAGCCCCTCTCCCGCCACGTAGGAGAGGGGAATTGAGCGCGTGCGCTGCGAGGGGCGTTCCCCCCCTCCCACGGCGCGGAAGAGGGATTGGGGAGGAGGTTGGAAAAATCGGCGGCGTGTTCGAACCCAGGCGTTGTACCTTTATCACACTGCTTGGGGGTTTCAAGTGTATTGTCGGCAGGGATGCCGACGCTACGCGAAGCGCGTGCGCAGCGTCGACGCCCCCGCCGACAATATGCGCCGCTTGAACTCGCGATCGTATTAGAAAAAATCCATCGGCGCGAGGCAGGGCGCGCGTTCAGGGAACAGCAGCTCCAGCGTTTCTATCAGCGTTTCGGGCGCGTTCAGGATTCGGCGAGCATGGAGTTCCGACGCGCTCATCGTGCCAAAAGCGAGCATCGCGAAACTGGTGGGCGCGAGGCTGAGAACGGGCAAGTCAGACGACGCTTTCCCCACCTTCAATAGTCCCCCTTCCGCGCTGACGCTCGCCATTTCGCCATTTGCCTTCAGCACGCTGTCGCGCACGCGCAAGTTGAACGGCTGAAATCCCTCAGGCGCGGGCGCGCCCTCCAGCAACGCCCGCAGCAGCGCAGACGCATGCACAGGTCGCGCCATGAAGTTCGGCAGCACCTGCACCGTGTAAAACGGCTGGCTCGGCTCGGTCGGCGGCGCGCTCCAGCCCAGCAGCCCCAACGACGCGACTGCTTCAACAGGCAGCTGAAATTCCACCTGCTGTACCGACTCCTCGTTCGCAGCAAGCCAGCCCAGAATTGCGCGCCGCGCCCGCTCGCTGCGCCAGAGCATCTCCCGCACGCGCAGCGTCCAGCCCGAATCGAGAAAGTCGTAAAACAGGTACCCCTCTATCTGCCCGCTCCGCTCATACACCCACAGGTTCGGCAGGTTCCAGAGCAGGTACTCCCAGCGGCGTTTATCGCGGACGAGGCTGCCTGTGCGACGAGCGCCATACTGGGCGTGCAAATTCATCACTGCTTCGTGGTCAGCAGCTCCAGCGCGGCGCAGCGGCTCGCCGTCATAACGGGGCAACTGCTTCGGTGTCAGGCGCGCATGGGCAATCGCGCCGACTGTCTCCCAGCCGAGCTTACGGTAGAACTCGTGATTAAACGCCTGTAGCACCGCCAGCGGCGCGCCCTCGCGATAGAGGCTCTGCAAAGTCTGACGCAGCAACTCCGCCGCGAAGCCCCGTCGCCGATACTCAGGCAAAGTCGCCACGCCCGCGATTCCGTATAACGGCACAGGACGCGCCCCAATCCACATCGTGAGCGGAATCGCCGTGAGAATCGACACGAGCGTCTGACCGCCGCGCTCGTTGAGCCACAACCCCCAGCGCTGGTTCACCTCAAAATAGGGGTCGTCGTAAAAAAAGCGTCGCGCCGTATTCATATCGAGACCGAACCCCGCGCACAGAACCCGAAGGAACCATTCGGACTCGTCGGGCGACACTTGTCGCGCTTCGGTTTCCGCTCGCCGCCACAACATCGAATCGTTTAGAGGCAACGCCACAAGGAAGCAGTTCCACAGACTGGGAGAACCTGCTCTCAGTATAGTACCAGATTTACAGGCGTGTTAGGTACAATACTTGTGAGGACGCTCAACTGGACAGAATTGTCATTGACCCCGAGGTGCTATCAGGCAAACCCCATATTCGGGGAACACGAATCAGCGTCGAGTTTGTCCTCGAGCTGCTCGCGTCAGGCGCGACTCACGAAGAGATCCTGCGCGCCTACCCTCATCTGCAGTCAGAAGATATTGAGCAGGCGATTCTTTACGCCCTACGCTCCTTGAAACTGGCTCAGGTACAATTGCCTCGCTATGAATCAGGCGTTGATACGCAACTTCTGCATTATCGCTCATGTGGATCACGGCAAGTCCACTTTAGCCGACCGCCTGCTGGAGTTCACGGGCGCAATCCAGAAAGGGACGCCCGTCGAGCAGGTACTGGACACGATGGACCTGGAACGCGAGCGCGGCATCACGATCAAGATGACCGCCGTGCGCCTGCAATATACCGCCAAAGACGGCAACACCTACCAGCTGAATCTCATCGACACGCCGGGGCATGTGGACTTCACCTACGAGGTGTCGCGCAGCCTCGCTGCATGCGAGGGCGCGATTCTGGTGGTGGACGCCGCGCAGGGCGTGGAGGCGCAAACGATTGCGAACACCAACCTCGCCTATAATCAGGGGCTGGCGATTGTGCCTGTGATTAATAAAATCGACCTGCCCGCCGCTGAGCCAGAGCGCGTGAAAGAGGAGATGGAACACGCGCTGCTCATCGACCCCGACGAGGTGATTCTGGCGAGCGCGAAAGAAGGCATCGGCATCGAGGAGATTCTGGACGCGATTGTGGAGCGCGTGCCGCCGCCGAAGGGCGACCCGAACGCCTCACTGCGCGCCCTCGTGTACGACTCACACTACGACGCCTATGTGGGCGTGGTGGCGTATGTGCGTGTGGTGGACGGCAGCGTGAAGCCCGGCGACAAGATTATGTTCATGGCGAACGGCAAGACTTTTGAGGTCGCGCAGGTAGGCTACTTCACGCCGAAGCTCTGCCCTGCGAACGCGCTGAACACGGGCGAAGTGGGCTACATCACGGCGTCGATCAAATCGGTCAAGGACGCGCAGGTGGGCGATACCATCACCTCCGCGGAGAACCCTGCGCGGGAACCCCTGCCCGGCTTCCGCAAGGTGAAGCCGATGGTGTTCTGCGGGCTGTATCCTGTGGAGGGCGACAAGTACGCCGACCTGCGCGACGCCTTAGAGAAGCTGAGCCTGAATGACGCCGCGATTAGCTTCGAACCCGAAAATAGCGCGGCGTTGGGGTTCGGATTCCGGTGCGGTTTTCTGGGGCTGCTCCATATGGAAATCGTGCAGGAGCGTCTGGAGCGCGAGTTCGGGCTGGAACTCATCGCCACGGCGCCCAGCGTCGCCTATCGCGTCTACACGGAAGACGGGGAGATACTGGAGATCGACAACCCCACGCGCTGGCCCAATCCCGGCAAAATCGAGCGCGTGGAGGAGCCGATTGTGAACGCGACCGTGATGGTTCCGAACGACTATGTGGGCGCGGTGATGGACTTGTGCATGAATCGTCGCGGCGAGTTCGTGAAGATGGAGTACCCCACGCCCCAGCGCGTGATTCTGTATTACCGATTACCACTGAGCGAGATTCTGCTCGACTTCTATGACCAGCTCAAAACCCGCACGCGCGGCTACGCCTCGTTCGATTATGAACCCGCAGGCTACCGCGAGGCGGATATGGTGAAAATCGATATCTTAATCAACGGCGACCCGGTGGACGCGCTGAGCTTTATTGCGCCGCGCGAGCGTGCCTACCCCCGCGCCCGCACGCTGGTCGAGAAGCTCAAAGAGGTTGTGCCGCGCCAGCAGTTCGAGGTGCGCATCCAGGCGGCGATTGGCGCGCGTGTAATTGCCTCCGAGACGATTAAACCGTTCCGCAAGAATGTGATTGCCAAGTGCTACGGGGGCGACATCACGCGCAAGCGCAAGCTGCTGGAACGCCAGAAAGAGGGCAAGAAGCGCATGAAACAGGTCGGCGCAGTGGAAGTGCCGCAGGAGGCGTTCCTGAGCGTGCTGAAGGTCGGTGACTAACTACCTGTGGGATAATCAGACCGTCCATGAAAACCAGGAACGGGACGCATGGGAGTAGACCAACTTACTGGTACAGTGTATATTGATTCCAACATCATCATCTACATCGTGGAGCAAGAACCTCGATATCATTCGACCCTTCTGTCACTTTGTAACTAAGTTTCACTTTGCCCACTGGTTGGGGAATCTTGTTCCTTCAGGTACAATCCCCCCTGTGCAACCGCTGGTCGGCGTGATTATGGGTTCGCGCTCCGATTGGGAGACGATGCGCCATGCGGTAGAGACGCTGGAGTCGCTGGGCGTGCCGTATGAGGTGCAGGTGGTGTCGGCGCATCGCACGCCCGATAAGATGTTCGAGTACGCCAGCACGGCGGCGGCGCGCGGGCTGGAGGTGATTATCGCGGGCGCGGGCGGCGCGGCGCACCTGCCTGGTATGACCGCCGCCAAGACCACGCTGCCCGTGCTGGGCGTGCCTATCGAATCCCAAGCGCTCAAGGGGCTGGACTCGCTGCTCTCTATCGTGCAGATGCCTGCGGGGGTTCCCGTTGGGACGCTAGCGATTGGCAAAGCGGGCGCTGTCAACGCCGCGCTGCTGGCGACCGCGATTTTAGCCAACAAATACCCCCAGTTCCGCGACGCGCTGGAAGCCTATCGCGCACGGCAAACGCAGGCGGTGCTGGAAAATCCCGATCCTAGAGAGAGCTGAGGTTCCTCGCTGTGCTCGGAATGACAACTCCGTTGTTCCTTGGGGGGCGCAGCATTGGTAAGTCCCTCAAAGATTAAATCGTCCCCTTCGCCTGCTGGTCTCTCCCCCCCTCCCGACCTCCCCCGTGAACGGGGGAGGCGTCGCGGCTGCCCGCGCGTGCGCTCCCTCCCCGCTTGCGGGGTGGGGGTAACTTTGGCGCAGGCATGGGGGTAAAAAGGAACGATTTCACATTGGAGGGACTTAAGTGCTTCCCTAAAAGAATCATCCCCTAATCGGAGCCGCGCTTGGTAAGTTCTTCCCACGAAAAATGTTAACGAAACGACGAGGGAAGTGAAAGAGATTCCTCGCTTCGCTCGGAATGACAATCTTTGTTATTCCGAGCGAAGCGAGGAATCTCAACCTTTTCTGGTCATGTTTCGGTAGCATTTTTTGCGGGACGCACTTAAGCTCCTCTAATGTGAAAACGCCCTCTTTTGGTGCGACGGCATTCTTGCCGTCGTGTCGCCTGGGTATCCTCAACATGCGACGGCAAGAATGCCGTCGCACCATCCGCGCTTGGCGCGTTTCGGGGACGCTTTAACCTTTGAGGCACTTAAGTCCCTCCAATGTGAAATCGTTCCTTTTTACCCCCATGCCTGCGCCAAAGTTACCCCCACCCCGCCCCTCCCCGCAAGCGGGGAGGGAGCGCACGCGCGGGCAGCCGCGACGCCTCCCCCGTTCACGGGGGAGGTCGG
>CALKLF010000004.1 GCA_937992175.1 uncultured Fimbriimonadales bacterium | reverse complement strand
TGGTGGGCTTTTTGTTATCGGTCGCCTTGCTGTTCGCCGTGTTGTTCTCTTGTTGACTGCCGTGTGGGGGGTGTTTTGGGTCTTTCTTTTGTCGGAGCGGGAAAAACTGTCGTGCAGTAAGCCCACAGCGTGGGAGAGGGGCTGGGGGTGAGGGCAAAGGGGGGCGCACGCAGTGCTGTTGAACCCAAGCGTTGTACCCTTATTAGACCCCGTGTGCCTCCCTCTTCCTCAACAGAGTGGAGAACGCTCATGCAGCACGCCGCGACTTTCCATCTCCGTTCACGGAGCAGGAATTCTTAACCTCTCAGAAAATAGTCTGTCACGGTGAGACCATGTTTCGTGGACTATTGTGTGTAGCCGTAGCGCTGGGGCTGTTGAGTGCGGTTCTTGCGCAACCTGCGAAACTGTTGGATGACCCGCTGCTCCAGCGGCGGATGACGGTCTGGCTCAAGATGGAGCCGATGCGCGACGCCCTGCGCCAAATCGGCAGGCAAACAGGCGTCTCGCTCCGCTGTCAGGACGCGATTGCGGACGAGAAAGTCGCTATTTTCGTGGAGGAGCGCCCCGCCCACGAGATTCTGACGCAGCTGGCGAAGGCGCTCCGCTACGAGTGGCGCAAGCACGAGGACGGAGGTTATCTGCTTTATGTGCCTGATGAGACGCGCCTGCAGGAAGAGAAAACCGTGAACGCCGTGCGCGAGGCGCGCCGCCGCGCCCTTCAGGAACTTATCCAGGCGGCGCGTGAAGTGCGCAAAATGAGCATCGAACAACGCGCTTTGGAAAGGGAACGGCTGCGCGAGAAGCACTCAACGCTTACGCTGCAGGAGTCGGCGCGGTGGAGCGCGCTCTACGGGATGATTCCATTGCGACCGATGCGCCAGACGCCCGAAGGCGAGTGGGTGGAAACCGGCGAGGATGACTACGACGATGAATACGCTGTCTATCACTGTCTGGCGGCGTTGCCCGACCGCGCCGTCGACGCGCTCGTGAACGGGCAGGTGATAGGCTTCAGCACGAAGCCTCCGCATGGCGTATTCCTGCTGCCCGACGACGCGCTTTTGCCCAACCACATGCGCGATAGACGCTGGGTTCAGGAAAGTACCAGCGCCGCCGATTGGGTAGGCAGGGAACAAACTGCACTGCACAACTCGGAGTTTGCGGGCGTCTGGCTGCGTATGGCGACGCGCCTGAGCGCGGTCGAGTACCAGCTCGTGAGCCTGCCCGTTTGGGGAGACGCGGATCGCCCCTCGCGTTCGTTGCATCGCTATGAATCCGCGCTGAGCATCGATATCACGCCGTTCTTGAAGGAACATGACTTGCAGCGTTTCTGGGACGGATGGGCGACGCCTGAAAAAGCGTTGCAGGAGGCGTTTCCTGAGCGCGTTACGCCACGCGAAGATCGACCCGCGCCCCCGCGCCCGCAATACCGCATCGGTGACGGTTCGCGCCCCAATTGGGCTACATCCGCGGACATTTTGGAGCAACTTGCGTGGGCGACGCGCCGTCCCATTATCGGCGACGCCTTTCGACTGGTCGTTTCTTATCTTGAGCCGGGCGAGTTGCTCGCGCCGCGAGTCGTTCTCGGACGGCTCAGCGCGGACTGCTGGCTCCGCGCGGACGAGTCGGGCTACCTGCTGGCACGGCATAAGTTCTACTTGAGCTATCGCCGCTACGAACTGCCCGAAGCGTGGCTGCGCCCGCTGGAACAGAAATACACGCAGCAGGGCTGGCTTACACTGGACGATTACATCGTGCTGGCAGGAAAGCTGACCGACGCACAGGTGGAGTTTTTTACGCAGGGACGCCATTTCTGGACAGTGCCCATGACGCAGTTTGAGTTCGAGCCGCTGGTTGCCTGTCTGCCCGCGCTGCGTTTTTTGGCGTCGTTGACCCCCGCGCAGCGTCAGCAACTCGCGTCAGGGCAGTGGTTGCCGCATCGTCGACTCAACTCAACGCAGCAACGCCGTTTTCAAGAGGCGAGTGGCGATCGTTTCCCACCTGCGCAACAACTTTTCCGCGAGCCACTGCCCAGCGACGCCAGACCAAACTATTTCGATCTCGCGAACTTACGCTACTCCCCCTGGGCATACGGTTTCCGCGCCGTATCCGACAACGCTCCCGAATCGCCCGACAGCGCGCCCCAGGAACCAGCCGTGCGACTAACTGCTGAGCAGGAACAACTCGCGCCTTACATCCTCAGCTCCCATGGGTATGTGCGGAGGTGGTTCTCCACAAGATCCGAGGAGTTGGACGACTATATCTATGACATGGTCAAACGCGAGTTAGACGAGGATCCGGGGGCGCGGCTAATGGCGGCGCATCTGCGAGGGCACACCATCGAGTTCATCACAGAAAGCGGCAGGCGCAAACGGTATCGGTTTGTGCTGTCGCGTTTTGAACCGTCCACCTTGCCTGAGCGCAAGGCGCGGAAGGAAGAGCCATAGCGAACGGGCAGCTTCCTGCATCGAGATTCCTCGCCTTCGGCTCGGAATGACAAGACAGTTTCGCCCTCACCCACTGCCTCCTCTCCCGCGACGCGGGAGGGGGGGACGACCTGTGCTGCACCTGCGATTGACTCCCCTCTCCCACGCGGTGGGAGAGGGGCTGGGGGTGAGGGCAGAAATACGACATCATACGGCTCGCCGTTATCCTCTTGACGGTTTCCGTTCAAATCCACAGCAACATCACTGATGGAGTGAACTCCGACAAGCCGAACTTCGCCCGCGTCTACCTGTCCATTATTGTTCAGGTCTCTCCACATCGTAGAAGGACCACCCGAGTCGCCGCTCAAGAAGTAGGCGTCCCCTCCACCGCTGCCCACGCCGAAGCGGACGGACTGCTGCCAATCGCCACGCGCTCCAGCAGATACTGCCCCCGCGAGTCGCGCAACACCGCCCATGGCGTCGCATGCAAATCGCCGTCGGGACAGATGATGATACGCCTCACTCCCGTCAGTTGCGCCTCCAGCAGGCGAATGAGCCAGTCGTAGAGCTGTCGCGCGTCGCGGTGAACCGTTTCCAGGGGGGCTTCGCGTTCTAAGTCGTTGAGCAGACCTCGTATCACACTGCGCAGGGTCTCTTCAGAGACGCGCTGGGTTGCGCCGCCGAGTTGCACGCGCCCGCCCCGTCGCCGCGCCCATACGAGCGTGAGCCAGTCGGGGGCGAGCGCGTACTCCACAATCAGCGTCTCGTTATCCAGCGGGAGTTGTTCAGGACGCAGGGGTTCAGGCTGTCGCCAGCGCAGGCGTGGGTAGCGCGCGGCGAGTTCCCGCTGATAGGTTCGCCACGCTGATAAGTGACGCTCTGTCTCGCGCCGCAGGCGACGCTCGTCGGTGGGCGTCTTCGCGCGGCTCTGCTGGGCGAGAGCGTTCTCGTAGCGCGTGCGCAGCGCGTTCAGTCGTTGTTGCTCGGCGGGGCGCAGCTCGGCGTAAGTCTGCGGCGCTTGCCACGCAAGTCGGAGCGCGTTGCCCTTGCCGCGCTGACACGCTTCGAACGCTCCATGCCAGTCGCCGCGTCGCCCATAAAAGCCCACGATGGAGGCGACCATCTCACGGAACTGGCTCAGATAGAGTCCCACTTCCTCAGGCGGCGCGTCGCGCAAGGAATCCAGCTGCTGAATCTGTTGCAGGCAGTTGCGGAACGCGCGGCGCGCCTCGGCGTCTCGTTTCAGTTCCGCCTGCGCCGCGCCTTCCAGGTAGGCGAGCGCGATAGCGCGGAGCGGATTCGATTGCGCTCCTGTGCGCGCGGCGAGCAGGGTCTGATACGCCTCGTGGGGTCGGTTCTGCGACAGGAGCGCCCGCGCCTTGACCTGGCGCGCGAACGCCGCGCCCGCAGGGTTGCCCGCCTGCTCGAACAGCACGACGGCGCGGTGGGCGCGCCGCGCGCCCTCCTGATACTGCCGAGCCTGAATCAAAGCGTCCGCCATGTTCTGCAGACAGAAGGCGACGCCCTCGCGGTCGCCTAACGCCTCGTATCGTTTCAGCGCATCTTGATACAGCTCCAGCGCGCCCGTGAAGTCCCCCTCCTGCTGCAGCAGAATCGCCGTATTCAGCGTGCAGATCGCCACATCCCACTCCGCGCCGAGCTGCTGAAAACGGGGCATCGCCTCGCGATAGTGGAGCCGCGCCTCCTCATACAGCCCCATCGTCCAGTAGACCAGCCCGCAGTTGGCGATGCAGCGCGCCACGCCCAGCGGGTTGTTCGCTTGCTCGTAGAGGGGCTGCGCGTTGCGGTACGCCTGCAACGCGAGGTCGTATTCGCCGCGCGCGCGGCGTAGCACGCCTTCAAACAGCCAGCAATCGGCGAGGCTGCCTGGGGCGTTGGCGCGTTGAGCGTTCGCGATTCTCACAGGGGGCGAGTTGTTGCCTGAGTTTCAGGTGCGCGTGGGCGAGTTGTTTGAGTGAAAAGTGACGGTTAACGCCCCGCACTTATGGCCACTGATGATACATCCCCGCGACCTGCGCGGTCAGGGGCTTGCCGCGCTCCTCTAAGGCGCGCAACTCACTCTGGGACAACGGCTTGAACTCACGCGCCGCCTGCACCAGCTCGCGCAATTCGCGCAGGCTGTTCGGCAGAATCACGGCGGTATGAATCGGATAGCTCAGCGCGTAGCGGAACAGCTCGCTCACGGTGAACCTGCCCTCGCCCACCAGACGCCCGACGCCCATCACCTTCATCACCGCCAGCCCCACGCCCTTGCGCCGCGCATACTCCAGAAACTCCTTCGTGAAGGCGCGAGGATGGTGCGGCTCGGTAGGGTTCAGCGGGAACAGCACCATGTCAAACGGAAACCGCTCCATCGCGGTCTTCAGCATTTCGGGGTCGTTATGCCCTGAGATGCCGATGGATTTGACGATTTTCTGTTCTTTCGCCTGCTGGAACGCCTTAATCGCGCCGTCGGGAGCGAACAGGCGGTCGATCTCGTGCGGATACGACACATGATGCACAATCCACTGCTCCAGTTTATCGGTGCGCAGGCGTTTGAGGCTGTTTTGGAGGTCGCGCCATGCGCCATCGTAGTCGCGCGCCGCGCTCTTGGTGCTGAGGAACACCTTTTCGCGGATGCCCGCAATTGCCTCGCCGAAGATGAGTTCGCTGTCGCGATACTGTTGCGCTGTGTCGAGGTAGTAGACACCTGAGTCGACGGCTTCGCGGATGATTTCGAGTGCCTCGCGCTTGCGGTTCTTCTCCTGAAGTACGCCCGCGCCTCCCAGCGACAGGATGGGCATCCGCACGCCCGTTTTGCCATAGACCCGCTTCGGCAGTTCGCGGTTCACGAGTATATTATAGCCCAAAATAGCAGGTTCATGTTCGCAAAAACTGCGCAATCACCCCTCGCTTCCCACTGTTTCCAGCACGCCCCCGAACTTGCGCTGACGCCCCTGATAGTCCAGAATCGCCTCAATCAGATGCTCCATCGTGAAGTCGGGCCACAGGGTGGGCGTGATATACAGCTCGGTGTAGGCGGTCTGCCAGATTAGAAAATTGCTCGTGCGCCGCTCGCCCGCTGTGCGAATCAGCAGGTCGGGGTCGGGCAAATCGGGCTGATAGAGGAACGCCTGCACGATCTCTTCATCGATGGCGTCGGGTTCGAGCCGTCCTGATCGAACCTCACGGGCTATCGCGCGCATGGCGTCCACCAGCTCCGCGCGTCCGCCGTAGTTGATGGCTAAGTGCAGGATGATGCGCCGATTGTGCGCGGTCATCTGCTCGGCGCGACGCAGGATGGTTTGCAACTCTGGCGCGAGTTCCTCGATGCGCCCGCTAAAGCGGATCTGCACGCCGTTGCGCATCATCACGGGTAGCTCCTCGCGGGCGGAGCGCTCCAGTAGGCGCATCAGTCCCTCCACCTCCTCCTGCGGGCGACGCCAGTTCTCCGTGCTGAAGGTGTAGAGCGAGAGCGCTTCGATGCCCAGCTCGGCGCAGCCCAGCACCAAGCGCCTGACCGTGCTGTGTCCGTTTGCGTGCCCGACGAGTCGGTGCAGCCCGCGCGCTCGCGCCCAGCGCCCGTTGCCGTCCATAATCATCGCGATATGGCGAGGCAGGCGCGTCAGGTCTACCCCGCGCCGCGCCGCCGCCTCACGCCAGTCCATCGCCTGCATCCGCCCGCCTCAGACCTCCATCAACTCTTCGTCCTTCGCTTTCTGGAGCTTGTCCACCTCTTCGATGTATTTGTGGGTGAGTTTCTCCATCTGCTGCTCGTGGCGCTTGAGTTCGTCTTCGGAGATTTGTTTATTCTTCTGCATCTGGCGCAGATGTTCGTGCAGGTCGCGGCGGATGTTGCGGATGGCGACGCGCCCCTCTTCGGCGCGTCTATGCACCTGCTTGATGAGGTCTTTGCGCCGCTCTTCAGTCAGCGGGGGCAGGTTGATGCGCAGCGTGCGCCCGTCACTGACCGGGTTCACGCCGAGTTCGGAACGCTGGATTGCCTTCTCAATCGCGGAGACCGCCGACTGATCCCAGGGCTGAATCAGCAGCTGGCGCGGTTCAGGCACGGTAATCGACGCCAGGTGCTGCAGCTGCAGCGGGGTTCCGTGATAGTCGACCACAATCCGCTCGACCATCGCGGGATTGGCGCGTCCTGTGCGGTAGCCCGCGAGGTCTTGCTTGAGGTGTTCAATCGCGTGTTTCATGCGCTCCTCCGCGTCTTTGAAGAGGACATCCGCGCTGGCAGGGGTACTCAGTTCATGTTTGGACATAGCATCGCCTCCTTCGGTCAGTGTTCGTGTCGGATGAGTGTGCCTATCGGTTCGCCTAAGACGATTCGGCGCAGGTTGCCTGGCTCCCAGATATTAAAAACGACCACCTCCATCGTGCGTTCCATACACAGGGTGAAGGCGGTCAGATCCATAATCCGCAGCTGGCGTTGCAGGGCTTCCTCGAACGAGAGGGTTTCGTATTTGACGGCGTCGGGATGTTTACGGGGGTCGCGGTCGTAGACGCCGTCGACATTGGTGGCTTTGAGCAGCGCGTCGGCGTTGAGTTCGACGGCGCGGAGCGAGGCGGCGGTGTCGGTGGTGAAAAACGGGTTGCCTGTGCCCGCCGCCAGAATCACGATGCGCCCTTTTTCGAGGTGGCGGAGGGCGCGTCGTCGGATGAACGGCTCGGCAACGGCTTGCATCGCGATGGCGGATTGTACGCGCGTATCCACGCCGTGCCGCTCGATCGCCGCCTGCAGCGCGAGCGCGTTGATGACGGTGGCGAGCATGCCCATATAGTCGGCGGTGGCGTGTTCGATGCCCGTGGGGGCAATCGCCGCGCCGCGCACGATGTTCCCGCCGCCCACCACCACCGCGGTCTGCACGCCCAGCCGATGCGCCGCAATCACCTCGCGCGCGAGGTAGTTGATCGACTCGGGGTCTAACCCGACGCCCTGTTCCCCTGCGAACGCCTCTCCGCTCAGTTTAATCAGAATCCGTCGCCATCGCGGCTGCAACTCCGAGCCTTCCATGTCGGCATGAGTATACCTGTTGTTCGAACCTCATGACCAAGAAGAGGAAACACCTGAGAGGGTACAACGCTAACGAAATGATGACCCAGCTGCGCGCGGTGGTGCAAGAAGTGGCGCGTGGGGCGGAGCAGACGGCGCAGGCGGCGCAAAGCGGCGTGCAGCAGATGCACGAGGTCGCCCGCGTGGTGCAGGAAGTGGCGCAGGGCGCAGAGCAAACCGCCCAAGCCGCCAGCACAGGCGTGGAGCGGATGCACACCATCGCTGCCCGCATTCGCGAGACCTTCCAGCAACTGCAAGAGACCCAGCAGTCCGCTAACCAAGCCAGCCAGATTGCGCAGCAGGGGCGCAGCGCGCTGGAGCAATCCCAGCAAGTGATGACCCACATCGACCAGCAGACGCGCCATGTTGCGAGCGAACTGCAGGAGCTGGCTGAGCTGTCTGCTTCCATCGGCGGCATCCTGCAGACTATCGAGGAGATCGCGCGTCAGACGAACCTCTTGGCGCTGGACGCGGCGATTGAGGCGGCGCGCGCAGGCGAGGCGGGGCGCGGATTCGCGGTGGTGGCGGAGGAAGTGCGCCGCCTCGCCGAGCGCAGCGCGAACGCCACACGCGAGATTCAGGGCATCATCCAGCAGGTGCTGAGCAAGACCGAGCAGACCGTACAGGCGATGGAGCAGAGCCTGAGCGCGGTGCAGCAGGGCGCGCAGGTGTCGCAGGAGGTCACTCACGGCTTGGGCGCGATTCTGCAAGCAGTGGAGACCATCACGCAGCAGGTGGAGCGTTCCGCGCAGTCGATGAACGCTGTGCAGAACGCCGCCGACGCCACCATGCACGAGATTGAGCAAATCGCGGCGATTGCGCAGCAGTCCAGCGCGGCAGGCGAAGAGATGCTGGCAAGCACGGAAGCGACCTCCACCGCGTTGCAGCAAATCGCGGCGATTGCGCAGCAGTCCAGCGCAGGCACGGAAGAGATGACCGCCAGTGTGGACACGACTTCGGGCGCGCTGGGGCAGATGGCGGCCGTGGCGCAGCAGGTCGCCGCCGGCGCGCAAGAAGTGAACGCCACTGTGCTGGAGCAAGTGAACGCGATTCAGCAGTTGAACCTGCAGATGGCGCAGGCGCGTGAGGCAGTGGAACTCCTCACGCAGCAGATTGCTCAGCAGGTCGGAATAGGGAGGCAGAACACGGCAGTCAAAACGGACGCTTTTGGACAGCGCCTGCCACACCCGCACGGCGCGCACTAATCTGTCAGAATCCTAACGCCAACGAGCTATAAATCTTTACTAAGTCCACTCACCATCAACAGGAGGTTCAAGGCTGTGCAACAAAATTGACGGCTTTTACCTCTATGATGGGCGCACGGGGCAGCTGCTCTCCGACCGCCAGCGCATCGATGTCTCTTCGATTGGGGCTTGGGCGCTGAGACCCGACGGCAAGCTCTGTATTGGTGGACGCTATCGGGACAGCAGTCGATTGGTCAGAGGCATCGTGCGGTTCCATCTGAGGGGAACAGCCTTGTGTTCGACAAGGCGGTGTTGCGCGACACGGGTAGCATTTACGGGATTGCGTTTGCCGCAAATGGCGACATGATTGTTGCAGAAGAGCGCGCCCTACGCCGCTACACCACAGAGGGCGCGCCCCTGAGCGGGGGCTTCTCCCTGCCGCGAAATGAGCGTTCGGAGGGCGTCCGCATCGCGCAAGGCGTGATTGAGCCGAACGACGAGGTGCTGTTCGTGCTGACGGATCGTGGCGTCTGGCGCGTGAAGTACAACAGTGGAACCTTCGCCCTGATCCCTCCGGATTCTGGCGTCCCCTTCCTGCGCGGCGACTTCCACGATTGCGCCGTGTGGAACAGACAGTAATGTTAGGCGGATGCAGACTTGACTTCTGCATCCGCCTCTCATCTCCTCAAACCCTGTCACGATTCCCGTTCCATTACGCTATACACATCCAGAAGACGCAACAACAACGCGACAGACAGAAGGAGGCAAAGTCATGCGAACCTACACAATCGTTGCAACTCTAATACTGGTCGCGGCGCTCCACATCGTCGCTGCGAGTGATTTTGGTGGTAAGGAAACCGTGGGCAAAGGCACGGTGAACTGGGGCGCGGGCTATATTGAAGCGAAAGGCGAAGGTGCATTCCCCGCAAACGCCCAGTCGCGCGGGCAGGCGCGCCTGCTGGCGAAACGCGCCGCCATTGCCGACGCCCAGCGCAACCTGTTGGAGACGCTCAACGGCGTACGCCTCACTGCAGAGACCGTCGTGCGCAACCTCGTCGTGGAATCGGATATCATTCAAACGCGGGTGCAGGGCTATCTGCAGGGCGCGCAAATCATCCGAGAACAGGAACGCGGCGACACCTACGAGGTGGTGCTGCGCCTGCCGCTCAATGGCATCGCGGCGACCGCCGCTGAGGTCACCCAGCAACCCGAGGCGTTCAATGTGCGCGAGGAAAAAGTCAAGGAGTGGTCGCCTCCCCAGGCTGAGGTGAAGCTGCCTAAAAATCCGCCCCGCGAGCGTCCTGTCCCGCCTGGCGTGCGCCCTGACCCTGCGCGTCCCTACACAGGCGTAATCATCGACGCGCGTGGATTGGGCATGCTGCCCTGCATGTCGCCCAAAATTCGGCGCGAGGACGGCACCGAAGTGTGGGGCACGCTGGATGTAAGCCCCGAAGTCGCAATCGAGTACGGTATCGCCGCGTGGCTCCAGAAAGAGGATGACCTGAAGCACCCTGTGATTCGGAAGCGCGTTGGGGGCAACCCGATGTTTATCCGTGCGCGTGGCGTAGCGGGCGCGAAACGCGGTGACGCCGTGCTGACCAACGAAGACGCCCAACGCCTGCTGAACGCCAATCAGGACACCCGCTTCCTCGAAAAGCTAGCGGTCGTGTTCCTTTACTAACCCACAAGGAGGTTGATGAAAATGGCGCGAAAACGATTGACTTTGAGCTTACGCTGTGCAGCGGCTCTGTGTCTGCTGCTGAGTGGCGCGTTGATGAGCTACGGACAGGCTTCCACGGCGAAGGAACCGTACAAAGACGTAGAAGTGGAGGGACGCGCGGCGATTACAGGCGACGATAGGGAGCAAGCCCGACAGGCCGCCCGCGCCGACGCCCTGCGCAACGCCGTCGAGCAAGTGCTGGGGGCTTATGTTGCCAGCGACACACTCGTGCGTGACTTCAAGACCGTGCGCGACGAAATCGCCACCCGCGCCGAGGGCTACGCCAGTATCGAGCACATCCTGTCAGAGGGCGCACAAGGCGACATTTACACCCTGCGTGCCCGCGTGCGGGTATTCCTCGTTGACCACGAAGAGAAGGGCAAAACATTGCAGGGCTTGCTTCAGTACCTCCACAGTCGTGGCGAACTGCGCAGCAAGCAAATCGCGGTCATCTTTCCACAGGGCTGCGAGTTGGTCGAGGAGAAGATCCGCGAAGCCCTGATTCGGGCAAAGTTCAAGGTGGTTGACTCAGTCCGCGTGCATAAACTTCGAGAGGATCGAGTGATTCAGCAGCTGTTGCGCGGTGAAACCGACATGGCGCGTCTCCACGAATTGAGTAAACAGTCAATTGCCGATATTATCATCACAGGGCGTGTCTCCATAACGCCAAGAGGCGCTCTCGGTCGAATTGGCGTATACGATATCCGCCTATCCTACCAGGCGATCCTGCTCGATACCGCAGAAATCGTTGCCGAGTCTGCTGTGGATGTCCGAGGCGTTCAGGCTTTAGACGCGCGGATTGCCTTGCAAAAGGGTCTGGAATGGTCTACGCCGGAACTCACCTCTTCTGTTAGTCGCGATCTCTTGCTGGGCGTGTTCGGCAACATCATCGCTCGCGTGAATGTGGAGGTGGGCGGTTTCGAGCGGTTCTCAGACTGCGATGCGTTCGTGAATACCCTGCGCAAGGTGTTAGGGGTTCAAAGAGTGGGTCGCCAGGACTTTGCGGGCGGCTTACTCATTTTGGAAGTGGAGGTTGAGCGCGCTCACCGACAACGGTTGGCTGGAGCCATCGAGTCGCTTGAACTGCAGGGCTTCCGCGTGCAAGTGCGCACCGTCACTCCCAGCCGCATCGAGGCGCAAGCCGTCTATCAAGCTGCCAACGCCTCATCGGCGGAGCCAAAGGTACCTGAGAAGAAACCTGCAAAATAGGTTCCTGAATCTCCCCCGATGCACTCTCAAACCCTGTCACAACCACCTGCGTCGTTGACTATTACACACCACCAAACCCAATCAAGGAGGTCGAACAATGCGAAGCACACAACGGATAAAGTGGGTTCATCTGTGGACAGTCACGATGGCAACAGCAATGAGCGCAGTACATGGGCTTGCCCAGGATGCCGCTCTCGAACAGACACAACCTCCCAACGGACGGAAGAAGGTCGTGATACTCGTGGAGCGTCCCCACCCGTCCGTGATTCGTATCAAGGGCTTCGACACAGTGAAGCACACCAACGAGGTAGGTCAGGCGCAGATTCGGATTGCCGACTCCCTGTACGATTGGATTGCCGCCCGCCTGTCCAATCACTTCCACATTCAGGACAGGAGCCTGTTTAACCAGATTTTCTCGGAGGCGGAGCTGGAAATGATTTTTGACAACACCAACAGCGCCGCGCAGCGCTTGCGCCTGCAAGGCGCCGACCTGCTGGTCGCCGTCCGCCCTGTAGAGATTAGCTTTTCCGAACGGAACATAGTTGTGCAACGCGAAGCGGTGGCGCGAGTGGTTTTCACGGCGCGAGTGGTGGATGCACGCACCAGTGAAACCGTGCTCCAACGCGATTTCTCAGCGGAAGTGAAAACCTCGCGCTTCTCCTTTGATGACTGGTTTGGGCGCGGACTGGATGCGCTGTTCGGCAACGACAGCAAGGTCTACGAGATGATTACCCGCGCAGGAAATCAAGCCGTGCAACAGTTTGCCGTCGAGTTAGCAGGTCCCACGACCGCGCGTGTGCTGGTCGCGCTCCAATCCGACCGTTTCATCCTGAGCGTCGGCAAGCGCGATGGGCTTACTCAGGGCATGCACCTGAAACTGGAACGCCTCGAGGAGATTGCTCTGCCAGGGGGAGGCGTGCACCGCCGAACGCACGAGATTGGCGTGGTCAAGGTGGTCGGCGTGGATGAGCAGACCTGTGAGGTCGCCATCGTCGGCAACGCGCAAGAGTCGCTGCGCGCGGAGCAGCAACTGGTGTATCGTCCGTGCGACCCGCCCAAGCAACAGCGTAAGAGGTAACCCTACAGAGATTGGGGCGTGGGAAACCGCGCCCTTGCGTGAATACGCAGGACATACGACGGCAACACCGCGCATTTCGTATGTTCCCGTAACACTGACAAAACAACTCTCGAGGCTTGCTTCAAAAATAGCAGGAGTCATCAAATAACACCGAACTTTGTCTATCGGAGGAAAAGCGGATGCACATGCCGTTCCTGAGACTGAAAGAGACGGCGTTCGTGGGGATGCCTGCCTTTGCGCAGGATCCTGCCCCGACGCCTCGTCCACCCGAACCGCCTGCGCATCAAGACGCCCCTGCGCCCGAACCACACCCCGACCTGAAGCCACAGGTGGAAGCCATTCAGAAGCGCCTCGCAGAACAGAAATACGCTGAAGCGTTATCCCAATCCGACACCCTGTTGCAACAGGCAACTGAAAAAGGCGACAAGATTGGGCAGGCGTATGCCTATCGGTTTCGGGCGTGGGCGTTACAGGGGCAGAATCGCCTGGAAGAAGCGCTACCTGCCTGGGAACAAGCAGAGCGCTTGTGGCGCGAGGTGAGGGATGGGGCGTTCCTGGTGGAAGCGTTGCTGGGACGGGCGTTTTGTTTGTGGCGCAGGGACGAGGCGCAGGCGAAGCTCCTCGTACAGGAGTCGCTTCGCTTAGCCCATTCAGAAACGCATCGTCGATTCGGTATCGCAGCAATACTTCAGGACTACGGCGTAGATTGGCTCGAAATTTTTGAACTCGAAACCGCTAAGCAAATCCTTCTCGTCGCCTTTTACCACCTGGAAGAAATTGCTCCGAACTCACTGGTAATGGGGTCTGCGCTGAGCAATCTGGGCAGTGTCTCCTACCGTCAAGGTGAACTGAGTTCGGCGCGTAAGTTTTACACACGAGCGCTGGAGATCGCCCAAACCCATAACCCTAAGTCGCTCCTTGTCGCTGGACTGCTTGCTAATCTGGGTTCTGTTGCCCAAGAGGAAGGCGAGATTGATAGCGCTGTTGATTACTACAAACAATCTCTCTCTCTCCTGAAAGCAATCGATCCCCGCTCAGTTAGAGTGGCTATGCTAATGGTCAATCTCGGTGCTCTCGAACGAATTCGCGGCGACTTGGACAAAGCGCAGCAATATTACGAGCAAGCCCTCGAGATCTATGAGCAGGTCAATGCACCCCCACAAAGAATAGCTGTCTTGAAGAATAATTTGGGAGTTCTATATTTCCAAATTGGAGAGCTGGAGAAGGCTTCGGAATGTCTCTTACAATCGCTGGACATCTGGCGCAACTTCCCCGAGAGTCAAGGGCTGGCTTACGCTCTGCACAACCTCGGTATCATCGTTCACGCGCTGGGCGATTTCGATACAGCAGAGATTTATTACAAAGACGCTCTTAGAGTTTATAACAAGGTATCGGGACAATCTAAAGATTATGCCAGCGTCTTAGGGAGTCTGGGAATTCTGGCTTTCGAGCGAGACGACTTGGCCGTTGCTGAGCAATATTATCAAGAATCGCTGAAAATTTTCCAGGCTACCGTCCCACGCTCGTTGGATGTTGCTCGGACACTGAACAATCTGGGTAACATCGCGGCAAAGCGTGAGGAATGGGGCAAGGCTCAGAGTTATTATGAGCAATCGCTGACCATCTATCAAGAATTGAAGCAGGTGAATCCACTTTTTTTGATGAGCCCGACGAGCGGTTTAGGTCATGTAGCTTGGGCGCGAGGAGAACTTGACACAGCACGAGAATACTATGAGAAGGCGTTAGAGCTTGCGGAGCGTTTTGCTCCGAAGTCGCTGGAAGTTATTGGATGTCTTAACAATTTAGCTAATCTTTACCTGAACCAGAAGCGTTTCCAACAAGCAATCGGTCTACTCCAGCGCTCGATGGAACTTGTCGAAAGCCAGCGTCAGGCAATTATTGATGCGGAGACCCGTGTTAGTTTTGGTGAGCGATACTTTGAAACCTATTCCCTGCTCGCATCCGCTTACCTACAGCATAATCGCCCTGCCCAAGCTGCCGAGACCCTCGAGCGCAGCCGCGCCCGCAGTCTTGCCGAAACTCTCCAACAACGCCAACTACCCCGCAAAAACTTACCACCTGCATTACGGCAGCTCCTCACCGAGCAGGATCGGCTCAATGCGCAGCGCCTGCGCCTCTCGCAACAACTGCGCCAACTTGAAGCGAGCGATGACGACCAGTGTCAACAGTTTCTGCGTCAGCAATTGACATTGAACCAGCAGCAACGCGATCTAGACAATCGTTTGCGCAAAGAATTCCCCAACTTCGCCCGCCAATATCTTCTCACACCCCTCACGCTCCAGCAAATCCAGCAGAGCTTAGACGCAGGCACGGTGTTGCTCTACCACGCTCTGGCTGAAGACCACCTGCTGATTGTCGCCGTCTCCCGCACGGAAGTCAAAGGGGTTGCCCGCAAGGTGCACGGCAAGCAGTTGCAAAAGCAGGTGGTGGAGTTTCGCGCAATTGTAGGCAAGCCACCGTGGGAGCGCTACGCGCCTGAGCGGGAGCAGTTACGCTCACTGGCGCAGGGGCTATATAAACAACTTGTTGCCCCAGTGCAGGGGCTGCTCCAAACCGCGAAGCGGGTGCTGCTGTGTCCCGATGGGGTGCTGAACCAGCTGCCGTGGGCAGCGTTGATTGTGAAAACCGAGAACGGCAAGCCTGTGTACTGGATGGAGCGCGTGGCGTTGCACCTAACGCCCTCGGTGGGCGTCTATCGGCAGGCGCGGGCGGTGCAGCCTGCCAGGCAGGGCGCGCTGATTGCCTATGTGTCCAGCGGGGTGAACTATCCGCCGAACCTGCCTTCTTCCCAGCAGGTAGCGGTGGCTCCGTCCGACCGAGAAACGCGCGGCGTGACCCTTTTGCTGGGACGGTCAGCCTCGGGTCGGTCGCTGCCTCCCCTCAAGTATGCTTCCAGCGAGGCGCAGCAACTGCAGCAGGCGCTGCGCTCACCGCTCAAAACGGTTCAAGTTGTGAAAGAGGCGCAGGCGACGCCACAGCGAGCGCGTCAGGCGGCGCAGAACGCGCGGGTTGTCCATTTTATCTGTCATGGGCAGGCGGACAATACCGATCCGTTGGGATCCGCTCTGCTGCTCGCACCTGTGGGGAAAGATGTAGGAACGCTCACCGCAGGCGAGGTCCTAATGAGTTGGAAGCTACGGGCAGATTTAGTGATGCTCTCTGCATGTGAGACGGGACTGGGCGTGACGCGACGGTACGAAGGCGTGTATAGTTTAGGACGGGCGTTTCTGGTCGCAGGCTCGCGGAGCGTCGGGGTTAGTTTGTGGAAAGTCGCCGATGCAAGCACGGCAGCGTTGATGGAAGCCTTTTACAAACGGTATGCGAAAGGCGTCCCCAAAGACACGGCTCTGCGCGAAGCGCAATGGGAACTGCAGCGTAATCCCCGCTACGCTGACCCCTACTTCTGGGCGGGGTTCGTGTTAATCGGCGACTACCGATAACAAGGGCGCAATTCCAGCTTGTTTGGGGCGAACCCTGTCACAAATCGTGGTGTCGTCGCCTATAAAAAACTACCCACCATTCAAACAGGGTGGAAACACAAAAGTCGGAGGCTAAAAGTATGACCACAAAAGTCAAGGAGTATTCGCGCGTCTTCACGATTGGACGCGAGCGCGTAGAAGTGGACTACACGGATCCAACCCAGGTGGAGATCCGCGCGCCGCAAAGGCTTGCGAGTCGGATTGTCGCGGTTCGCTTCCGTGCAGGGCGCACGACCATGACAGCGCTGATTGAACTACGGCGCACTGTAACGGGTTCTTTAGGACGAGTGTGGCTGCCTGTATCGTTGCCTGCGAATGCGGAGATTGTCTCGCTGAAACTTGCGGACCTTGCAGACCTGGTAAGCCGAAACTGATTCGAACCCTGCGGGGCGTCGCAGCAAGCGCGCCCCGCGCTCGATGGAGCTGAAACATGTAATGTGACAAATAACCAACTCTCTTTCTGCACTCATGTAAACTATGTGGCGGTTCACGCCCGCCGAACAGCGTGAGGTATTTGCGCTGGTTATTAACCGTGTGGAAATCGCGCAGGATTGGGTGCACGTGTATCTTCCGCTGCCGATGGTTCGAGCCACTCAGAGGAATGGTAGCGGCGGGCGGACTCGAACCGCCGACCCACCGGGTATGAACCGGTTGCTCTGACCAACTGAGCTACGCCGCCACTCACTATCGGGAAAAAGATGGTGCGGACGGGGAGACTCGAACTCCCACACGCTTTCGCGCACTAGAACCTGAATCTAGCGTGTCTACCAATTCCACCACGTCCGCACGGGCTATTAATATACCCGAAACGCGGGGGGATGTGTCAAGGGGTCAACTCATCACCGCCACCTGCGCGTTCGGCAGCACGCGCCGTAGCAGCTCCAGCACTTCGGGCGTGGGCGCGATGCGCTGGGGTACCTCCACCACCCGTGCGTGCCCATTAATCGGCACCTCGAAGCGCACGACCGCCTCGCCCGCATGACGCTCCAGAATCTGGCGCAGCTGACGCAGATGCTCGCGGCGGCAGTATGACACGCGGATATACACCTGCGGCGTGTCGCCGTCGTTAGTCGGCTCAGGAACTAGCTCGATATGCTCGGCGCGGAACTCCATCGTGCCGCCGCCCTCGCCGTTGCGGTTGCCAAACTCGCTGGATTGCAGTTTACCTTTAATCAGCACCACCCGATCTTTCTGGATGGCGTCGCGATACTGTTCGTAGGTGTTTGCGAACACCGTGACTCGGATGGAGCCTGTAAGGTCTTCCGCCTGCAGAATCGCCATCTTCGCGCCTGTCTTTTTGGACACGCGGGTCTGCACGCTGGCGATGATGCCACCAATCGTGAGCGTTACACCCTCGCGCTCCATCGCCTGCGCAATCGGCGTCGCCTTACCCGACAGCACGCGCATGTAGGGGCGAATCGGATGATCAGAGAGGTACACGCCGAGCAGCTCGCGCTCCAACGCAAGTTTCTCCGGCGTCGAGAGGTCGTCTACCAACATCAGCGCGGGCTTGGCAATTGCGACATCCTCCTGACTGCCTCCTTCGAACAGCGAGTTTTGCCCCATCGCCTTCGCGCGGGCGAGCGACTGCGCGTAGCTCAGAATGGCGTCCAGCCCGTTCAGCAGCTGCGCACGGTTCGGATGGAGCGACTCGAACGCGCCCGCCTGAATGAGTGCCTCCAGCGTGGCGCGGTTCAACGCGCCCGACTCTTGCATGCGCGCTGCGAAGTCGAAGATATCTTCGAACGCGCCGTGCGCCTCACGCTCTTTCAGAATCGCCTCCACCGCTGCCTCGCCGACGCCCTTAATCGCGCCCAAGCCGAACCGGATCGCGTGGTCGTATTCGGCTTTCGCTTTCGCGGCGCGGCGGCGTCCGCGGGCAGGGACGTCCGTTTCAGAATACGGCTCCACCGTGAACCCCGCCATGCTCTTATTAATATCCGGCGGCAGCACGCGAATGCCCATCGTCTGGCATTCGTCGATGAAGTTCGTGATTTTGTCGGTCTTATCTTTGAACACCGCCATCAGCGCCGCCATATACTCCACAGGGTAGTTCGCCTTCAGGTAGGCGGTCTGATAGGCGACATGGGCGTAGCACACAGCATGCGCCTTGTTGAAGGCGTAGCCTGCGAAGGGTTCAATCAGGTCGAACAGGCGGTTTGCTTCATCCGCCTCGATGCCCTTCGCCTTTGCGCCTGCCACGAACTCGGCGCGCATGCGCCTCATCTCTTCGGGTTTCTTCTTGCCCATCGCGCGGCGCAGGATGTCCGCCTTGCCCAGTGAGAAGCCCGCCAGCGCCTGCACCACCTTCAACACCTGATCCTGATACACAATCACGCCGTAGGTCTCTTTCAGGATCGGCTCCAGCCATGGGTGGGGATACTCGATTCGCTCGCGTCCGTGCTTGCGGTTGATGTAGGTCGGGATGTGATCCATCGGTCCGGGGCGGTAGAGGGCGACCATCGCGGCAAGTTCGCGCACATTTTGCGGGCGCAACTCGCGAATGTAGCGGCGCATGCCCGCGCTCTCCAGCTGGAACACGCCCGTCGTGTCGCCGCGTCCCAGCATCTCGTAGGTTTTGGCGTCGTCTAAGGGCAGGTTGCGCACATCGATCTCAATTCCGCGCGTGCGTCGGATGTTCTCCACCGTCTGTGCCAGCGCGGAGAGGTTCGACAGCCCCAGAAAGTCCATCTTCAGCAGCCCGATTTGCTCCAGCGCGCCCATATGGTACTGCGTCACGGGTTCGCCGTCGGCAGAGCGGGCAAGGGGTACATGCTCCACCAGCGGGTCTTTGGAGATCACCACGCCTGCTGCATGCACGCTTGCGTTGCGCGTGATGCCCTCCAGTTTCCGCGCCATGTCGATGAGTTTGCGAGCGTCGGGGTTGCGCTCGTACTCCTGCTTCACTTCGGGGATAGCGAGTGCCTTCTCGATGGTCATGCCCGGCTGCGTAGGGAGGGCTTTTGCGAGGCGGTCGACCAGCGCGGACGGTATGTTCATCACGCGGGCGACATCGCGCAGCGCGGCTTTCGCCGCCAGCGTACCGAAAGTGATAATCTGCGCCACGCGCTCCTGCCCGTACTTCTCGCGCACATATTCAATCACTAAATCGCGCCGCGCATCCTCGAAGTCCATATCGATATCGGGCATCTGAATGCGTTCGGGGTTCAGGAACCGCTCGAAGGTCAGGTCGTACTCGATGGGGTCGATGTCTGTGATGCCGATGCAGTAGGAGACGAAGCTGCCCGCCGCTGAGCCGCGCACGCCGAAGTAAATCCCCTCGCGTCGCGCAAACTGCGCAAAGTCGCGCACAATCAGAAAATAGGGCGCGAAGCCTGTGGTTTCGATCACTGAAAGTTCATATTCGAGCCGCTGCGTATGGGTTTCGTTATAGTTGGGGATGAGGCGCGGCAGGGATTCGTAGCACAAGTCGCGCAGGTGCTGCATCGCGGTCTTGCCGTCGGGCAGGTCTGGGGCGGGGAGCTGCACGCGCCCGAACTCCAGCTGCAGGTTGCACCGCGCAGCGACCTCCAGCGTGTTCGCAAGCGCGGCGGGATGGTCGGGAAACAGCGCCGCCATCTCCTGTGCCGACTTCACATAAAACTCTTCCGTGCCGAACTTGAGGCGGTCGGGCTTGTCCAGCGTGGAGCCCGTCTGCACACAGAGCAACACATCGTGCATCGCGGCGTCTTCGCGCGTGAGGTAATGCGCGTCGTTCGTCGCTAAAAGCGGCAGGCGGTACTGTTCGGCGAGTTGGAGCAGCCCCTCGTTCACCTTGCGCTGTTCGGGCAGCCCGTGATCCTGAAGCTCGATGTAGAAATTCTCGCGCCCGAAGATGTCCAGATACTCCTCCAGCAGGCGGCGAGCGCGTTCGTAGTCGTCCTTGAGCAGCGCGTCCGGAATCTCGCCTGCCAGACAGGAAGAGGTCGCAATCAGCCCCTGCGCATGTTCGCGCAGAATCTGCTTATCGACGCGCGGTTTGTAGTAAAAACCCTCTAAGTTCGCAATCGTGCTGAGACAGATGAGATTTTTGTAGCCGACCTCGTCTTTCGCCAGCAGCAGCAGGTGATAACTGGTCTGGTCTTGTTTGGTTTTGTCTTTGATGCTACGCGGCGCGAGGTAGACCTCGCAGCCGATAATCGGCTTGACACCTGCCGCCTGACAGGCGTTGTAGAAGTCAATGGCGCCGTACAACACGCCGTGATCGGAAATCGCGACGGCGGGCATGCCGAAATCCGCCACGCGTTTGACCAGCTCCTTGATGCGCGTCGCCCCGTCCAGTAAGCTAAATTCTGTATGCAGATGTAGATGAACGAATCCCGCTTCCATGCGAAACCTCCCAAGATGTTGTAGGTACGATTCGCGCTGGTCGGGGGGAGTCCTGCTGATTCGGGTGGGGAATTTCAAAAGACGCCCGCGCTTCACGGTTCGCTTGCTGCCCAGCAAATTGGTTGTTGCGCCTGCTGCGTCAAGGTCATCAGGTAAATTTATAGCGAGGGGGCTAAGCGAACGATGGCGCTGCGATGGCTAATCGTGTTGAGCTGCGTCTGGCTGCTGGGCTGGAGCCAGCCGTTGAGCCAGATTCCCAACCCGCGCGAGAAGGACGGGGGCTGGGTGGTGGATATAGCGGGCGCGCTGAACGCCGAGCAGAAGGCGCGACTGAACCGCATAATCGATGCCTTGGAGCGGGAGACGGGGGCGGAAGTGGCTGTCGTGATTCTGCGCCGCACGCAGGATGCAACGCCCAAAGAGTATGCGACTGAACTGTTCAACAAGTGGGGCGTGGGCAAGCGCGGCGCGGACAACGGCGTGCTGATGCTGGTCGCCCTGGGCGATCGGCGCGTGGAAATCGAAACGGGCTACGGCATGGAGGCGATGATCCCCGACGCGGTCGCAGGCGAGATTCTGGACACCGCCGTGATCCCGCGTTTCAAGCGCGGCGACATCCCCGGCGGGGTCATCGCGGGCGTGGAGGCGATTGCACAACGGATTCGTCAGGCACAGTCATCGAGCGCGTATGAGCCGACGCCGTCCACCGCGCCTTATCTGCGCCCGACGCCTGTCGGCTCCGCGCCCAGCGACTCCCCACCGCCCAGCGAGGGGACGCCCTTCCCGCTCCTGCCGCTCGGCGGCTTACTGGCGATTGGCGGCGGAATCGGGCTACTCGCCTACGCCCTGCGCGAGCGACCGCCTAAGTGCCCTGTGTGCCTGAAACCTATGCGCCTGCTCGATGAGACCGCCGACGACGAGTACCTTACTGAACTGCAGCGCACTGAGGAGCAACTCGGCAGCGTCAACTACTTCGTGTGGAAGTGCGACCACTGCGGAATGCTGGAGATTTACCCAAGAGTGGCGCTGCTCAACTCTTACCGCAAGTGCCCCAAATGCAAGGGCTACACGGTGCGCGAGACGGCGCGCGTCGTGCAGCCCGCGACTTATGCAACCAGCGGGCAGGAAATCGTGTCGTATCAGTGTGAGAATCCCCGCTGTGGCTACCATAAAGAAAAAGAGCGTCGGCTGCCCCGCCTGGAGCGCGTGGAATACGACTGGGAATACTCCCATCGCCGTTCCCGTCGCCGCGACGACGACTGGTTCATCGGCGGGGGGTTCGGCGGCTGGTCGTCCGCGGGTGGGTTTGGGGGTGGCGGCTGGTCGTCAGGCGGCGGGAGTTTCGGCGGGGGAAGTTCAGGCGGCGGGGGCGCAGGACGGAGCTGGTTCGCCTCAACCGACGACTCGGGCAGCTGGTCGTCCAGTAGCCGCGACGACGACTCCTCCAGCAGCTGGTCATCCAGCAGTAGCGACTTCGGCGGGGGAAGTTCAGGGGGTGGGGGCGCAGGACGGAGCTGGTGAACGCGATGCACGAGAAAAAACTGGATCCCCAACAAGCGCAGGAAGTCATCCGTGAGGCGGTGCGCCTACAACAGGAGCAGGAGGGCGCAATCGACGCGCAGACGCTGGAAGCCAGCGCGAGCGAAATCGGCGTCGACCCGCAACACCTGCGCGAGGCGCTGCACCGTGTGGAACAGGAACGCGCCCGACGCGCCCAGCAACGACGAATCGCCCTGATTGTTTCAGGGGGCGTCGTCGCGCTCTTGATCCTGAACCTGCTTTACAGCCAGCATACGCTAAGCAGGGCGTGGGCAGAGGTGCAACTCCGACGCGCCCAGCTGCAGAATGTGCAGGAGCGCAAAGCGAACCTGCTCCCGCGCCTGGAAAGCCTCGCCCAGCAGGTCGATGCGCAGCAGCGCGAGAAGCTACGGACGCTCGCCCAGACGCTGAAGCAGAACCCTGCCAACGCAAGCACACTGGCGCAGCAACTGCTTCAAGACCCCGCCCTGCGCAACGACTGGCTGATTGTGCGCCTGATGGACGAAATCACGGGCAGCGAGAACCGAATCGCGGTGGAGCGCAAACGCTTCGAGGAAGCCGCCGCCTACTACGAACAGACCGCGCGCCGTTTCCCCATCAATCTGGCGCGCCCGCTGCTGGGGTATCCCAGACAGGTAGAGCGTCCAAACTGAAACAGGGCGGGGATACCCCGCCCTGCTTATGCGCCTCCTCTCATATAAGAGCTTCCTTTCGCTTTGATACGCTCATAATCACCAAGCCAAGCCCGCCAGTATCCCTTTCTATGAAAACGAAACAGCCGCTTTGTCATGCAGCAACTTTTGTGCCAATTGGATCGGAATTAGGGGTGAAGCTCTATGCCCCTTCAATATTAAATCGTTGTCCAAAACAGGGGTGGACAAGCTCTTACGCAGTGCGCCGCTGTAGGCACGCCCCTGTGCGTGCCTTCTGTTCGCGGTGTGCTGGCAGGACAGGGCACGCAGGGGGGTGCCCCTACAGGACCTGTGCAAAGTGCATTTTGTAAAGGAACAATTTAGCCTTTGAGGGCCTTAAGTGCCTCAAAGATTAAATCGTCTTTTTTTGCTGTTCTTCCCCCCCCTCCCGACCTCCCCCGTGAACGGGGGAGGCGTCGCGGCTGCCCGCGCGTGTGCTCCCTCCCCGCTTGCGGGGAGGGGTGGGGTGGGGGGTAAAAGGGACGATTCCACATTTGAGGTACTTAGGTGCCTCAAGAGTTAAATCGCCCTCAAAACGCGCGAAGCGCGCATGGTGCGACGGCATTCTTGCCGTTGCAGGTTGAGGCTACTCGGGGGGTGCGACGGCATTCTTGCCGTTGCAGGTTGAGGCTACTCGGGGGGTGCGACGGCATTCTTGCCGTTGCAGGTTG
>CALKLF010000003.1 GCA_937992175.1 uncultured Fimbriimonadales bacterium | reverse complement strand
CAAATGTGAAAACGCCTCCTTTTGGTACGATGGCGTTCCCGCCATCGTCGTTGTGCAGCGTACCTGCGAGGCGACGGCAGGAATGCCGTCGCACCATGCGCGCTTCGCGCGTTTCGGGAACGCTTTAAACTTTGAGGGACTCAGTACTTGGGCGGTAGCACGTGCTTGGGCTGCACACCTGCAGGCGCAACAAGTATCACATCCCACTCGGTGGTGTGGGGCGGTTGTTGCGAGTCGGGCTTCCAGCGCAGGCGCAGCTGATACTCGCCCGCTTGCAAGGGCGCACTGTCCAGCGGTATCCAGAGGCACTGATTGGCGTAGCGGCTGACGGCGCGTTCAGCAGTGAGGGGCGCGCTGCCCTCCGCAATCGGTTTCGCCTCCGTGTCCGATGCGGGCAAAATCTGCCACTCCACGCTTCCAGACGGCTTGCCTCTTACCGCCAGCCAAATCGTGTACGCCCCTGTCTCGCGCAGCGTGAGGTTGTAGGTCGCCGATGCGCCCTCAATCGGCAGAGGGGTATTCAGCCAGAGCGTTGCGCCGTTGCTCATCGCCACATCGCGCCGAATAGTACCGAATTCGTGCTGGCGGGCGTTCTCCGCCTCAATCCAGCGGTAGGGCTGGTAGGCGCGCTCGAACTCGAACCAGTTCGAGCGGGCAAGGTTGAAGCCCTGCGTGGGGTTGCGCCGATAGACGCTGAGCGCGTTGTCAAAGTTGAACTTCAGCACGGTGGCGTCCTGCCCCGACGGGTTGCCGCGCTTGGCAAGCTCCGCGACGCGCGCCGTCCAGTCCTCGACGCTGGTCTCGCAGATGGGTTCGCTTTGGAAGCCGCGAATGCGCACGGGCACAGTGCCGACGCGCAACCGCACGATGTCGCCCCGAATGTCCAAGTGCACAGGCTCGCCATTCAGGTCGAAGGCGGTCAACGGGGCGCGGTCGAAGCGGCGCAGACGAATTTCGCGCTCGCCCTCGTCCAGCCACAGGCATAGCTCCAACTGGCGCGTGATTTGCAGGTTGCCCTGTGCGTCCAGCGTGCGCACTTCGGTTCCGCGCTGGAAGCCGTGAATCTCAAAGCCCCACAGCAGAGGCTGCAGGTCAGGCTGACTGCTGGGCGTCCACCAGCCGCTGCGGTACTGGCGTATCTCGGTCAGCCCCCACAGCGCGCGCGGAAACGGCAGCAGCGCGGGGGCGTCGGGCGGTGCATCGGTCTGGCGCAGCGTCTGCCACGCCGTCTCCAGCGCAGCGGGCGGGGCAAGCCAGTAGAGGTTCTCAATTCCCATCCCCCGCGCGAAGGTTTGGAACAGGCTGGCGCGTTCCGCGTCGTCGTTCGCCCATTCGAGAATCAGGGTCTCCAGTGGGGCATTCAGCGGCTCGCGGCGCAGGGTCTCCAAGAGCAACTGTGTGCGCCAAGCATCGCGTTGGGCGGCGGGCATCAGCCATCCGAGGGGCAGCTGCGGGTCGGTCAGGGATTCGGGCGTGGGCAGCTCAGCGGGGTCAGGCGCGGTCTGAAGCACGATGAATGGGGCGTCAGGCGTGTGCGTGCGCAGGGCGCGGCGCAGCCCACTCAGCACACTACGCCATCGCTCCGCCAGAAACGCCTGCCAGTCGTCCCAGAAGCGACTGCGGTTGATATCCAGCTCCTGCGGTTTGATAGTGCCGTCCAGCGCGATTAGAATTGGCAGCCCGCGCCCCTCGCGCCACAGCGGAATCAGCTGCGCCGCCTGCTCGTGCCGCTCCAGTTTTACGCTTACATCCCACGCGCGTTCCAGTTCGGTCAGGTCGGGGTAGCGCAGTTTCAGGAACGCCAGCCACTCGGCTCGGGCGATGGGGCTGATGGGCACGGCGCACGCGCTCAGCACATCCCAGTCGCTCTGCACTATCCAGCCCTGAAAGTTCGTTTTGGGGGCGCGGCGTTGCAACAGGCTCAGTAGCGCGTCGCGATAGGCGTCCCAGCCGTCCCACAGGTCGGGCAGGGCGCGTCGGCGCAGGGGGTACAGCAGCAGCACATTCTCCGCCGTGTCGCCTATCGCCGTGATTGCGCGCCCGTTGCTCAGTTCCAGCACGGTCTGCAGCCTGAGGAACGGCGTCTCGCGCGGCGACACGGCAAGCAGCGTGCGCGAGGCGTCAGGGATCTGGATGTTGTATACGCCGTCGGGTTTGCCCGCCATGCGATAGCGTTCGGGGGCGATTTGCCAGCCGTCCGTGCGGGGCAGGTTCGATAGCCACAGCCGCCAGCGCAGCCCTGACCGCTCAACGATCTCTATCAGTGTGTCCCAGCGTTCGGGCGTGGGCAGCTCTGAAAGGCGGATGATTGTCTCTTCCACGCCCTGCGCTTTGAGACGGCTCAGCGTCTCGGCGAAATTGTCGGACGCATAGCTAACAGCGACGCCGAGGATGGGCTTGGGGTCGGCGGAAGGCGTTTGGGAGTAGGTGAGGATAGTGAAGTGGGTGAGTAGGTGGAGGAGTAGGATTGCCCTAACCCCCCAGCCTGATATGGGTACAACGGTTGGGCGGAAAATCCCAAGCTGTGTCCACTTTTCGCCCTCACCCCCAGCCCCTCTCCCACCGCGTGGGAGAGGGGAGCCGAGTGCGTGCGCGGTGCAGGTTGCTCCCCCTCTCCCACGCCGTGGGAGCGGGGGAGTGAGGCATTTGATAAGGGTACAACGGTTGCGTGTAGTGGTAGAGCGCGGGGCGACAGTTTCTTCCGTCCTCACCCTCCCGCCCCCGCTCCCACGCCGTGGGAGCGGGGGAGCCAAGCGCAGGCGCAGCGCGGTATATTCCCCCTCTCCCGCGTCGCGGGAGAGGGGGTCAGGGGGTGAGGGTAATTCCACCAACGCCTCCCGAAACCTTCCCCACGCCCTTAGGAATGTCCCAAACGCCTTTTGGAAGGTTCCAAACGCCGTTCGGAACCTTCCAATCGAGAATCGGAAGGTTCCAATCATCAATTGGAGTGTCTCAATCGCCAATCGGAACCCTCCGAACGCCGTCCGTTTCGTTTTCATCAACTCTCCAGCTCCAGCTCCTTTTTGAGTAGACGCTTCAGCACCTTGCCCGTGTTGGAGAGTGGCAGCTCGGAGCGGAAAATCACCTCGCGGGGCACTTTGAAGTTCGCGAGTCGCTCGCGGGCGAAGCGGATAATCTCGCGTGGGTCGGGCTGCGTGTCGGGCTTGGGCACAATCACGGCAATCGGAACCTCGCCGCGCTCCGGGTCGGGCTTGCCAATCACCGCGCACATCGCCACCACTGGATGCTCCATCAGCACGCGCTCCACCTCGCTGGGGTACACATTGATGCCGCCCACGATAATCATATCCTTCTTGCGATCGACGATATACAGGTAGCCGTCCTCGTCGAACTTGCCCATATCGCCTGTGTGATACCAGCCGTTGCGCATCGCTTCGGCGGTCGCTTCGGGGTTGTTGTAATAGCCGAGCATCACATTCCGCCCGCGCACCACAATCTCACCGATTTCGCCGATGGGCAGCTCGTTATCGTTTTCGTCGAAGATTTTTATTTGCACTCCAGGCAAAGGCAGCCCGACGGAGCCGATTTTGCGCACGCCTTTATGCGGCGGCGGGTTCACGCTGGTCACGGGAGCGCACTCGGTTGGTCCGTCGCCTTCCAGAATGGCGCAGTTGAAGCGTTGTTCGAAGGCGCGTTGCACGGGTTCGGGCATCGGCGCGCCGCCCGACACGCAATACTTGAGCGCGCTCAGGTCGTACTCGCGCTCGGCGGGCACATGCAAAATCGCTGCGTACATCGCGGGCACGCCAGGGAAGACCGTAAGCCGGTGCTTCTCCAGCGCTTCCAGCGTTTGCTGCGGCATAAAGCGTTCCATCAGCACGCTGGTTCCGCCCAGCCACAGGCAGAAGTTCATACACACCGTCTGCCCGAACGAGTGGAACAGGGGCAACACGGTCAGGAACCGCTCATCAGGCTCCAGTTCCAGCATCGCCTGACAGGCTTCCACGTCGAACAGGATATTGTCGCTGGAGAGCATGACGCCTTTGGGGAAGCCAGTCGTGCCCGAAGTGTAGATGAACACGACGGGTTCGTTCACGCTCACGGGGGCAGGGGGCAAGGGGTCGCCCTGCGGCTTCATCAGGCTGTCGAACGGGCGCACGCCTTCAGGCAGCTCGCCTTCCGCGCCCACCAACAGCACCGTTTGCATACTGCGGATTTCAGGTTTCGCCTGTAGCACGGTTTCCAGCGTCATCGGGAAAGTGACGGCGGCTTTGACCCCTGCGTCGTTCCAGATGTAGGCGATTTCGGGGGTTTTAAGCAGCGGGTTCACAGGGACAGCAATCGCCCCCAGCCTGCCCAGCGCGTGATAGGTGATTACGAACTGCGGCAGGTTGGGCAACATGATGCCCACGCGGTCGCCTGCCTGAATGCCTAACTCCTCGCGTAAACCTCTGGCGAAAGCGTTCACCGCGCCCCACAGCTGGGCGTAAGAAATCGTATGCTCACGGAAGATAAGCGCGGGTTTCTCTGGATGGCTCGCCGCCCCGCGCTCAATAATCTGATGTAGTAGCATCGTCGTTGACCTCCTCGCGCGGGCAATTTCGGCGCACGGGGCGGGATTCCTGTCGTTGGAGGCTCAGCGGCGCAGTTCCAGCTCGAACTCTTCGAGGCTGGTTGCCTGCGCGCTTTTAGGGTAAGCATCTCAAGACGGTTAGGTTCCTGATACGCGCAAGTAATCGGTATAATTGGCGCAGGAGGCATTTCTCGTGCAATCGTCCAGCAGCCGGGTATTTTTGACGCTGGCGTCGTACCAGATACCGATTATAGTTAGCCTGTGGGTGGCTTCGCTGCGACCGACGCTACGCCGACAGCAAAGCGAGCGAGCTTCTTCGGCGTCTATATAAGCGGGGTTGTCTTTCTGTTGCAGTTGTCCGTATGTATGGCTCGCCACTCTGTCGCCTCCCAATAATCTGCTGAAAGCAGTGCAAAGCAGTCTTGCTGCTGCGATGGCGTTGCAGGTCTTTGTCGCACTGATCGGGGGGGGGTTGATTCTCGTCTTATCGGGCGCGCTCCGCCCCTCTGAGACCTCCCAGGCGCAGCAAAACAGGGACGAATAACTACCCCCGACGAAACTCTTCCTCGATAGCCCGCAGAGTCTCCCCATATTCGGGCGTATCCAGCCCCTCCAGCCACATAATTAGCGCGTCCTCGATATTATCATAGTATTTGGGGCGTATGGCGACGGGGCGGAAGCCGAACTTTTCGTAAAGTTTCTGTGCGGGGGTGTTGCTGACGCGCACTTCGAGGAACGCCTTGACGCAGCCACGCTCGCGGGCGATGCTCAGCAGGCGATGAATCAAGCGCTGGGCGAACTTGCGCCCACGATAGTCGGGTTTGACCGCGACATTCGTGATGTGCGCCTCGTCAATCACGACCCACATCCCCGCATAGGCGACGAGCTTGCCGTTCAGGCGCAGGTTCAGATACAGCGTGGACGGATTGCGCAGGTCGCTGCGAAAAGTCTCCTCAGACCAGCCGGGCATAAACACCTCCCGCTCGATGGGCATCACTTCGGGCAGGTGCGCTTCGGACATGCGCTCGATGGTGAGCGTCTCGCCCTCATCATTCACGGATTCCGCAGAGCTGCTTATAGACTCGGATGACTTTGCGCACATAGTTCTGGGTTTCGCGGTAAGGGGGCACGCCGCCGTGTTTGCGCACTGCGCCCGAACCTGCGTTGTACGCCGCCAGCGCGAGGATTACATGGTCCCAGCCGTTCGGGTCGCCCGTCTGTGCCCAGTATTTTTCTAAGTGCCCGCGCACAAGCTTCACCGTGCCATGCAGGTTCTGGATAGGGTCGTAGGGGTCGACCACGCCCAGTCCGCGTGCGGTGCCGGGCATGAGTTGTCCCAGTCCCGCCGCGCCTTTGCGCGAGGTGGCGTCGGGGTTGAAGCCTGATTCGACCAGCACAATCGCCACGATGAAACGCGGGTCGACGCCGTAGTGCGCACTGAAGCGCAGAATCGCCCACGCTATCTGGTCAGCTTGCTGCTGCGAGAGGCGTGGGTTGCAACTGCGGATGAATCGCGCATATTCAGGCTGATAGAGGTGGAGCGTGGCGCGGAAGGTGTCCCAGTCGGGCGCAGGGTTGGGACGCTGGGCGGCGCGCGCGGCGTTTGTGCTGGCGCGACTGTTCAGCTCTGCGCCGCGCGATGGGGGGCGCGTTTCGGGGGGCTTCGGCGTTCTGGCTTGCGCCTGCGCCTTTGCCTGCTGCAAGGCGCGTTGTTGCGTTTCCCACTTCGCGACCATACTGGCGAATGTCGCGCTAATCAGGCGATAGGTGGGGGTGACTAACTCGCTTTCACGCTGCACCTCCACAATCGCGCGAATGCGCACCTGCCCGCGCGTGAGCCAGCCGTGCCCTGCGCCAATCGCCACAACGATGCTGCGCCCTGGCTCGATCTCCATCAGCACCGACTGCGCCTCGCCGACGGCTACCGAGCCGACCACGACGCCTTCCACTTCCAGCACGCGCTTGCCGACGGCAAGCTCCAGCGCGGCAATCGGCGTCGCGCTTTTGATTTTATGCGCCGCGCGGGTCTTGAGGTACGGCTCCAGCTCCTGCGCCTTCGCAAGGCTTGCACTCAGCAGTGCGCAGGCAACTAATGCCCAGATTCCTCGCTGCGCTCGGAATGACAAATCTGCGCCCGCTACACCGTCATTCCGAGCGCAGCGAGGAATCTCATACCTGCCCCGTGCCCAACCGTATCTTCGCGCCATAGGTTAAGTATTCCATGCAGGGGCGCGGTTTCCTGCTATGCTTTTTTCATCGCCGCTTCGATGTCCGCCCAGCAGTAGAGCCAGAAGTTGCGCCCCTCGCTGTTCATGGCGACAACCAGCCCCGATTCGAACGGCGCGCCGAAGTTGTGTGCGCTGGCGTCCAGCCCATCGGTCTCGTCTGCGCCCGTGTTGATTGTGGCGATGGGCTTCGACTGTCTACCGAAGCGGGGGTAGAGATGGAGTTTGCTGCCGCCCTCAATCTGCTCGGTACAGAGCAGGAAGCCGTCGCCGTGTTTCGGCGCGTAGAGGGCGATGCCCTCCTGGTCGCCTTCGTAGTCGGTCGCAAACAGCGCGAGTTCGCGTTCGGGCAAGGCAGGGTTGACAGCGTATTTGCGAATCCCGACGCCCTCGTCGGCGTAGTAGACATAGCCGAGTTCGCTGTCGACGCACACCGCCTCGATCTCGCCTTCGCCGCTGAACGCGCCAAACGCCCGAATAAACTGCACCCTCACTCGACCGTTGCGCGTGGGCGTGAGGCGATACTGGTGCAGGTAGCCCTGCTTCGGACCCGACTTGCGCGAGACAATCGCATGCACCTCGCCGCGCCCCGCCTGATAGAGCGCAATCCCCATCGGCATGGCGCGTTCCCCCTCCTCGCCCACGAACACTTTCGCGCCGTCGGGGTCGGTAATGTCCACCAGGCGGCGTCGGGCAGGGTCAATCCGAAAGATTCGCAACCGGCTGGCGTAGCGCTCCGTCGCGACGGCGATGTCGATACGCTCGCGCCCCAGCACAAAATTGTAGGCGACATCGACATTGTTCGGCTGATTAATGTTCGAGACCAGCTGAAGCAGGCGTCCGTTCAGGTCGAACGCGCCAATCGCTCCGCGGGGCGCGCGGGCTTTGTTCGTGCCCAGAATCAGGCTCAGGCGGGGATTACGGGGATGGATCCAGATGGCAGGGTCGTCGGCGTCGTCGGGCAGCGGCGCAGTGCGTACGACGGGACGCACTTCCAGCGTCTTAGAACCGAGCAGAATCCGCATGGCGTGTCGGTTCGCGCTGAAGCCCCTGTTTCCTACCAGTTCACCGCCACCTTACGGCGCATCCTGTAATCCTGAATGTAGATGTGGCGGTTCTGCTTGCCGTATTCATGGAGTCGCCGCACAATATCCACATCCTGCCTGCAGTAGTGGATTACTTTGTCGATCTGCCCCTCACGGAACCAGCGTACCGCCTGCTTGCCGTCGCCGCCTTTGGCTGCGCCCAGCGTCGCCTGCGCGCATGAGTCGAGTCGGACGCGATGTCCGAGCTGCTGCTCCAGGTGCTGCAGGATATCGAGACTGGGCAGCTGGCGCAGGTCGCGCGTCGTATAGGGACGCAGCACTACATAGTCGAAGCACAGGATGTTAAACCCCACCACCAGGGCAGCGTTGCACAGCTCATCGATGAGCAGCCCGACTTCGCGTTCCGTGTAGTGGGCGAACCCGCCGCGCTGCGTGCTGTAGGTGACCGCCACCGCCAGCTCCATGCGCTCGATATTGCTCCAGCCTCCCACTTCATCCGACAGATACTTCGTCTCAAGGTCAAAATAGACGATGTTCATCTGTTCCCTCCTTGAATGGGGTGATTATACCAGTATGAATGACAGGATGTCAAGGGGGTGCGACAATCTTTCAGGTACAATTCGCGCACTATGGGACACTTGCTATTAATCGGCGCAGACAGTTCTATCGGTCAGTCCGTTGCGAAGGCGTTTTCAGAGGATGAATGGGAAGTCTGGGCGATTGGGCGTCATGCCGAACGGTTCGCTGAAGGCGTGCAGTGGGCGCATACCGTGAGCGATGTTGCCGACTTCGCGCAGATGACCCAGGCGGTGCAGTCGCTGGAAGCGCACCTCCAGTCGCTGGGCGGGCGTTCGGTCGACGCGCTGGTGTACGCTGTGGGCGACATCACGGCGCAGAAAACCCACGAGATGAGCATTGACGCATGGCAGCGCATCCTGAACGCGAACCTGACGGGCGCGTTTGTGGCGACGCGCGTTTTCAGCCCGCTGTTCAGCCCCGAACCGCACCTGTTTTACATCGGCGCGCTGAGCGAGAAGCTGATTTTGCCGGGTCTTAGTGCGTATGCGACCGCGAAGGCAGGGCTGGAGGTGTTCGCACAGGTGGTCGCGAAGGAGAATCCTCGTTGGAAAGTGACCGTCGTGCGCCCGGGCGCGGTGGCGACGCGGTTCTGGGAGCGCGTGCCGTTCCGCATGCCGCCGAAAACGCTTCAGCCCGATGAGGTCGCCCTGCGCATCCTGGAAGCCTACTACAACGAGCAGAAAGGGACGCTGGATCTAATCCCCGAATGAGAGCGATTGAACCGATTCCGGACACGATGCAGGCGGCGGTGCTGCACGCCTACGACGGCGCGCCCGACTCGCTGCGCATCGAGACGCGCACCGTGCCCAAGCCTGAGCGCGGGCAGGTGTTGGTGAAAATGCGCGCTGCGCCTATCAACCCGTCCGACCTGATGTTCTTGAAGGGGCTGTACGGTGTATTGAAGCCGCTGCCCGTTGTGCCGGGCTGGGAGGGCATAGGGCGCATCGTGGCGACCGGCGACGACTGGCTCAGCCGTCAGCTGCTGGGCAAGCGCGTGGCGTGCGCCGCGCCCAACCAGCATGACGGCACCTGGGCGGAGTATATGCTCACCTCCGCTACGCGCTGCGTCCCGCTCCTCGACTCCGTGAGCGACGAGCAGGGCGCGACGCTCATCGTGAACCCGCTCACGGCGTGGGCGCTGATGGACATCGTTCGCAAGGACGGCGCGCGCGCCTTCGTGCAGACCGCCGCCGCCAGCGCCGTGGGGCGGATGCTGGTACGCCTGAGCCAGCGCTTCGGTGTGGAGGGCGTCCACATCGTGCGGCGCGAGGAACAGGCGGAGTTGCTGCGCTCGATGGGCACGCGGTATGTGCTGAACAGCGAAACGCCCGATTTTGACGCGCAGCTCCGCGAAATCTGCCACACGCTGGACGCCCGAATCGCATTTGAAGCGGTTTCGGGAATGCTCGCGGCACGGGTGCTAAAGGCGATGCCTGAGGGCAGTCGGTTGATCCTCTATGGCGCGCTCTCCGAATCGCCGCTCATGGCAGACCCGCGCGACCTGATTTTCGAGCAGAAACAGATTGAGGGCTTCTGGCTTGCAGATTGGCTGGCGGAGCGCAGCGTGTGGGGGCAGCTGCGTTTGGGCAGGCAGGTTCAGCGTGCGCTGGGCGACCTGCTGCACACCGAGATTGCAGAACGGTATCCGCTGAGTGAAGTGCATCGCGCCCTCGCGGACTATCAGGCGTCGATGACGGCGGGCAAGCGGTTGCTGGTGATGGGATAGAGCGCGCGTGGCGCCCCCGACGGGACTCGAACCCACAACCAACGGCTTAGAAGGCCGCTGCTCTGTCCGTTGAGCTACGGGGGCGCGGGACACCATACGCTGTAGACGCCACCTGAGTTGTCTACAACCGATGGTGGTTTCGTGAAACCCACCGCATAGAAACCCTCGCAAGGCCATGGGTCTACCCAACCTCTGTTTTTCACAGGTGAAACAGAGAAACCCGATTTTTCCAGAGGGGCTTCGCAGGGGGCTTGCAGGAGTTTCGCGAGGGACGGTGAATCTCTCGCTCGCTACCGTAGACCGCACCTGCGGTAGCACCACTCGCCTACCTGCCGAGAACAGGTAGGCGTTTCTTTGTTCGTGGCATACCGCGCGATTCCTGCCGATTCAGGGCGATTCAGAGGCGAATCGTTAGTTTTTTCGCGCCATCCGCTGGACTTCACAGAGGCTTGATTGCCGTCATACTCGCGCATTTACACGCTTTGCACGCGATGCACGCTTTCGCGGTTTTATTCCTAAGTTTCGCCTCTGAGGGGCGTCTAACCGCAGGGGGTAGTGGAAAGTACCCCCCTACACGAAAGAGGCTCTCAGAGGCGTTTACAGGGCAAGCGCGAGTTGGGACTGCTTCGGGTCTACGCAGTGCCAATACCGCAGGGCAACAGCGTACTGCCTACCATAACCGCGCTCCAGCGTCCAGCGCAGGGCGTCGAAGCGTGGAGCAGAGAGGATGTAGACGCGCCCTGTTTCAGTGTCCGTCCACCTGAGTTCGTGAAAGTAGGGGCGGTAGGCGTCATAAACTCGCGTGTCAATCGCGAGTGCGGGTACAGGGCGTTGGAGCAGGTGAAGGCTCCCACGAAAGGAACGGTAGAAAACGCCTTGCTCGATGGAACCTACTAAGCGTCCGTCGGGTAAGCGCACCGCTAACTTCGGGTAAATTCCCTGCATAAATTCACCTCCATCGTGAATGGGCAGGCGGGGTAGCGTGGGGAGGTGATGAGGGCTACCCTGCCTGCCTGTAGGTTATGGCTCCGTGAACAGGGCTTCAGGGGGTGGGGCGGGCAAAACATTCTCTACCCGATTGAACCCTGCACCATCGGGTTTCGTGGCGCGAATCACTACAAGTGTGCAGGGCTTGCCGATTAGCGCGTTCAGGTCTACGGTTTCGCCTTCGCGAATGGGGCGTGCGAGTATGGATTGTGTCCACTTGGCGAGTTTCCCTGACAGGCTCTCACTGAGGCGGGCATAGGCAGTGAGTTTCCTGCCTGCATATTGCCCGTCCAACGCGAAGGTGAGGCGCACCTGTGAACCGTACTGCCCTTCGCTCACCTCCACATTCTGCAAGGTGGCGGGGTACTCGCCTGTGGGAAGTGGCTCATAATTTGTAGCCTTGAATCGAACTTCCATACATACCTCCTGTGTGTATTGCGCTACGATGGAATCGTAGGGCAGTGTGTGGTTTCATCACTGGCGCGAGCAGTGCCACTGTTCGCGTCCGAATCGTTATTAAACAAGCTCGGTTGTGTGGCACGGTTCGGGCGTTGCTGGAGTTGCTCCAGCGCGAGTTGAACCGCAGGCGTGCCTGCCATCTGCTGGCAGGCTTCAAGCCACGCCTGTTCCCCCTCGCCAATCACGAAGTTGTAGGTAGGCAGCGTCAAGGGTGGGAACCCTCGTGATTGCGCAACGCGCCACAACAAGCGGACAGCGTCTACCTCATCAGGCTCTAACCTGAACGGGTCATCAGGGCGCGAAGCCTGCTGAAGCCATAGCTCCAGCGCGTCATCAAGCGTGGATGGTTGCGAAGGAACAGGCTCGGCGTGAGAGAGAGAAGGCTCGGCTCCTATTGACTCAACAATCCGAGCAACAGATTGCACATCCATACCATCGTGAGAATCATGAGAATCATGAGAATGTTGAGAATCTTGAGAATCTTGAGAATCTTGAGAAGGTTGGAGTACCGCTTCAAGATTCTCATCCTTCTCAAGATTCTCACAATGGTCTGTAAGGGGGTATGATGAGGCATGAGAAACTTGAAGTACCGCTCCAACATTCTCATCCTTCTCAAGATTCTCATGATTCTCATGATTCTCGGTAGGTATGAGAATGTTGACATGGGCTAACCGCACGACGGCTCGTGATTGGAACCCCTCGCGCGTGATGGTGATTAGCCCTCGGCTGCGGTAGCGGTAGATTCTTTGCTGGACGGCGTGAAGCGTCATCTTGTAGCCTGCCTGTGTCAAGGCTTCGAGCAGTTCTTCATAACTGGCTTGCCCGTGCGTTTCGAGGTACTGCTCCACTATGTGCCATTCGCTCTTGGGCAGGGAAGCGGGTTCCAGTGGAATAAATCGGCGTCCCTGCCTTGCGAAGCGGTACTCTTTGCGCTCGCCGTAGCGGTCTTTCAGTATGCGCAACCGTACCCAATCCTGCCCCTCGCTCCCATCGTGAACTAACTCGGCAATCACATCGGCGCGTCCAGCGTACCGATGGTGTCCGCTCATACCCATCGTGGAACCTGCCCGTCCAGGGGCTTTTGATGGATGGTGTAATAGCACGACAGCAACCCCTGTGGCGTCCGCAAGTTCACGCAGGAGAAGGGTTTTCTCTCGCGCCTCTGCATCCTTCGCGTCGTCTAATACATGCAGCCAATCGAACCCTGTGTCGCTAACGATGAGTTCTATGCCCTCGCGCCGAATGAGTTCGATGTAGGGTTGGAGTGTTTCCCAAGAGAGGGCATACCGTTGCTCTTCAGGCAAGATGAGCAAGTCGCGCTCTTTTTCGCCATAGAAGGCGTCCATCACCTCCCTCAGGCGTGGGAATCTATGGTCGTAGTCAAGCCATAACAGTCTCGCGTGCTGGACTGGAACCTTGCCCCAAAGCAGCCCACCGCCTGTAGTCAAGCAATCGGCAATTTCTAAAGCGAGAGAGGTCTTACCGACGCCTGAAATGCCCACCAGCCAAGTGATGGAACCTGTATAGATGAGGCTCGGCACGATGGGGGGTTGGGTTTCAGGTTGAATCTCGCTACATCGGATGGGGGTAAAGATGTATTGCTCTTCAGGTTCCTGCTCGGCTTCGCGAAACTCGCTCAGGGGCGTTCGGGGCAGTTGCTCCAGCTCGGCTCTGAAGGCGTCGGCGTCGGCGTTCAAGCGTGTCCAGAGTTCAGAAACATCTTTGCAGGGCAGTTGAAGCACCTCTGTTCGCTCCAGCGCAATCGGCGGGGCGGTTTCGGCGAGGCGTTGCACCAACGCCTCGCCTGCGCCATCACTGTCGGGTAGCACCACCACGCGCTGGAACCTTCCGAGTGAGAACCACCATTCGGCTTCCCACACGCCTGCGCCAGGGACGCCTAAACTGGGTAGCCCTGCTGTCCAGCAGGAGTGAACATCCGATTCGCCTTCGCATAAGTAGACTGCCTCATCAGCCCACTCGCGCGTTCGCCATAACCCATACAAGATGGGGCGATTGCCCCGTGCCCATCGGAAGCGGTTTTCACCTGCGAGGCTCAGGCGGTAGCGAGTGGCAATCGGCTCGCCACGCTCGTTGCGGTATTCCATCTTCAGGGCAGGGCGTCCACTGAGCAGGCACTCGCTCACATGCCACTGCTGGAGCTGGGTAGGGTCTAATCGCTTCGCTTGGCAGTATTGGGCAACCGTCAATCCAGCGGGTTCCTCTGAATCTTGCGATTCAGGGCGATTCTGCTCGGTTCGTGAAGGCGCAGGGCGAGAGTTGCCTCGCGAGGGGCGTCCAGCAAGGCGTCGCAACGCTTCGCCGACGGCTTCCTGACTACACCCCACTTTGCAGTGCCACATCAAGCGTCCATCGGGCGTTTCAGAGAGTTTTAGGGATGGATGCAAGTCGCCTCGCCCTCTACCGTGTGTGGGCACTGGGCAGCTCACCATCACGGAACCGTCGCTCAGCCATTCCTTGCGAGTGAAATGAGGTAAAATCTCACGCAGGCTTAGCTCCCTCGCTTCTCGCGCCTGATGGCGTGGGGTGCGGGGGTTTCCGTTTCTCACGGCGACACCTCCTTGCGCTCAGCAGGCTCGTCAGGTAGTTGGGCAGCGAGTTCACGCAGTTCGGGCGCGAGTACCCATCGGAGAATCACAACGAGTTCGTGTTTCGGCTTGCGAAAGTTTCGTGCGGCGCGAGTTTCTAACGCTCGCAGCAGCAGCGGTTCGTCATAAAGCATCCGCACCAGTCTGCTCATCGTCAATCACCAGCAGCGATTTTCCCGACGGGCAAGGGGCGGTTTTATGTCGTTTAGGTATTGAAACGCTTCAATAACCCCGAAATTCAGGGGATTTCTAAGACTTGAACCCAATAAGCGCATTCTCTCTGAATCGTGGTGAGTTCACTTAGCCACCTATAGCCACGCCTTGCCAGTTCGAGTTGAATCTCGGCATAGGGCATTCCTTTGGCGATTCGCAGGTAAATTGCAAGTGCCACATGCTTGAGGTAGGCGGGATTCTGTTGCCTGTTTCGGAACCTCTTTGGTGTCAAGCGCGGGGTAATCGCTTTCAGGCATTCCTCATAGTAGCGCATCGCGAGCAGAATCACCTGCTGTTCCAGTTCGTGCCCTGAGAGTTCAGGGTACTTCGCTTGCGCTTCAGGTAGCAATCGTGGCTCCTGCCCCTGAAGCACTCGCAGGTAGGCTTCTCGCTTCTCAGGGGGCAGGCTCTGAATCTGCTGAAGCAGGCTTGCGAAGTTGCGCTCCTGCAACATGGTTGCTTTCACGCGCTCCAAGTATGCCTCACGGGTTTCCACGCTCGGCTCGGCTTCGGGTAGGGCTTGCAAAGGTTTTTCGGGCAGTGCAGGTTCCACTCGCAGGGTTCCTTCAGGCGTGAGAATGGCATAGCCCGAAACCTCTACCGCAGGAATCTTCTCTTGAAGGCGTTGCAGGGTAGGTTCCTCACTCTCTCGCGAAGCGTCAATCAGGATTCGCCTGAGCAGGCGTGGCAGTTTCCACTTCTGCTCGAAGCGGGCGAAGTCCATCTCGCCTTGCCTGACGGCTTGCCAATCGGCTTGCCACTCTGAATCTTCCCATAACAGCCTCAGGTATTCCCGTAGCAGGTATTGCTGAGCATTCACGGCTCTTCACTCCACTGTTCTAAGCCTGCCCTGCTCGCACTGACAGTGGAGTCGAGCAGCGCGAGAGGGCAGGCTCCCCTACAGTTCGGGCTACTTACGGGTTCTCCTGCTGTTGAGCAGGGTATTCACGGGGCTATGTTGCCGATGGGCTTCCTTCAAGTCCGATTCCAGCAGGGGCAGGTAATGCTTCACCAATACGCTCATGCTGGAGTGTCCGAGCATTTTCTGCAGGTGGGCGAGGTCTATGCCTGAACGCAGGCTCCACACGGCGTGTGTGCGTCGGAATATATGCGCTCCTAAGGGGGTTATGCCTGCACGCTTGCCGATGTTCTCTATGACTTCGAGCAGCCCCCACAGCGTGAGTGCGCCATTCCTGCCCCACCAAAGAGGCGAATCGTCCGTGAGTGAGTGTGGGCAGGCGTTCAAGTACCTGCGCAAGGCAAGGCGGGTTTCGGGGCACAGGAACACGACACGCCGTTTTCCACCTTTGCCACGAATCAGGAGGGTGTCCCGTTTCTCATCGGTTGCCTTGAGGCTATGTACCTCGCTGGCGCGAAGCCCTGTGTCCAGTAGTGTGAGCAATAACGCTCTGTCCCTCAAGCGTAGCCAATCCTTACCCTCACAGGCTTTCAGCAACGCCTCTACCTGTTCGGGCGTGAGGGCGGGTTTCACAACGGTTTCCAAGCGGGGCTTCTCCACTTTCGTGAAGGGGTTATGGGTTGTGAGTTCCTCTCTCAAGCACCAGTTCCAGAAGGTTCTCGGTTGACGGTAGTCATTCCACAGCTGGGCATTACTCACGCCCTTCTCGCGCCTGTAGGTAAGCCACTTGCGAATATGGGTGGGTTGCACCTGTTCCAGCTCGGTGAGCCCCAGCGCGTTCAGGAACCGAATAAACGCGCCTACATTCACCTTGTAGCCATAGAGGGTTTTCGGCGAGAAGGCTCGCGCTTGCATGCTCTCCATCCACAGTTGAAACGCCTCTTGCAGGGCGTTCTCGAAGGTGGCAACGGTAAGGCTATGGGTTTTCACCGCGTTCTCCTGAAGGGTAGACCACTATATGGAGTAGCCGAGAGGGTGTGGCGGGGCTTGAACCTACTACTGGCGCCCCCGGCGGGACTCGAACCCACAACCAACGGCTTAGAAGGCCGCTGCTCTGTCCGTTGAGCTACGGGGGCGCGGAGTCAACCATCAGGCAGGGTATACAGCGCAATTATACCTTGCCAAAGCCGTTTGGCAGGAAACCGGCGTCGAATCGCGAATTGCACTCTATCGCGTTAAGACACGGAGGTATCTATGGTACAGAACGGCAACGGAGGACGCGAACACTGGGGTACCCGAATCGGCTTAGTGCTGGCGATGGCAGGCAACGCCATCGGACTGGGCAACTTTTTGCGATTCCCGGGGCAGGCGGCGGCGAACGGCGGCGGGGCGTTTCTGATCCCCTACTTCATCTGCCTGCTGCTGATGGCGATCCCGTTGATGTGGCTGGAGTGGGCGCAGGGACGCTACGGCGGCGTGCGCGGGCACGGCACGACCCCCGCGATGTTCCAGCTGATGTGGCGACACCCTATCGCCAAGTACCTGGGCGTGTTGGGGCTGTTCATCCCGACGCTCATCCTGTTCTATTATTCCTATCTCGGCTCGTGGACGCTGGGCTACAGCATCAAGACGCTGCTGGGGCAGATTCCACAGGTAGACCGCTCTCAGCTCCACGAAGGGATGACCGCCGAGGAGATTTCGAACACGGTGCTTGCACCCTATGCCCAGTTCTTGGGGCAGTATTCGGGCAGCAACGACAACAGCGTGTTCCTCACGCCCGATGCGTTTACCCTCGTGATTTTCGCGGTGGTCTACTTCCTCACGCTGTGGCTGATGGTGCGCGGCGTCTCGGGCGGCATCGAGCTGCTGGCGAAGATTGCGATGCCGTTGCTGTTCATTCTGGCGATTGTGCTGATGATTCGCGTCTTCACGCTGGGGCATCCTGTGTCGGAAGAGTACGGCGTGATGAACGGGATTGCGTTCCTCTGGGAGCCGAAATGGTATATCGAGCGCGACGGGAAAGAGGTGTTCGTGTTGCGGGACGCCAAGACATGGCTGGCGGCGGCAGGGCAGGTCTTCTTCTCGCTGAGTTTGGGGATGGGCGCAATCCAGTGCTATGCCTCGTACCTGCGCAAGAACGACGATGTGACGCTCACGGGACTGTCCACGACCGCTTCGAACAGCTTCGCGGAGGTGGTGCTGGGCGCATCGATTGCGCTGCCTGCAGCGTCGGCGTTCTTTGGGGTGGCGGCGGCGCAGATGATTGCCGCGCAGGGCAGCTTTTATCTTGGCTTCGTGTCGATGCCCGCGATTTTCAGCTTCCTGCCTGCGGGCAACCTGTTAGGTTTTCTGTGGTTCCTGTTGCTGTTTTTTGCGGCGATGACCTCCGTGGTGGCGATGTGCCAGCCGATTATCGCGTTTCTGGAGGACGAGTTCGGCTTGACGCGCCAACGCGCCGTCGCCGCGCTCGCGATTTTCTGGCTGATTGGCGTGCAGTTCGCCATCTGGATTAAGGGCGGCATCGATGTGTACGACTTCTGGTCGGGCACTTTCGGACCGCCGCTGATGGCGCTGATTGAAGTAGTGATTCTGATGTGGATTTTCGGCTCGGACAAAATCTGGAAGGAAATGCACGAGGGTGCGATGCTGCGCGTGCCGCGCTTCTTCTACTACTGCGCCAAGTACGTCACGCCGATTATCCTAGCGACGATTCTGGGCTTCTGGTACTGGGAGAATGTAATTGCGCCGTTCCGAGCAGGCGAGTTGTTCACACGCCCGATTGAGGCGGCGGGCTTACAGGTCGGATGGCATATCTGGATAGTGCGCGGGTTTGTCATCTTCGTGTTCATTCTGCAGATCGCGCTTATCTGGTATGCGTGGAATGTGCGTAAGAGTATGCAACGCGCGGAGGTGATCGAATGAGCTGGCAAGGCTGGATCTTTATGCTGAGCGCGTGGACTTTTTTCACCGCGCTGATTGTCTATTGCTACTATCGTATCCTCTTCGGCGGAAACAATCAGACGGCAAAGTAGGGTATAATCAAATCTCCTGGCATGGGCATCCCCGCCCGTGCAGTGGCTTGGAAGCGTGCGCTTGAGCGGGACGCTCAAGCCACGATGTAGCATGGGCGTCCCCGCCCGTGTATCAGCTTGAAACTTGTGCTTGAGCGGGACGCTCAAGCGACTGGAGGAGGCAATTACGATGGCAAGTAAAAAAGGCGTCGGCAGCACACGGAACGGTCGGGACAGCAATCCCAAGTTTCTGGGCGTGAAGGCATACGGCGGCGAGTTCGTGCGTGCGGGGAATGTAATCGTGCGCCAGCGCGGCACGAAGTTCCATCCCGGGCGCAATGTCGGGCGCGGCAGCGACGACACGCTGTTCGCGCTGGTGGACGGCTATGTGCAGTTCGAAGGACCGCGCCACCGCCGCCGCGTGAGCGTGAACCCTGTCCAGAACTGACAGAAAGCAGCAGTGTCGCTCAAGGAATGACACTGTTTGAGACCAATCTGCCCCTGACCCTGCACGCGCGGGGCAAAGTGCGCGACACTTACGACCTTGGCGACTGCCTGCTGATGGTCGCTACCGACAGACTCTCGGCGTTCGATGTGATCTTGCCCACGCCGATACCCGACAAAGGATGCGTGTTGACGCAGCTCAGCGTATTCTGGCTCCACAAGTTCGAGAACTGGATGCCGCACCACCTTATCAGTGCGGAGTGGGCGGACATTTGTACTGCGCTGCAGCGGGCGGGCGTGTCCGAGCCAGACGCCTATCGCGAGCATCTGGAGGGACGCAGCATGCTGGTCAGGCGCGCCCAGCCGTTTCCGATTGAGTGCGTGGCGCGGGGCTACATCGCGGGATCGCTGTGGAAAGAGTATCGCGCCGCAGGAGGCGAGACCGCCGACGCGCCCGTCCACCTGTACGGTGTCGCGCTGCCCCCGCGCCTTGTTGAATCGGCAGAATTGCCCGAACCGATATTCACGCCCGCCACTAAGGCACACACAGGACACGATGAGAACATCAGCTTCGGGCAGGCGTGCGCGTTGGTAGGAGCGGAAACGGCTCAGACGCTGCGCGATTACACGCTGCGCCTTTATAAAGAAGCGCACGCCTACGCCCGCACACGCGGGATTCTCCTCGCCGACACCAAGTTCGAGTTCGGCAGGGACGCTGACGGACAAATCATACTGATTGACGAGGCGCTCACGCCTGACTCCTCGCGATTCTGGGATGCCGCGCTCTACGAGCCGGGCAAGCCCCAGCCCAGCTTCGACAAGCAGTTCGTGCGCGACTATTTAGAATCGATCGGCTGGAATAAGCAGCCACCCGCGCCTGAACTGCCCGAAGAAATCGTGGCGCAGACGGTGGCGCGCTATCGCGAGGCGCTACGGCGACTGACGACTTGAGCGACGGCGAATCAGCCACGCTGCGAGCGCTATTCCCACCGCGTCAATCATTACATCGACGGGCGTCCCCGTGCGTCCGGGCACAAACGCCTGATGTGTCTCGTCGAGGATGGCGCGGATCAGGCTGGTCATTATAGCCCAGCGCAGGGCAAGAGCGTACTCCAGCCCGAAACTGCTCCGAAACGCCCAGTAGCCCAGCAGCGTCAGCAGAAAATAGCCTGTTCCGTGCCCTGTCTTACGGAAGAGATAGTTCAACAAAATCAGCTGCTCTTCGGTAAGGCGGTCGGCGAGCACGGGCGCAAACCAGCGCAGGAACCCCTTGATCCAGCCTGCCGAGTTCTCCGGGCTGCCCGCCTGCGAGGAGAAGTAGAAAATCAGCAACAGCATCGCAACCCACAGCACGGCAGGCAGCCAGCGCATCAGACGGCGACTCCTTCCATAGGCTTGAGCAACGCGATTCCCACAAACAGCGCGGCGGCGCCCAGCGCCACCGCCGCGCCGGGCGGTATCGGCTGCCACAAAGCAACGAGGAACCCGACCGTCAGGCTCACGAAGCCCAGCAGCGCGCTCACGCCCAGCATCGCGCGAAAACTCTGACACAGGGCGCGCGCCGACGCCGCGGGCAACACCAGCAGCGCGCTGATGGGCAAGATGCCCACCGTGCGCACGCCTACTGCCACCGCCAGCGACAGCCCCACCAGAAACAGCATCTCCACCATGCGCACGGGTACGCCCTGCGCCTGCGCCAACTCCCGATGGAACCCGATTCGTAGCAGCGGGCGCGCCAATCCCAGCAGCATCGCCAGCGCGATACAGTCCACCCCGAACAGCCGAAACAGGTCGCTCCGCTCAATCGCCAGCACATCGCCAAACAGCAGCGCGCCCAGCGCCAGCGGCGTCTCGGTCAGGCTAATCAGCGCGATGCCCAGCGCCGACACCCCCGTAATCGCGACCACCAGCAGCGTGTCGGTGGGCAGGCGCGTGCGCGCCTGAAACCACGCCACCAGCAGCGCAAACAGCGGCGCAGTCAGCAGCAGCGCGTCGCTCAGCTGCCAGCCCAGCAGCCCCGCAACAGCCGCCCCAATAAAAGCCGAGTGCGCTACCGCGTCGCTGAAATACGCCACACGCTGCCCTACCACGAACACCCCCAGCAACGGATAGACCGCCGCCAGCAGCGCCATCGCCAGCAGTGCGTTGCGAACGAAGTTAAACTCGAGCCATTCCACAAGCATTTTGCGAATTAGACATACCCAAAGCCAGAGATTCCTCGCTTCGCTCGGAATGACAGGCGTTTTTCTGGCGCCGACACCTTGTCATTCCGAGCGAAGCGAGGAATCTTATTTCGGTAGATTTTCACCTCGCAGGTTAGTTCGTCCCCAAACGCGCGCAGCGCACTGGGTGCGGCGACATTCTTGTCGTCGCCATTCCTGTCGTCGCCAGAGGCAAGGATCCGGGAGTAGCACGACGACAGGAATGTCGTCGCACTCTGAAGTTTGTCTCTTCGTGCGGTTTGTGCTATATCGTGGGCATCACGCCGAATCCGCAACACCGCAGATAGCGTCTTCTCCCTGAAGCGCCACACCGCAAGCGACGACAGGAATGTCGTCGCGCCAAAACAAGATGTTTTCACACTTGAGGGACTTAGCCCAAACGCCATAGCAAGGGAATTATACTCAAGACAAATCACTACTCCTGCTTACGCCATAGAGCAGTCCGTTTATGCGCGGAATCGGGCAACAGAGGGTATACTTACCGCGCGTGTAACTTAGACGGAGGCGAACCTAATGGCAGCGGCACACCATGTATGCGGCGGTCTGATACTCTCAGAAACTCACACCGACGCGGTGATGTATACCTACCGCGTCAAGCATGTAATGCACATGACCCGCACGAAGTTCCAGGATGCGTGGGTCGTGGAGCTGGAAGGCTATGGCAAGGCGTTGTTTTTAGATAAAAAAATCCAGTCGGCGTTGCTGGATGAGTACATGTTCCATGAGCCGATGGTGCAGCCAGGCATGTTCACCCATCCGCACCCGCGGCGGGTGCTGGTGGCAGGCGGCGGCGAGGGAGCGACCCTGCGTGAAGCCCTGCGCCACAACACGGTGCAGGAGGCGGTGATGGTAGACATCGACGAGGAACTCGTGCGCACCTGCGAGGAGTGGCTCCCCGAATGGCATCAGGGCGCGTTTCAGGACCCACGCTCGACCGTCATCTTCGACGACGCTCGGAAATTCATCCCGCAGTATCGCAACCACTTCGATGTGATTGTGTCCGACCTGACCGACCCACTGGAGGCGGGACCGTCGCAATACCTGTTCACGCGTGAGTTCTACCAGATGATTTACGACGCGCTGACCGATGATGGAGTGTTGACCGTGCAGTCGGGCGCAGGCGACCCGCTCTACCCGTATCTGTATGGCTGCATTGCACGCACCCTGCAAGAGGTATTCCCTATCGTGCGTCCGTACTGGTGCTTCGTGGCGTCGTTTATGTTGCCGTGGGGTTTCATTCTGGCGTCGAAGCGGCACGACCCGCTCGCGATTCCGCGCGAGGAGATTGCGCGGCGCATTGAGCAGCGCGGCGTGCAGGGCTTGCGGTATTACGATCCCAGCACGCACTACGGCATGTTTGGCATTCCGCCCTACTTGCGCGAGGTGATTAGCAAGGCGCGTGTGCTGACCGACGAGCAACCGTTTTTGTGGGAGGCATAGCTCTGGCGCTTGAGTGTCTCGCTCAAGCACAAGTTTTCAAGCTGCTGCACGGGCGGGGACGCCCGTGCCACGCGATGTGACCAAGTGGATCAAGCAATACGCCCGCGCGTTAGGCTTCGACCTGGTGGGGGTTGCGCCCGTGCAATCGCCGCCCCATGCCGAATCATTTCTGCTCTGGCTAGCGCAGGGCTATGCAGGCGTGATGGACTACCTGGAACGCACTGCAGGTTTGCGTATCAATCCTGCAGCGATCCTGCCGAATGCCCGTAGCGCAATCGTGGTCGGCTTGAACTATGCGCCCGCCGAGCTGCCCCCAACTGACTATCGAATCGCCCGCTACGCGCTGGGGGACGACTATCACGCAGTGATTCGTGAAAAGCTGGAGACGCTGCTCTGCGCGATTCAGGCGCTGGAGCCGGAAGCGCAGGGGCGTATCTGCGTCGATTCTGCGCCCGTGCTGGAACGCGATCTGGCGATGCTGGCGGGCTTGGGCTGGTATGGAAAAAACACTTGCCTTATCAACACGCAGCGTGGCTCCTATTTTTTTATCGGCGTGTTGCTGCTTACCATGGAACTGGAGTACGACTCACCCGCGCAGGGGGGCTGTGGAACCTGTCGACTGTGCCTGGACGCTTGCCCGACGGGCGCACTGATTGCGCCGTATCGGCTCGACGCGCGCAAGTGTATCAGTTATCTCACCATCGAGCTGCGCGAGGCAATCCCTGTGGAACATCGTGAGCCGATGGGCGAATGGCTCTTCGGGTGCGATATCTGTCAGGAGGTGTGCCCGTTCAACCGCCCGCGCGTTCATCAGCCCATGCGGGCGCAGCCAACGCGGGAACCGCGTCTGCAGCCCCGCTCCCTGCCGAAACTCGCTGAGATCCTGCAAATGCGCGAAGCCGATTTCGCGGAGCGATTCCGCGGCAGCGCGATTAAGCGGGCAAAATGGCGCGGGCTGATACGCAACGCACTGATTATAGCGGGCAATAAACGCGATCCTGCACTACGCCCCCTCATCGAGCCGTTCCTGCGCCACGAAGACCCCATGCTACGCGAGGCAGCAGAGTGGGCAATCAAGCAAGCGACAAAAGAACAAGCCGTCGGGCGAGCCTCCAGCGGGAACGCGACGGCGAACAGCGGAGATTCCTCGCTCCGCTCGGAATGACGGCGTCGTTTTCGAGAGAGTGAACCCGTATTCCGAGCCGAAGGCGAGGAATCTCCTGCGCCTGTTTCACGGACACACAATCCGCTGCACCACAAAGTGATCCACGCCCGCTTCCACGACGGAATCGTTCGGGTTGTCGCTGGTTCCGAATCGCACACGCACCTGCGCGGTGGGCGTCACATAGTCGCCAACGCGGAAGCTGCGGCGCACCCACTGGTTCTCGCTGCCGGTGAACGCGACGGTCTCCACGCGCGTCCAGGTTGCGCCGTTGTCATTGGAGACCTCTACCCAGAAGGTATCGTTCAGCACCGTACCGTTGTAGAACCAGCGGTAGTATTCGATAATCGCATCCGTCCCGGCGAGGTCAATCACGGGCGAGATGAGGTAAGTGGGACCGCCGTCCACATCCGCTTCGCCGACTGAGCCGCCCACGCTGCCCTGCCCAGTGAAGTAGCAGCGGGCGCCAGGGTCAGGCGAGTCGCTGCCAGGGTTGGCAGGACGCCCGTTCTGGCTTGTACCGCGCGGAACATCGCGTACCCACGCACCCGCCGTAAGCGACGGGTCGTTCTGCACGCTCCAGCCCAGATTCGTTTCGGAAGTGTCTTCGAAGACGGTCTCAAGGCGCAGCGTCGCCAACGTGCTGAGCGGGCTGTTCGCGCCACCGCGCGGGTAGAAGGTGGGACGCCCCTGCGCGTCGCGCGCCTCAATGTAATACTCGAAGCTGCTGCCGCACGGGGGCACAGGGATTGCCGTGAACGCGCCGTTGCTACCCACACGATTCATGCGCACGGTCTGCCATGCGCCCCGGTTCACGCGATAGTGCAGAAACATGGCGTTCATATCGCGCTGCCCCGAGAGGTCGCTGACGCGCACGCCGAATCGCATCAGGGGCAGGGCAAAACTGCTCGGGATCGGCGGCGCAACAATCGCATCAGGTAGCACGAGGGGCTCGATGCGCACCCAATCCAGCTGCGGCGCGGGGAGGTTGTGCCGCGCGAAGCCTGTCGCAATCTGCACATAGTGCGGCGTGCCGTTGTAGATGTCGCCGTCGTTGTCGTCCAGGGTCAGCACATCGATGGTAATCTGCGGCGAGATGCCCGTCGGGCGTATCAGGATACTGTTCAGATACCACTCGCGCACCCGATCGAGGGCGAACTGCGGATTGCTCGCGTAGCGATTGCGCATTTCCAGCCATGTCTGCCAGAACGCGCCGCTAATCACCTGCCCGCAGAAATGCACCCCACCCGAACAGGGATACAGGCGGTCATTCACGCTGTTGCGCAGGCAGCCTGTGCCCACCCCACGAAACTCGACCGCGAGGCAGGGATCTACTGTCAAAAACGCCGCCGTCACATCGGCGATGCCCTCGTGGTAGTCGCCGCTGGCGTTCGGGTGCCCCATCGCGATAATGAAGTGCCCGTATTCGTGGTACACCACTGTCGAATAACAGGTATTCACACAGCCGCCGCCCGCCCGATAGAAGTTAATCGTGCGGTTGCTGTAATAGGCGTTGCAGGTATTGTTGATGTTCACATTACATGGAATCTGGATGTCCACGCCGGGGTAGTTGGGGTTGATGGATTTCACAAAGTCGTACACGAGCTGGGTGTGAATCAGCCCGTTCAGTTGCGCCGTGTTGGACTCGGTGGGCGTCGCGTTGAACAGGAAGTTCACAGACGCGGGTGGGTTCACCGTCTGCTCCAGCACGAGCGTGTTGCCCGCCTGGTCGTTTACACGCACGGCGGGACCAATCGGCTCCGCACGTACCGTTGCGCTCCCGACCCCGCTATGGGGTAGCGTGAATCGCCCATCAATCGCGCTGAAGATGCTGTTGCCCCCGACCACACTCACGCGCAGTTTCGGGATTTCGCGCAGCACAGGCGGGTTCGCCGTGCTGTCGGGACGCAGTCCGGGAGTGACATAGCCGCGCACCTGCCCCGTGATGTCGGCGTAATAGACTTCCGAGCGCCACTCCAGCAGTGCGCCCGTGTGCGCGTCCACGAACACGCGATACCGTTCGGGATTCTCCAGTGAATGCTTATCTACCGAAAACGCCCACGCGAGGTAGGTATGCTCCTCATGTGGGTAAATCACGAGTTCTGGCTTGCTGTCGGCGTGCAAATCAGGGCGGAGTTTCTCGGTAATCTGCACCGCCTCGTCAGCCGAGAGATTCGGCGTGGTGGAAACAGGGTTCACATAACGCACGGCGTTGCTCGCCAGTACCAGCGGATGCCCCTCGACCTCGCGCACTAACAGGGTCAGCTCGCCCTTGTCCACGGGGATCCCGTCCACCTGCTGCTGGAAGTAGACCGCCGTGAACTTGCCGCGCATCACATCCTGCACGCCGTTGAGTACCAGCTGGCTCGAGCCGGGCGCGAACAGTTCGGCGTAGCGGTTCACGAACGCCTGCGCCGAATCGATTGCCGAACTGCCATAGCCAAACGGCTTGCCCCAAACACGGCGCACCTGGTCGCCTTCGGTGTAGACTAAAACGCCGGGGAACTCGCGTTGGATCTGCTGAGCCAACACGGCCTGTGTCTGCAGCGCGTCGGGCGACTGCGCCACCGCTGAAACAAGAACGCCTGCCGCTAAGAACAATCCCAGAAACCAGCGTGACCTGAGCATAAGATGACCTCCTTCACCAAGTAGTGTTGATTCGACGGGGGGCGCGTAATTTCCTCTCACGATAGGGTACAATCAGGGGCGTTGGAGGCGTTCAGGTATGAAGCGAACCTATCAACCCAATAATCGTCATCGGCATAAGGTACACGGTTTTCGGCGTCGGATGCGCACCAAGGACGGGCGGAACGTGCTGAAGCGTCGCCGTCTGAAGGGGCGCTGGCGACTGACCGTCGACTGAGATGCTGCCGCGCGCGGGGCGACTGCGAAAAAAGCGCGAATTCGAACGGGTTTATCAGCAGGGGCGACGGGTCAGTATGGAATCGTTCACGATGTATGTGCATGCGCGAGGCGACGACGCGCCGACACGGTTCGGATTCGTGGTCGGGCGGCGATTCGGGACGCATGTGCAGCGCAATCGCGTGAAGCGGCGGCTGCGGGCGGCGGCGCGTGGACTGTGGGAACAGTTGCCGAGAGGCTACGATGTAGTGTGCGTGGCGCGTTCTGCAGCAGCGACCGCGCCGATTGAGCAGATTCAGCGCGAGATGACGCGCGCCCTGACGCAAGCGGGCATGCAAACAGGGGGCGAAGCATGAGACAACGAGTATACAACGCGATTGAGCTTCCTCGCTGCGCTCGGAATGACAAGGACTTTGAGGCAGGTCAGAGTTGTCATTCCGAGCGCAGCGAGGAAGCTCGCCCTCAGCCCCTCTGTCATTCCGAGCGCAGCGAGGAAGCTCAACCCTCTCTCGCCGCCCGTGCGCTTATCGGCGCAATCTGTGTCTATCAGTGGTTTTCGCGCCTCACGCCGCCTACCTGTCGATACTATCCGACCTGCTCGCACTACACGCTGGAGGCGATTCGACGCTACGGCGCGCTGCGGGGGCTATGGCTGGGGTTGAGGCGGATTCTGCGCTGCCACCCCTTTGCCGAGGGCGGGTATGACCCTGTGCCTGACCTAAGTAGCACGGACATTCCTGTCCGTGCGACGCAGGCAGATCTGTGTACCCTTGTCAGGAACGAGGAGCGCACGGACAGGAATGTCGATGCCACATCAGATTTGAAGCGAGGCAACTATCATGGCGCAACAGGACCCTATCGATCAGCGTAAACTGTTTACGCAGACACTGGTAATCTCGATGATTATCTGGCTCATTATGATTATGGGCTGGAGCTACTTTTCGCGTCCGCCTGTGTCGGACAAGCCCCCTGACCAGATAATCGCCGAGATCGAAAAGCTGCGTGCGGAGAAAGATTATGTGGAAGCTTCGCGCCGCGCTCAGGAGCTGGCGAACCGCTATCGCGGCGCGGAGTACGGTGCGCTGGGCATCTTGCTCGAAGCCAAAATCTTTTACGAAGATAAGCAAAACCCCCGTGAGGCGTACAACCGCCTGCGCCAGCTGGAAGAGTTGTACCCCAATACGAAGGTCTACAAGGAGCAGGGACTGCCCTTGCTGGAGCAGGTGTCGCGCAAAATCGACGAGGAGATGGGGCAATTGCCGAGCTATCGCGCCCTCGACGCGATCATGGGGCTGTTCCGCTTCGCGGGCGACGCGCGGTTCATTCTCGGAGTCATTTTCATCGCAGCGGTCATCCGCCTGATACAGGTTCCTCTGGTCAACCGCCAGTTCGCCAGTATGCGCAAGATGATGCAGCTGCAGCCGAAACTGCTGGAGCTGCAACAGAAATATACAGGTCAGGAACTGATGCAGCGGCAGATGGCGCTCTACAAAAAGTACGGCGTGAACCCGATGGGAGGGTGTCTATATGCGTTGCTACCCATCCCGTTCCTGATCCTGGTCTATAATGCGTTTCTGGTGTATCAGGTGCAGTTCCGCGCAGGGCATTTCCTGTGGATTAACCCCGACATGGCGGCGCGGTTTCCTGGGATTGTGGGGGCGCACTTAGGGCAGTTCGATGCGCCGCTGGTGCTGCTCTACGCCGCCAGTATGTATATCACGAGCCGCCTGACGATTACCGATCCGTCGCAGGCGCAGATGCAGAAAACGATGGCGATTTTCACGACGCTGATGCTGCTGGTGTTCTCGTGGCAGTTTCGGTTCCCTGCCGCGTTCATTCTCTACTGGCTGTTGACGAATGTGTTTTATACGGTACACTACAAGCTTTATATGCGCACGCCTGCGCCGGAGCTAACCCCGATCGACGATTCCGAGTCGCATGCGCCGCGCAACGGCGTGGTGGAGAAGCCCAAGCCGATGGGCTACCAGCCGCCCAAGAAACGCTCAAAGCGAAAATTAAGCAGGAGGAAGTGGAGACGATGACATCGGTTGAAGCCACTGGCAATACCATAGAGGAGGCGAAGAGCCGGGCGTTAGGCATGTTGGGAGTCGGGCGCAACGCCCATGTGGAGTTCGAAGTGCTGGAGGAGGATCCCCCCCGCGTGCGCGCAACGCTCATCGAAGAGGAGCAACCCTATGTCGTGACCCCGCAGGTCGCGCGGAAAGTCGCGGACTATATTGACCACTTCATCAAACGCCTGCCCCTTCAAGTGCAGGCAGCGTTGCGCCACTCTCACGGACGCTATGTGGAGGTGGAGCTGGTCGGACGCGATGCGAACATTCTGGTCGGCAAAAACGGCGAGGTGCTGGATCGGCTGCAGTTCCTGTTGAACAATATCGTGCCGCGCGTGATTGATCCCCATGTGCGCGTGGTGCTGGACGGCGCGGGCTGGCGACGCCGTCGCACGGAGCGACTGCGCAATCAGGTGATTGCGATAGCGAACGAGGTCAAGCTGCGCGGGGAGGAAGCGGTGCTGCCCCCGATGCCCCCTCACGAGCGGCGGATTGTGCATCAGGCGTTGAAGGACGACCCCGAAGTGATGACCTACAGCGAGGGCGAGGAGCCGAACCGCTATGTGGTCATCTCGCCGCGGGGGTAGCCATCGTCAGGGCGAACTCGTTCAGGCGTCGCACGGTTTCGCGCACATCGGCTTCGGTCGCGCGGGGGTTCAGCGTACACATGCGTAGTGCGACGCGCCCCCGTAAGACCGTCGAGCTGACCAGCGCGAAGCCGTCGTGGAGCATCGTGTCCACCAGCGCGCGGTTGAGCGCGTCTGCCTGCTCCGCGTTGAGTTCGGGCGGCTCATAGCGGAACGCCACAATTCCCATCGTCGCGGGCGAGACGACGCGCCAGTGAGGCAGTTCGCGAATCGCCTGCTCCGCGACGCGCGTCAGGTGCAGATTCCACTCCATCGCCTGCCGAAACGCTTCGACGCCGTGCGTCTTGAGCGACATCCAGAACTTGAGGGCGCGGAAGTTGCGTGAGAGTTCGACGCCATAATCGCATAAATCCACGCCCACCGCGCCACGCTCCTTGTCCTGCAAGTAGGGGGGCAGGATTCGGAACGCCACGCGCAGCTGCTCGAACTCGCGCACGATGGCGCAGCCCGCCATCATCGGTTGATAGAGCCACTTGTGGGGGTCTACGGCGAGCGAATCGAGGCGGTGGATGCCATCAAGTCGCCGCCTGCCCTCCTCGGTGAGGACGGCGGCTGCGCCGTATGCGCCGTCGGCGTGCAGCCACAACCCCTCCGCCGTGCACAGGTCGGCTAAGGCGTTCAGGGGGTCTACTGCGCCCGTGTTGGTTGTGCCCGCGTTGGCAACGACGCAGAACGGCAGCCAGCCCGCCTCGCGGTCGCGCCGAATCTGCTCTGTGAGTGCGCCGAGAGGGATCTGAAAGTTCTCGTCGCAGGGCAGCACACAGAGCTGCTGCTCGCGCAAGCCGAGAATGCGCCACGCCCGCGCCACGCAGGAGTGCGTCTGGTCGGAATAATAGACCCTGCCGCGCGCGAGCGCTTCGGGATACCGCTGCCGCGCCGCCGCAAGGCACACCAGGTTCGCCACCGAGCCGCCGCTCACGAACAGCCCACCTGCGCTCTCTGGCATGCCGAACCAGTTGCACAGCCAGCGAATGACCACGCGCTCCACTTGCGTCGCCCCCGCGCCCACCATCCATGTGCCCACGAAGATGTTCATTCCTGCCGAGAGGAAGTCCGCCAGCACGCCCACATACTCGTTCGGCGCGGGCACGAACGCGAAGTAGCGCGGATGGTCTACCTTGACGATGTTCGGCAGCACCTTCTGCAGGAACTCGTCCAGCACCGCCTCGAACGGCTGTGATAGCTGCGGCGTCGGTTCGCTAAGAAGCGGCTCTAACGCCTCACGCGATGGGCGTTTGCCCAGCGGACGCTCGTGCAGGCTCTGCCAGTAGTCGACCAGCGCGTCCACCACGCGGTAGCCCATCTGACGCATCGTGTCGGCGTCGAAATCCAGCGGCGCGTTGGGGTGCATGCCTTCCATTAAACCGTCTCTACCGCGACTGCCTGCTCGGACTCTTCCGTCAGGCGCAGGAACACCTCTTCGAGGGTGCTGCCATCCATCTGGGCGCGCTGTTGCAGTTCGATAAGCGTGCCCTCAGTGAGCAGCCGTCCCTTGTGCATGATAATCACGCGGTCGCAGAGCCGTTCGGCAGTGTCGAGCTGGTGGGTGCTGACCAGAATCGCGCAGCCCTCGTCGCGTAGCCGTTGCAGTTCCGCTTTGAAGGTGTATTGCCCGCGCGGATCGATGCCCATCAGCGGCTCGTCGCACAGGAACACCTTCGCGTCATGCACAAGGGCGCACACCACCGCCAGTTTCTGTTTCATGCCTTTGGAGAGCGTGCCCGCGAGCGCGTTCGCTTTGTCGGCGAGTTCATAGCGCTGGAGCAGTTCGTCGGCGCGTTGTTCGTACAGAGGAAGTGTGTCGTAGCACATCGCGACGAGTTTCATATGCTCGCGCACGGTGAGCAGTTCGTAGGGGTTCGGCAGTTCGGGAATAAACGCCAGCAGCCGTTTCGCCTGCTGTTCCTGCGTCGCCAGGTCGTACTCACCGATCTGGATGCGTCCCGCGTCGGGCTTCAGAATGCCCGTGATGCAGCGCAGGGTGGTCGTTTTGCCTGCGCCATTGGGTCCCAGCAGCCCGACAATCTCGCCTGGCTCCACGCGAAAGCTCACGCCGTCCACCGCGCGAAAGCCCTTGAACGACTTGCTCAGGTTCTCAACGAGCAGCATCTCAGTTCTTCGGCTTGCGGAAGACCGAGTCGTTGATGGGCGCGTCGTGGCGCACGCGCTCTATTTTCGTGACCGTTTCAACGCCTGCTGCGGATTGTCGGGTCGTGAAGGCGTACATAATCCCCTCCACCTTGCGGTAGTCCTCGAAAAAGATAGCGATATTGAGGTTACCTTGCGGGGTAGCAGCCTGCATATCTATGCGTAGTGGGAGGTAGCGCTGACTATCGATGTAGACCTTAATTGGGCTGCCTAGACGGGATTGCGCCGAGATGACATAAGCGTTGCGGTTGCCCACTTTTTCTTGCCCTGTCAGTTTCGGATTGCGGAGGATTTTGCGAATGTCGTTCTGCGGACCGCTCTCCGCGCTCTGACGCATCTGCTCCAGCTCCGCGCCCTTCAGCTCACGCAGTCCCATTATTGGATCCTTAGCCCAGCCCACCTTACCGTCATAGCCTTGTAACACTTCGCCAACGCCCTGAATGGTCGTCTTGACGAGAATCTTGTTCGGCGCTTTGTAGAGCATCTCATAGCGTGCCTGGATGCCCTGCGCTGGGTATTGCATCACGCCCGCTATTTGAATCGTGCGGATTTTGGCGGCTTGCGCGACGCCCATCGCCTGCGTCATACGGTTCAACACCTGTTGTGCATTTTGCGGTTTTGCTTGCTGCGCCGTCGGCTGCAGCAGCAGAAGACTGACGACCCCAACCGTCAACGCCCAGAAACGCATCGTGTTCATCAGATTCACCTAACGAAAGTATACCCTGCACGAGGAAAAAGCGCGGGGTTAACACACTCTTAACGCAGATTGTGTATAATACGGGCAGCGGAGGCATAAACCAGAGTGCGGAGTCGCAAGGCGACGGTCTCGTTTGTGCATCCCAGCGAGGAGGCGTTCGCACGCCTGCTGGATTATTACCGGATTCGCTGGGAGTATGAGCCTCACACTTTCGTGCTACGCACGGACGACGACGGCAACCCCAAAGAGTGCTTCACCCCCGACTTCTATCTGCCCGACTATGACCTCTATGTGGAGTTGACCGTGCGTCGTGCGAACATCAATCGGCGCAAGCGTCGCAAAATCGCGCTGCTGCGCGCCCTGCGCCCCGACATCAACATCAAGCTCATGAGTCCGCGCGACTTTGAGAAGTTGATGGTCAAGTATGGGGTGGAGCGCGCGCCGCTGACACATGACGAGGAGTGAGGCGAGTTGGTTCGGTACGCCCTGTGTAATGAGGTGCTGAGGCACATGCGCTGGGCGGACGCCTGTGCGCTACTCTCCGACGCGGGCTATGAGGGCGTGGAGTTAGCCCCCTTCACCTTCGCGGAGCGGGTGGAGCAGCTGGACGCGGACGCGCGCGCCGCGATTCGCGCGACTGCCGAGCAATATGGCTTGCAAATCGTCGGGCTGCACATGCTGCTCTGGTCGCCCCCAGGCATGCACGCAACTCATCCCGACCCTGTGGTGCGTCAGGCGACGGCGGCGTATCTGACGGAGCTGGCACAATTCTGCGCGGAGGTTGGCGGCAGGGTGATGGTGTTCGGCTCCCCGAAACAGCGCGAGGCAATCCCGCCCCTCACGCCCGACGAGGCAGCGCAGCTCTGGCTGGAGACGCTGCAACCCGCCCTGCGCGTATGCGAGCAGGAGGGGATTCTGCTACTGCTGGAGCCGTTGCCCGAAACGAATGTCGTGCAACGGCTGGGCGAGGCAGTCGCGCTGGTGAAGCAGGCAAGCCATCCGAACCTGCGCACGATGCTCGATGTGAAAAGCGCGCTGGCGGAAACCGACGATGTGCCCGCGCTCATACGCCAGTACGCGCCGTTTGTCGCGCATGTGCACCTGAACGATTCGAACCTGCGTGCGCCGGGCTATGGCGAGACCGACTTTGCGCCGATTCTGAACGCGCTGCGCGAGGTCGGCTATCAGGGCTGGGCGTCGCTGGAGCCGTTTGACTACTCCCCTGATCCTGAGACGATGACGCGCGAGTCGCTGCGCTATTTAGCGGGTCTGTGACGCCGATCAGAGCTTAGGGCGCAGAGCGTTCGTACCAAAGGCACGGCGAGAGGGAGAGTTTGCGGTAATCGCGGGCGTCGCTTATCTGGATTCTGCCGAAAGGGAGACTCGAGGGGAGATATACATCTAACATTAGTTCGGTGCGGACGCCGTGTGGCACGGGCTGCTGCAGGGCGCGCACGGGGCGTGCCCCTACCGTGCCCCATTACGGGCAATCCTACAGAATGCTCATTCGACTAAAGTCGTTCCTATGCAAACGAAGCCCGCCTGCACGGGCTAAACCTCGCGAAGGCGGGGTTTCGTTTGCACAAGAACAGCTTCAGCCGAGTGGGTTGTGGTCAGTTTATTGTCCAAACCCCATAAGTGCCCCAAAGATTAAGGCGTCTTCACCTTTTGAGGGACTTATTCACTCCCTCAGCCGACGGTTCCAAGACACTCAATATGCCATAATATACAGGGCTACCCCCAACGATGCGGGCGAACCCCCGACGCCGCCGTCGCGCACGAATACAACAGGAGGCAGATATGAAGCGAGTGTATCTTTTTGAGGAAGGCAGCGCGGACATGCGCGATTTGCTTGGCGGCAAAGGCGCAAACCTCGCCGAGATGACCAATATCGGACTCCCTGTGCCGCCCGGATTTACGATTACCACCGATGTGTGCCGCGGCTATATGAAGCGCCTGCGTCTGCCCGACGGCTTGATGCAGGAAGTGCGCGAGAAAATGCAAATCGTGGAGGGGCGCGTGGGCAAAAAGTTCGGCGACCCGAATAACCCGCTGCTGGTCTCCGTGCGTTCTGGGGCGAAGTTCTCTATGCCTGGCATGATGGACACGATTTTGAACCTCGGACTGAACGACGCAACCGCCGCGGGCATGGTGAAGCTCACGAAAAACCCCCGTTTTGTATATGACGCCTATCGCCGCTTCGTGATGATGTTCAGCGATGTGGTGATGGACATCCCCAAGCGGCTGTTCGAGGAGCGGTTCGAGGCGTTGAAGCATCGGCTGGGCGTCAAGCAGGATACCGAAGTGCCCGCCGACGCACTCAAGGAGTTAGTGAAGGAGTTCAAACAGCTCGTGCGCGATCAGGGCAAAGAGTTCCCCCAAGACCCCTTCCAGCAGCTGGAGATGGCGATTGAGGCGGTGTTCCGTTCGTGGAATAACGAGCGCGCCGTGATTTACCGCGAGCGCGAAAAGATTCCACACGATTTGGGCACGGCGTGCAATGTGCAGGCGATGGTATTCGGCAACATGGGCGACGATTCGGGCACGGGCGTGGCGTTCACGCGCGACCCCGCCACAGGTGAGCGCGAGCTGTACGGCGAGTTCTTGCCAAATGCGCAGGGTGAGGATGTGGTAGCAGGCGTGCGCACCCCGCTGCCCCTGAGCGCGCTGCACGAACGCATGCCCGAAGTGTATCAGCAGTTTCTCGAGATCGCCGAGCGACTGGAGCGCCACTATCGCGACATGATGGATCTGGAGTTCACGGTGGAGCGGGGGCGACTGTGGATGCTGCAGTGTCGCGTAGGTAAGCGCACGGGGCGCGCCGCTGTGAAAATCGCCGTCGACATGGCGCAGGAAGGGCTGATTGGGCGCGACGAGGCAATTCTGCGCGTACAGCCAAGCCACTTAGACCAGCTGCTGCACCCCCATCTGGACGAGCGCGCATTGGCGACGGGCGAGTACCCGCTGCTGGCGCAGGGGCTGGGTGCATCGCCCGGCGCAGCAAGCGGGCGAGCCGTGTTCGACTCCAAACGCGCGATGGAGCTGGGCAAGCACGAACCCGTGATCCTCGTGCGCCCCGAAACCAACCCCGATGATGTGGGCGGGATGCTGGCGTCGAAAGGTATTCTGACGGCGAGGGGGGGGATGACCAGCCACGCCGCTGTGGTCGCGCGCGGTTTCGGCATTCCGTGCGTGGCGGGCTGCGAGGCAATCAGCGTGGACGAACACGAAAACCTGTTCACCGTGAGCCTGAACGGCGAGACGATTACCGTGCGCGAGAGCGACTTTATCAGTATCGACGGTAGCACGGGCAAGGTGTACAAGGGCGCAGTGCCTACCGAAGAGCCTGAACTCACCGCCGAGCTGCATACCCTGCTGAAGTGGGCAGACGATTTCCGCCGCCTGCGCGTGCGTGCCAACGCCGATAACCCCCACGACGCTGCCAAAGCCCTCGAGTTCGGCGCGGAGGGCATCGGACTGGCACGTACCGAGCATATGTTCTTCGGTGAGCAACGCCTGCCCATCATGCAGGAGATGATCCTCGCCAAAACTGAAAAGGAGCGGCGTGAAGCGCTGAGCCGATTACTGCCTTTTCAGCAACAGGACTTCTTTGAAATCTTTGAGGTGATGCGCGGGTTGCCCGTGACGATTCGGCTCATCGACCCGCCGCTGCACGAGTTCCTGCCCCGCTACGAAGACCTGATTCGTGAAGTGGCGCAGCTGGAGCTGACCGCGCCCGACTCGTCCGAGCTTGCCGAGAAACGCCGCCTGTTGCAGCGCGTAGAGGAGCTGCACGAGGCGAACCCGATGTTGGGGCTGCGCGGCGTGCGCCTGTCGCTGTTGTACCCCGAAATCGTGGAGATGCAGGTGGCGGCGATTCTGGAAGCGGCGGCGGAGGCGGCGCGACGCGGCTACGACCCCCATGTGGAGATTATGATCCCGCTGGTGGGGCATGTGAACGAGCTGAAACTCGCCCGCGAGCATCTGGAGCGCGTCGCCAAAGAGGTGATGGAGCGCGAGGGCGTGCGCGTGGACTACAAGTTCGGCACGATGATCGAAATCCCGCGCGCTGCGCTGACCGCCGACGAGATCGCCCAGTACGCGCAGTTCTTCTCCTTCGGCACGAACGACCTCACGCAGACCACCTTCGGCTTCAGCCGCGACGACGCCGAGGGCAAGTTCCTCGCCTACTATGTGGAGCATAAAATCCTGCCGGAGAACCCGTTCGTCACGCTGGACCGCGACGGCGTGGGCAAGCTGATTCGGATGGCGTTTGACCTTGGGCGGGCGGTGCGCCCCGATTTGAAGGTGGGCATCTGCGGCGAGCACGGCGGCGACCCTGCCTCGATTGAGTTCTGCCACGAGGTGGGGCTGGATTATGTGAGCTGCTCGCCGTTCCGCGTGCCGATTGCGCGATTAGCAGCCGCACAGGCGAACCTGCGCAAGCGCGTGCAGATCGCAGTGGATAAGTGATCGCGCCAGCCGGTCGGCGGGACGGCATGCATCCCTGCCGACCGGCAGGAATCGCTGCATCAAGAGACGAACTCTTGAGCGGAGGTACAACAATGCGAGTTTTTTGGGTCATTGTGGGATTTGCGCTCGTCTGGAGCGGTCTCGTCGCGCAGCAGAAGCCCAAACCAGCGCCGATTAAGACCACCGTCGCCGCGCTTTTGAAAGAGCCAGACAAGTTCCACCGTAAACTGGTGGAAGTCGAGGGCGAGGTGGACGACCTGAAAAAGAAGACCTCGCGCGTCGGCAACGCCTACACCACTTTCAAACTGGACAGCGGTGGGAAGCAAATTACGGTCTTTTCCTATGGACACCTCTCGATTAGCGAGGACGACAGGGTGGTGGTGATTGGCAAGTTCTACAAGGAGAAGCGTGTAGGGCGAACGACCTTCACAAACGAGATTGACGCCAGCCCGAAAGAGGGTGGGAGCGTGCGGCGGAAGGAGTGATCTATGCGTGAATCAGGGTTTCCCCCAGCTAACTGGGAGAAACCCTCTTGTTTTAGCATCCTGCGCCGAAGTTCATCAGCACGATGATTAGATCCGCGTCGTCGATGCGCCCATCCTCGTTGAAGTCCGCCGGCAGGTTCTGCCCCTGAAGCCCGAAGTTGGACAGCACCTGCAGCAGGTCGGCGTCGTCCACGCAATTATCGCCGTTCGCGTCGCCTGGCGTCGCGCGGATGACCGCTTGCGGCTGATTAGGAGCAGGAGTCATGTTGCCGGCGTGGTCAGTCGCCATCACATAGAACGCATAGGTGTGGCTCCCCAGCTGCACATCGAACACTGCCTGAGTCTGCTGTGTATTGCCCAGCCAGACCTGGTAGGGTTGTCCATCAACGGAAACCCAGACCGTGTAGTCGCGCAGACCCGAGCCGCCCGCATCGTCCTCGCCGCCCCAGCGCAGCGGGAACGCAATACGGTTCGTGCGCTCCGACAGCGGTTGCATCGCGGTCGTTGGCGGCAGCGCATCGATGGTGTTGAACACCTCATTAGTGGTGATGGGCTGTTCCTCGTCGAACACGATGGTCGCGCTGTTGGTGATGAGCGTGCCAGTGGGCGTGTTGCGCTTCGGTTTCACGCGGAAGGTCACGAAGCCCTCGCCTTCATGCTGCTCGTTGTTGGGCGGCAGGATACCCAGCAGCGGGCTGGTGGGCGGCTCGCCTGTCTGTGGGTCAATCGCCGTCAGGCGGAAGCTCACCACGCCCGTGCTCAGGTCGACGCCCGCCAGAATCTGCACGCGCAGCCCGCCGTCGTCTTCGCTCATCTGGATCTCGGTCTGGAAGAAGCGGCTGCCCGGCGGCGCCTGCACCGTGTAGCGACCGCCGCGGAAGGAGATGGTATCTACCTCAAAAGTGCGCCAGTCAAGATCAGAATCGAGCTGGTCAGTGATGGTCACCTGACGCGCATAGGCGGTGGCGTCGGGCATATTCTCGAACAGCACCGTGTAAGGAATCGCTTCGCGCCCTGGCACAAACCGCTGCTCACCTGCTCCTTCAGGCGACTGCTTCTCGTTCGGATCAGCAGGGGGACGCACAGGGGTCTCTTTCTGATCGTCGTCGGTACACTCGTCGTAAGCCTGGTAAATACCGACCAGACAATCGAGAACCCCTGAAACGATCGAGAGACGCCCTATTGCAACATTAGCACATTCCTCCAGCACGTCGATGAGGCCCGTCACATAATCCCATACGAATCCGAACAGATCCTTTTCACCACGCTCTTTCGCTCTCAAGGCAATTTGGAGGCTGTCAAGAACCTTGTTCACATTCCACTTAGTAAACGATATTCCGCAACCGCTTACAGCGCCTCCTATAGCAGGTATGGCGGTCACACAGCCCTCTAAAGCGCTAATGATTGATCCCCAGCAGCCAGGCAGGCTAAAGCCAACACCGGTATCGGGAATCGGAACAAATGAGCCCAGGACAATTGCTTGTACGGAGATTTGTCCCCTTCTAGGTGCAACGAGATTGAGGCGAAAAGTGAAGCTGGCTTGTGCTGGTACAACAGGTATCAATGCCACAATGTACTTCCAGCCATTGCCTGGTTCATAATCCGCTGGTAAATCACTTGCATCTGGTCCTGGCGGGCGCAGTTCAGGAATGTTCCATGCAGTGCCAGCCGGCACACGGATAACGACGGGTACACTAATTGCATCGTTATTTCCGCCGTTGTAGACTGTGATGTAGTAGAGAGCGTTTGAAAAGGGGCGTACCCCATCAGGGCCACTAATTTGTACACTCAAGGGCGGCTCATTCTCGAGAGAATTGACAACTTGAATCGCATTTTCGAGAACCGCCTCTTCACCCGACTGCTTCTGCACGCCGAGGGTATAGACGCCCGGCGTCTGACCACGCATGTTGAACAGCGCCCGAATCTCACTGGGGGAGATCGGGACTGCTACTACAGCATTCTTACGCTGACCGTCAGGAAGCACAAGGAAGACGCCCTCTATATCCTCAAACTGCGCACCTTGAATGCGCAGGGTGGCGAAGCCCGCGTTCCCCACGATGTTCGGCGTCACGGCGCGAATGCCGAACGGCAACGCCTCCACCTTGATCTGATAAGGGCTATTCTGCGGCACATCCACGCCGTACACCAGACCATAGTAGTAGCCTGCCTCCGAGCGCGGTACTACCGCCTCTTGATCCGCGCCGAACGGACGCTCGTTGCGGTAGTCATACAGGCTGCGCTGCGCCATCGCATTGTAGCGCACAAACAGCTCCGTCTCCACCGTCTCCAACTGGCTATCTACCGTCCACAGCAGCGTCTGCCCCGCAGGCACATTCACTTTGTAGAAGTGGTTGCGAATAGTCGGCGTCAGCGTGTTGGAAAACGGCATGCCCAACTGCAGTTCAATCACATCCAGCGTCGCAGGACCCGCCACCCCAGTATTGTTCGTGTCATCCGTCTCGCGGATAGTGTTGCGCGCGTCCGTGCGGACAATAATGTAGTATCTGCCAGGGAGCACGCCGGGCAGCGGCTCGTTGAGTTGCCCTGTGTAGGATGTCCCAGGCTCCAAGCGACCAGAGCGCTCAAATCGCCCTATCAGCGTGTCGTTGAGATCCCACTGGGCGTCAGTGGAGAGGTAGACCGAGTCGTACCATTCACCGACGGCGGCGTTCGCGCCTGCGTTCCGCACCGTCCACTGAATCGCCATCGGCGTGCCGGGCGAGCCAGAAGCGGGTGCAGAAACGCTCTCCACCACCAGATCCGCAGGCGGCGCAACCGTAATCACCATCGATTGTGTGTCGACGCCGCGATTGTTTGTCTCATCCGTCTCCGACAACTCGTTGCCGTAATCCGTCACCACAAAGACATAGTAGGGACCCGTTAGATGCCCTGGCACGCGAATGTTGAACCGTACCGTGCGCGACTCGCCCGCTGCCAACGGGTTGGTGTGCCGATAGGAGCCAACAACCGGGTCGCTTGGGTCCAGAATCAGGTCGCGCGACAGAATCACTACATCGCCCCACGCGCGATAGGTGGCGTCCGCACCCGCATTGCGCACCGTCCACACAATCTCTGCGGTCAAGCCTGCGGTGGCTTCTGCAGGCGCATCCACCCCTTCCACCGTCACATCCACGGCGGGCAGCCCCACCTGCAACGGGAAGACCTGCGCGAAGTTATCGTTTTCATTATCGCCTTCGAACACGCGCCTCGTGTCGTCCGCCATCACAATCACATAGTATTCGCCAGGCGACACGATGGGGATTGAAACGGTCGCCGTCTGCTGATACGACTCGCCCGGCGCCAGCGCGCGCGGCGCAGGAACACGCATTAGGAAAATCGCCCCACTGATGCTCGGGGTGCGCGAGAGGTAAACCGCGTCGGTCCAGCCCGCCGCGTTCGCCTGACCCGTGTTGGACACACGCCAGCTCACCTGAACAGGCTGCAACACCTGCACCGACGAGACATTCAGGTTCACCTCGCTGGGCACTAAGTTCGGCAGCGGCCCATAAGTCAGCTGAATCGACGAGAAAGCAGAATTGTTATTCTCGGCGTTGCACTCCACCACCTGATTGTTTGCATCCGTCACCACGACGATACGGAACGAGCCTGCGACATTGCTCGGCAGCGCCACCTGCACCGTGCGGTCATACTTTGCACCCGGCTCTAACACGCCCGTACGCGGAAAGTCGCCCAGCGTGCTGACCACACTCCTGTCAGAGCGCGTCAGCAGCACACGGTCGGTCCACGAAGAGACGGGCGTCTTCCGATTGCCTCGGTTTTCTACGCGCCAGCTGATCGTAATCTGCGACCCGCTCACCGCCTGGGACGGCGCGTTCAGGTTAGTCACTTGCAGGTCTGCCGAGCGCCGCTGCGTCGTAATCGCCGAACCTTGACTTACATTATTCGCCTCGGCGTCGGCGGGTGGGTTGTACTCCACCACGCGGTTGCCGTCATCAGTCACGACGAAGATGTAATATTGCCCCGCATGGAGACAGTCAGGCAGGCGGACAATCTCGGTATGCTCGTAGGTCTCGCCCGCAGGCAAATCGTTCGGGTAGGTGAAGGTCGCCAATCGCGTGGCACGATTGCGGTTAAAGGTGGGGCTATCAGAGAGATAGACCGCGTCGCTCCACGGCGCAGTCGCAGGATCCGCACCGTCGTTCACCACACGCCAGCGCACCGAGATGTTGCCCCCTGCCTCGCCCGTCGGGGACGCCTCCACCTCCTCTACTATCAGGTCAATCGTGTTCGGCGGAACCGCCAGCACTTGGATCGGCGTCGCGGAAACGCCCACATTGTTCACTTCGTTGGCAAACTCGTACACACGGTTGGTCGAATCGGTCAGCACAATCAGGTAGTAATCGCCTGCAGGCAAGTCGCGCGGGATAGTAATCGGGAAGTCGGCAACGGTATACCCCTCGCCAGGCTGCAGGTTTCCTGCAAAGTAGCGCGAACCCACAAATCGGTCGCGATTGTCCAAAGTCGTATCGGTGGAGAGATACAGCGCGTCGTACCAGGCGCGTTCGTTGGCAGGAATGTCGCGGCTACCCCGATTCTCCACGCGCCAGCGCACCCGAACCTGCTGCCCCGCGTAGCTTTGCGCAGGCGCAACCACCTGAGGCACTACCAAATCTGGCAGCGGCGGCACAGCAATATCAATCGGAACCGCCACACTGCGGTTGTTCGTCTCATTCTCTTCCAACACACTGCGCGACGAGTCGGCTTCCGCAATCAGGTAGTAGCGTCCCACCAAGCCGCGCGGCAGCGTCAGATTGGCTACAGACTGGTACCCTTCACCTGCACCTAACGCGCTCTCGTTCGGACGCGACAGCTGCGTCACTACCGACTGTCCTGCCGCGTCGTTGGCAAGCAACACGCGGTCATACCAAGTGCCTGTGGTCGCCCCTTGCCCCACATTCTGCACCTGCCAGCGCACCTCAATCGTTTGACCGAAGAAGGCAGTCGGCGGCGCGTTCAGTGTGGGAACAGTCAAGTCGGGAAGCGGGATCAGGCGCGCTGTGAGCGCACGCGCCAGCGTGTTGTTGTCCTCACGCACGCCCTCGTTAACCTGATTCGTCGCGTCCGTCACAAGGATGATGTAGTAGGTTCCTTCAGGGCTAATCCACGCGCCTGGAATAGAGACCACCTGTGTACGAGTAATCGATTGCCCCGGCTCCAGTGTGCCCGTGAAGGTGAAGCCGCCAATGACCCGATCGGAACCATCCACCCGATCATCGCGCGAGAAGTAGAGCCGATCCACCCAGTTCGACGCCGCCAGCGTACCTGCGTTCGTAATCTGCCAGGTGATGTCAAACTGGCTATCGTTCCAGATCTCTTGCGGCACTTGAAGTACCGTCGGCTGCAGATCCGCCGCGCGCACAATGAATGTTCCAATCCCCGAAACCGCCTCGTTGCCGCACCCATCTCGCGACAACACACGATACTCATAGGTCTGATGACCCTGTAGCCCCGTAATCGTAACCGTGTGCTCCGTGACCAAGTTTGTATCCAAGTTGGTGCGCTGCCAGCTGCTCGCGCCTTGCAGGCGGTACTCTACCTGACTGGTGCTCGGCTCATCGGTCGTCCACTGGATGACGACGCGGTCCACTTGCACATCGACGCGCACATTGCTAATTTGCGGTGGATTCGGATCATTGCGGAAGCGGAAGGTGCGCGTTGCAGGGGTTTCATCGACCCTATTGGCGAGGTCGCGTGCCTGCACTTCAGAAAGTATGTTCTCCATCGCTCAGCCCAGTCAGGTCTACGCTGGTGGCGCGCGACCACTCGCTCCATTCGCCGCCGTCCAATCGCCAGCGGAAGTAGAGATCCCGGGGAGGGGTCGCGTCGTCCACGCCCGTCCAGCTGAAGCGCACCGGCTCACGGCAGACCAGCGCACCCTGATTAGGCCCCTCGGTAATCAGGGTATCGGGTGGATCGCGGTCTTCCGCAGGCAAACCTGTACGCAGGTTAAACCAGCGTGTTCGGCAGCGCAGCTGCTGTAACGACGCTTGCGTATTGCCCTCCCAGAACACCAGCGCGTTCACCCCATCGCCCGCGTCGAACCCGGCGCGCGCAGGCGAACCGCCAAAGCCACCAGAACCGCCGCTCGCGTCGCCCGTCGTCCACTCCATGTTTGCATAAGAGAAACCTGCGTACCCGTCCCGAGTGATAATCAACTGGAAACGATTACGCTTGTCTGTACGCTGGTTGAAGTAGCCGACATTGTTCCATGTGACAACAACATATTCACTGGTCATTTTATAATGAACCTTGCCGCTCGCGGCGGGGCGAGTATCCACATCGGCAAAGAAGGGCGCAATAATCACAATGCCCCAATTGTTGGGAAAGGCGAACGCCGTGTACGCCGACAGGGGGCCGGTAAAGGTCACATTGCCATTGTTGTTAATCCAGAACTGAGTGTAAGTGTTCCCATAAACCGGCACAGGAAAGGGGAGTTGAATCGGCCCCACCGAGCCGTCATCGTTCCCGCCGAGAATAATCGGTCCAATATCCTCATCCCAGAGTTGGCATCCATCCTGAGTCCAACCGACTGGCATGGCAGCAAACCCAAGCACACTCAGTAGCAAAAGCCTAATGAGTCGCATGGTCGTCCTCCTTCAGAAGAAACACGATGCGATTTTAACGGGGTTGCTCAGCTAAACGCTTCTCCAGACCGTAAAGCGCTAGCTGATCCAGCATCCAGCTCCCCCTGTAATTGACAAACACAAAATCGATATCGAAACACTCTCGGTATTCCAAGACGTGTCCTGCAGGACCGAAAAACCCTTCTCGATCCTGCCAGCGACGCACTTCCGTCGCCACGAGGCGGATTACAACCGTGTCAGAGCCTTTCTGTAGCTTTGAAACCACCCGATATTCATACTTCAAGGTGGTAGTATCGTCGTTCAAATAAGCCTTCAGGATTGCCGCCCATTCTTCGCGGTTGTAGAGGCGTTCATCGCGCCACTGGCAAGTGAAGCTCTTCGACGCAAGCTGCTCATAGTAGTCCAGTAGAGTCGTATCTCTAGACTCAAGCAGCTTGAAATAGGTCGCGATATGCGCATCAAGTTCGACGCTGTCGCGGCTCGCCAACGCGATCGAGGAAGATACCCCCAGGCAAGCCATCAAACAAATTAAACACACCCTTTGCTTCAGAAATTTCATGGTGCACCTCCGCGAGTACCTTATTATACCCAGGTGATTATCAGACGCCATCACGAAAAAGAAGAAAAATGAGAATTCCACTTTGGAGTAATTGCTACTCATCAGCTCGCAGCAACCCCAGCTCGATTGCACACAAGATAGCTCGGTGGAGGCTCTTCACGCCCAGCTTCGCATAGATATGCTGCAGGTGCTTTTTAACGGTTTCGGTAGTTATGAAGAGGTGCTTTGCCACATCAGCGATGCGATCATGGGCAAGGAAAGCTCGTAGCACACGACGCTCAGCAGGAGTCAGTGTATCACTGTCGGCGATGCATGCCTCGATATTTGGCAGGTAAGGCTCTACAATCTCTATTTCTAGGATTTCCCGCAGTTTCTCGCGAAGAAAGGCTCCTACGATTTCGTCCCGCGCTCGAACAGTTACCTTGATTCTGCGCGTGGATGTTCTGCTCCTCCTCAAGACAGATGAGATGAGAACAAAACCTTCCTCACACAAGGTTCAACTTTATGACTCGCAGAACCATAATCATACTCTATTAGTGTACCCTATTGTGGCTATAAGTTCGCGGGTGAGTGCCTCAAAGGCAACAAGCCGTCAAAAAGAGATTCCTCGCTCCGCTCGGAATGACAAAGCGTGGTCGCCGAAAACTTGTTGTCATTCCGAGCGGAGCGAAGAATCTCACTGCCCTTTTTAGGGGACAAATGTTGAGGAAACTATCTTTTTAGCGGCTCAAAATGGCAGCTGAAGTGCCGCAGGAACGGCGTCTGCCAGATGATGCGGTAGCCCTGCAGCTGTTCGCGGCGGCGGTAGGCTTCCAGAATCACCTCCACCACATAGTCGACATGGCTCTGCGTGTAGACGCGGCGGGGGACGGCGAGGCGCACCAGCTCGCGCAACGCGGGAATCTCTTCGCCTGTGTCGGGGTCGTGTCCTGCGAACATCACCGAGCCGATTTCGCAGCTGCGCACGCCCCCCAGCCGATAGAGTTCCACTGCCAGCGATTGCCCCGGATACTGCAACGGCGGGATGTGGGGGAGCATCTTGCCCGCGTCGATGTAGATGGCGTGTACGCCCGGCGGCTGGACAATCGGCACGCCCTCGCGCGCGATATGTTCGCCTAAATAGCGTGTGGAGGCGATTCGGTATTCCAGATAATGCTCATCCAGCGCCTCGCGCAGTCCGATTGCAATCGCCTCTAAGTCGCGTCCTGCCAGCCCCCCGTAGGTCGGGAAGCCTTCCGTGAGAATCAGCAGCTCCTTCTCCTGCTGCGCGAGGGTGTCGTCGTTTGTGCAGAGGAAGCCGCCAATGTTCGCCAGTCCGTCTTTTTTGGCGGACATGGTGCAGCCGTCGGCGTAGGAGAACATCTCGCGGGCGATTTCCAGCGGGGTTTTATCAGCGTAGCCAGGTTCGCGCAGCTTGATGAAGTAGGCGTTCTCGGCGAAGCGGCAAGCGTCGATGTAGAAGGGGACGCCATACTTTCGGCACACGGCGCTCACGGCGCGGATGTTCGCCATCGAGACGGGCTGCCCGCCGCCAGAGTTGTTCGTGATGGTCAGCATCACGAGGGGGATATTCTTGCTGCCTACCTCCTCGATGAGTCGCTCCAGCGTGTCGACATCCATATTGCCCTTGAAGGGATGCGGTGCGGTCGTGTCGCGCAGTTCGGCGCAGGGCAGGTCGACGGCGCGCCCGCCTCGATACTCGATGTTCGCGCGAGTCGTGTCGAAGTGCGTGTTGTTCGGAATCACGCTGCCGGGTTTGCAGAGCAGCGCGAACAGAATCCGCTCCGCCGCGCGCCCCTGATGCACGGGGATAACATGCTTGAAGCGAAAGATGTCGCGCACGGTCTCCTCAAAAAAGTAGTAGCTGCGGCTGCCTGCGTAGGATTCGTCGCCGCGCATCACGCCCGCCCACTGCTCGCTGCTCATCGCCGCCGTGCCCGAATCGGTGAGCAGGTCGATCATTACCTCGTCCGAACGCACGAGGAACAGGTTGTAATGGGCGCGTTCTAAAATCGCCTCGCGCTCCGCCTGCGTGGTGAGGCGGATAGGCTCCACCGCCTTGATTTTGAACGGTTCAATGATGGTCTGAAATCGCATGCCTAGACGCCTCGTATGGGGATTGTACCTGAACGAAATTCAAATGCTCCCGATTATCCCCTGTTGAATTGTTTGCTATGGTTGGGGTATATTAAGGAAACCTCAGCAAATATGCCATCAAACAGGCGTTGATGCGGACGCGCTCCCGTGAGCTTCGGCGGAGTGGGAACCGAGGTCTTGTTTGCTGTTGGGAGGCAGATAGGTCATGCAGCATGAAGGGCATAGCGGCGTCGATTTACGCCGCTATCGAGGCGTGATTGAGCAGGCGCGTCAATCGCTGCGGCAGAGCCGCGCGGACGCGCAAACACCGAGCTATCTGGATGCGTGCGTTGGGCGGGAAGCGGAGCTACAACAACTCCAGCGCTGGCTGAGTCAACCGAACGCCCCCCTGCTCACACTCACAGGCGTTTCAGGGATAGGGAAGACGCACCTTGCTTGTGAGTGTCTCAAGCGTGCGAAACAGGCGGGGATGCACTGCATCTATGTGAACCTTACCCTGCTTCAAACAGCGGACCAGATCCTACCCGCTGTGTTCCACGCGCTGAACACCCCCTTCCCTGAGGCAGCAGTGTGGAGACAGCTTGCCCCGTATATCTTTGAACGGGGCGTTCTACTCGTGCTGGATGATTTTTCGGGGCTGCTGCCAGAGGGCGCCCGCGTGCTACAGCAGTTGATTGGCGCCGCGCCCGAACTCAAGGTTTTAGCGACCTCTCAGGAGCCGTTGAATATTCCTGGGGAAGAGACGCTGCCGCTGGCACTGCTGCCTGCGCCGCCGCCCACGCTGCGGAGCAATCTACTGGAGCAGCTCCGTCACAATCCAAGCGTTGCGATTTTTCTCAGTCAGGTGGGCAATCGTCTCCAGCTTAGCCCGAGCAACGTCGCGGAGGTCGCGCGTGTCTGCGCCGACTTGGGCGGGCATCCAGGCAACCTCGTTGACGCGGGGCTGTACCTGCGCCACTACTCGTGGACGCAGTTCTACTCGCAGTATCGTGTCTGGTTCGGATTGTTACCGAGCGGTCCCCTGAAACCTGAGGCGCAGCGGCATCGTCTCTATCACATGCTTCGTGAAGAGGAGCGGCGTATTTTGCGGTCGCTGCTGGCGTTTCCTGATACTTTTGACGCCGTCGCTGCGGCGGCGGCAGCGCATATCGATGCGCATGCTATCGAGCCGCTGCTCGCGAAACTTCAAGATCAGGGTTTCCTGCAAACGACTCGGGAGTCGACACGCACGTGCTATCGCATTCGCCCTCAGATGCGCCCGGTCATTCCCCCACTCAAGGAGACGCAACAGGTAGTGGTGATGCAGCGCCTGCACGCTTACTATCGCCAGCAACTCCAGCTTGAAAACTGGACAAATCAACCCGACAAGACGCCTCGCGCATGGTGCTTTGCAGAGCGATACACCTTACAGCGGGTGCTGGAGTACCTGAGCGAGCAGGGCGACACCACCGCCATCGCGGAAATGTTCCAAATGCTGGACCAGGTATGCGGCAATCGACCGCCTGCGATGTTGCTCGACTGGGGCGTCCACTATGTGAGTCGGTCGGATGTCTTGTCGTTGGAACAGTGCGTCGCCATCGCAAAGTCGCTGCTGCTGAGCATGGTCAGCTCAGGCATGAACGAGCAGGCAAGCCAGTTCGTCGAGATTCTCGAGTCATCAGACGAGAGCGCTGCGGTGCTGGGACGCTACTGGCACAATCGCGGCGATGCGGAACGGGCACACTCCTACTATATGAAAGCTTTAACTATGTCGGAGAATCGCCGCGATCGCGAGGAGATCCTCAAGCAAGCAGCTAACTTAGCCGAGAGTGAAGCGGTCATAGGCAACCTGAATCAAGCGGAACAAATCCTGCGCGATTTGGAGCGGCGCTACCCTCTTCATCGGATGTCGAGCGAGGTCCGAGGCTGGTATTACTATGTCGCCGCGTATGGGCAGTACCAGCGCGGCAGGTTCCTGCGGAGCCGGGAGTTGTACGAAGCCGCAGATCGGCACGGTACTCGCGACAAGGACGCGTGGCGGGAGCTGAGTCGCGTGTACCTGGAGTTAGGCGCGTATGACAAAGCGCTCGACTACGCGAGCAAGACGCTGCACTGGCTGGAGGCAGACATGGAGCCGCTTTCGCCCTCTGTCTATGCAATCAAAAACTGCCTTGGTGATATCCACGCTGTGCGCGGCGACTATGATAAAGCCTTCGCTTATCATGCGCCTGCGCTGGAATTTTGGCGGGAGCGCGACCAGCCACGCTGGCTGTGCTGGACGCTGAACCGCCTTGCGGAAATCGAACTGCTGGCGCGTGAGGCAGAACATCCGTGGCGGCTGGCGCAAGCGCTCGGCATCAGCGCGCAAGCGTGCCTGAACGAAGCCTGGCAGGTGATCGAACCCACTTATATGAATCTGCCCCATCGGTCTCGGACTCTACATAACCTTGGCTGGCTCGCATGGCATGAGGGACGCCTCGACGAGGCGGAGGCGTATCTGAATCGCGCTCTGGAGATCCGCCGGAGCTACGGAAACCTCTATGGCGTTGCTCGCACACTCGAAGTGCTGGCGCGCGTGCGTTTCTCTCAGGGACGCTACGGCGAGGCGAAAGCGCTGCTCCGCCAAGCCAGCCAGATTCGGGAACAACTGGATGCAAGACCGTATCCCCAGATTAAGTGGCGGAATCTCTCGATGTGGCGGCGTATGCGGGCGCTGGAAAACACGCCTCAAGAAGGGCTGTCGCTCGCGTCCAATGACAGAAGACGCTGAGTAATCACGCTCGCCGCGCACGCCGAGCTACTCATTCTCAACGCATCGAGCAGGAAAGGTGCAGCGTTCGTCGAACCTCACACCAGGAGGTCTGCTATGGCACGCGTAACTTTGCTGATTGGCTTGACGAATGGGCAAGAGATCGATTGCCCCATCAACTCGCGCGACGAGGCTCAGCAGGTGATTGAAGAGTTGCGCCGCTCGGATGATTTGGTGAACCTGCCTGGCATCTGCTTCATTCGCACCTCCGGCTCGTCCGAGCTGGGCGCACGGGGGGTGGTCGCCGTACACCCGCATCAGGTGGTCTACACCCAGATTCTGGGCGTCGATGAGTAGCGCCTGGCATGGGCCGTAGTCGCGCTGGAGGTTCGCACGCTCCTGTGTGCGAACCTCTCTGCATATGGAGAAATGGTGAGTTGCCCTCGGCTGCGCCGAGGGCTGCAGGTACGGTGGCGATTCTGTCCTCGCTTGCCATGCATGTTTCACAAGCAACCGTTTAGGTATACTTTGTTGGAGGATTTCCGATGAAGAGACTCTTATGCTTAGTGGGAGCGATGCTGGTTGCGGCGGCGTTTGCACAGAACTATGTGGACATCTCGATCGGCGGCAAGTTCATTATGCGCCTGCGCGCGGGATACGGTAACATGAGCGTGGAGGAACGGGCGCGAATCGTTGAAGAGCGACTGAACGAGCACCTCGGCGCGCGACTCACGCCAGAACAAATCATGCTTAAAGAAGTACGTAAAGATCAGCAGTACGAAATCTACATTCGTGGACGACTGTTGATTACCGTGACGCCCGCCGACGCGGAAGCGGCGAAAAAGGGCGTGAAGCAGCTCGCGGAACACTGGCTCAAGCAGCTGCGCCAGACCCTGCCCCCACTCAGCGCGCGTCCGCCTGCGTAAGCCCACACTAAACCGAATTGCCAACGACGGCAATAATCCCTACGGAGGACGCAACGATGCAGACCGCTTACGCCGACGAACTGCGACTGGAAGATTACGCCGTGCATCCTGAGCGGGGCTTCCTGCCTGCGGAAGACCCGCTCCCGTACCTGGAAGATCCGTATTACGCCCCTTGGGAACAGATTGCGGCGGATTTGCCGAAATTGCTCGTGGCGCGGAAGCTGCGGCAGGTGGTGGACGCCATGCCACGCCTGACTATTGAACGGCTGCAGACCGAGCGCGAACTGCGCCGCGCGATGATGCTGCTTTCGTATATCGGGCATGGGTATGTGTGGAACGGCGACGCGCCTGCCGAACGCATCCCTACGAACCTCGCGCAGCCCTGGTACGAGGTCAGTAATCAATTAGGCAGATCGCCCGTGCTGTCCTACGCCTCCTACGCGCTGGACAACTGGCGTCGGTTAGACCCCAACGCGCCCATCGAGCTGGGCAACATCGTGCTGCTGCAGAACTTCCTCGCGGGGCTGGACGAGGAGTGGTTCATTCTGATTCATGTGGACATCGAGGTGAAGGCGGCGCGGGCAATCCGCCAGATTCCGAGCGCCCTGCGCGCCGCGGTGCAAAGCGACATTCCGACGCTGACCGCCGCCTTACGGGAAGTCGCCACCGCGCTGGAGCAGATGTACGCCGTATTAGCCCGCATGCCCGAAGCATGCGACCCGTACATCTACTATCATCGTGTGCGTCCCTACATTCACGGCTGGAAGAACAACCCTGCGCTGCCGAACGGTTTGATTTATGAGGGCGTGGACGCCTACGGCGGACAGCCGCAACAGTTTCGCGGCGAGACAGGGGCGCAAAGCTCAATTATCCCGACGCTGGACGGATTGCTGGGCGTGCAACACGCCGACGACCCACTCAAAACCTACCTGATGGAGATGCGCCTCTACATGCCCCCTGCGCACCGGCGGTTTATGGAAGCGGTGGAAACGCGCTCGACAGTGCGCGAGGCAGTTCTCCAAAGCGGTGACGCTGCGCTGCGCGAGGTCTACAACGCCTGCATCGAGGGCATCCAGCGGTTCCGTGCGCTCCATCTGGAGTACGCCGCGAGCTATATCTACAAACAGCAGGCGAAAGACCCGAAGAACCCGACCCGCGTCGGCACGGGCGGCACGCCATTTATGAAGTATCTCAAGAAGCATCGCGACGAGAGCGGCGCGCACAGGGTGTAGGCTACCAGCCCTGTACTTCACGCTCGCGTCGGGCGAGCCGTTCGGCGCGGCGCTGCTCCGCCTCTTCCCACTTGCGCCGCTCTTCGTCAGTTTCGGGCAACACGGGCGGCACAGGCGTCGGGCGACCTGCCTGATTCAACGCGACATAGACCAGATACGCTCGTGAGGTAATCCGACGCTCGCCCGTGAGCAGGTTCTCCGCTTCCACGACCGCCTCTACCTCCATCGAGGTGCGCCATGCGCGCACCATCCGCGCCCGCACATGCACCAGGTTGCCCACATGCACAGGTTCGCGAAAACTCACGGAGTCGATTTCGACCGTCACGGCAGGGTTGCGGGCGTGGCGCGAGGCGACAATTCCGCCCGCTTCGTCAATCAGTTTCAGTACCCAGCCGCCATGCACATTCCCCAAAGGGTTCGCATGTTCGGGATTCATCATCTGCGTCAGGATGACTTCCGTTTCGGAAGGCGTGCGTGGCTCCATCGGCACAATTCTACTCGATGGAGCCGTCACCTACTACCGCTTCATGTTCACCACATCCGCGAGCAGCTCGTCCACGACGGACACAATACGCGTGTTCGCCTGAAAGCCGCGCTGCGTCACAATCATATCGGCGAACTCGCCGCCGAGGTCGACATTGGACTGCTCAAGGTAGCCCGCGTTGATTTCGCCGAGACCGCCCGTGGTCGGCGCGCCAACCTGGGGCAGTCCAGAGTTATCCGTCACGCGCCACATATTGTTGCCCAGACGGAACAACCCAGCAGGGTTTGCAAACAGGCTCATAGCGATGCGCCCCATCGGACGCGACAGCCCGTTAGAGAACACGCCCTGAATCGTGCCGTCGATGCCGATGGTGAACTCCTGCAGCGTGCCGGGCGGGAAGCCGTCCTGATAGATGGGCTGCACGACCGACTCCGCCGCGAGGGAGGTGACTTGGCTCAGGTCTAACTCCACCGTGAACGGCTGCGCGCCGTTAGTGGGCGTGATGGTGATTTGCTGCGTAGTAGAGCCGATGAGCCGCCCCTGATTATCGAAGTAGAGGCGGGTGTTGCTGCCCGTGCTGAAGTCGCCGACGGGGGTGCTGCCTTCGACAGCAGTCCATTCCCACGAGCTGACCGCGCCCGCAGGAGGCGTGCCTGCAGGGGGCGTCTGGCGGTTGGTGAAGGTGAGGGTAATCTGGTGCGCTCCGCCAAGCGCGTCGTACACCGTGACGGTCGCCGAGTAGGTGGCGGTTGGGTCAGCATTCGCGTTCAGGTTGCCCGTGTATTCCACGACGCTGGTCTGGCGCACCGCCGCCTGCGAGCCGACGGGGAACTGCAATACCGAAGCAGCGTTAATCGGCTGGTTGGTATCGATGCGCCCGCCCGCGTCCGCCATCCAGCCCAGCACTTTCCAGCCCGTGCCACGATGCACCAGAAAGCCCGACGAGTCCAGCCCGAACGCCCCGTCGCGTGTGTAATGCACATCGCGTCCGTTGGTCAGCATAAAGTAGCCGTTGCCTTGAATGGCGAGGTCGGTCGCGCGCCCGGTCATCTCCAGCGCGCCCTGCAGGGTCTGTACATCGATTGCGCCGACCTTGACGCCGAGTCCGACCTGAATCGGGTTCACGCCGCCCAGCACATTGCTCGGACGGCTCGCCGCGCGGAAGGTCTGCGCCATCAGGTCTTGAAAATGCACGCGACTGCCCTTGAAACCCGTCGTGTTGATGTTCGCGATATTGTTGCCAATCACATTCATCTTCGTCTGGTGCGCCTTCAAACTGGCGACTCCCGAAAGCATCGCTTGCCACATCGCATTTCACCTCCTCAACGAATCGCGCGCAGCGACTCCATCGGAATCGCCTCGCCGTTAATGGTCAGAAACACACGCCCTGCGCTCATCTGGACGCCTTCCACCTTGCCCGACAGGCGCGCGCCAGTGGGGAGAACCGCCTCCACCTCGCGCCCGATGAGACCCGCTGCCTGAAAGGTGGTGAACAGCCCGCCGATGCGCTCCATCTGTTGCGCCGTGTTCAGCTGCGCCATCTGCGCGAGGAAGTCGCGGTCTCTCACCGGATCCATCGGGTTCTGAGAAGTGAGTTCTACGATGAGCAACCGCAGGAACTGATAGGTATCCATCGTCGCGCGTGAACCGCCGAAGGTGGCGGTGTTTGTACTAGTTTGTATCGCTCCGATTGTCATTCGTACAACCTCCGTCATCTGAGTTACTTCACACCCAGACGCTCCATCGTCCGTCGTAGTTGAGGCTGTCCGTAGCCGTTGAGGGGTATGTAAAAGCAACCGACTGCGTGGCGGGCGTGCGGAGGGGGCGCGCCTGCGCAAATTGGGAATGGCTCTGTCCACCGACATCGAAATGGGCGAGCTCTAGCCCACGCGATTCGAGCTGTTCGCGCAGGTGCTGTTGCGCCTGTTGTAGCAGCTGGCGGGTCAGGTCGCGCTCGGCGTTGACCCACGCATGTACCTCGTTGCCCGTGGTCTGCACGCGCAGTTCAATCACGCCCAGCTCGGGTGGGTCGAGGCGTACAGTAATCGCCTCGCGCTCGCAGTCGTAGACCATGCGCTCGATGTGCTGCGCCATCTGCTCGGCGACGCGCCAGTTGGGGTCGGCGAGGGGTTCTGGGCGCGTTCCGTGGGGTGCGTCAACCTGTGCTGCGACGCTGGCGTGATGTGCGGACAGCGGAACAGGGTGCGCTGGCGCGGCGTTTCTTTCGGAAGGGGCTGGCTCTGAACGGACTTGGCGTTTGGGTTCAGGCGCGCCGCCCTCTACTGGCGGTATCTCGACAGATCCCAGAGCAGGCGTTTCGGGCGCAGGCGGCGTCTCTCCCTGACGGGCGGACGGTACAGGGAGAGCGCTTGCCTGCGCGCTGCGATCAGGCGCGTTCGCAGGTTGCCCCAGCCCTGTCGACGCGCTCGGCTCGTTTAGGGATGCGCTCTCACCCCCTGCCCCCCCCTGCCACGCTGTGGGAGAGGGGGAGCAAGGCGTGGGCAGGGCGGCGCTCCCTCCCTCTCCGTAAACGGAGAGGGGGGGCAGGAGGGTGAGGTTGGAGAAATCGGTGAAGGACGCGAGGTTTTTGAACTCGGGCGCCATACCCTGCTCAAGGGAAGCAAGGAGGTGAGGTGCGGTAATGATTGCCCTCACCCCCAGCCCCTCTCCCACGCCGTGGGAGAAGCAAGTCGGACTCTCCCGCTCCCACGCCATGGGAGAGGGGGTTAGGGGGTGAGGGTTAG
>CALKLF010000002.1 GCA_937992175.1 uncultured Fimbriimonadales bacterium | reverse complement strand
GGGTGCGACGGCATTCCTGCTGTCGCGTGAAGTTTGTCACTTCATGCAGTTTGTGCTATATTTTGTATGCTATGCTGCCTCAGCACCGCCAGAGATCGCGTTTTTCTCGTGAAGTGACAGGCTTCACGCGACGGCAGGAATGCCGTCGCACCAGAACGAGCCGAAGGCGAGGAATCTCTTTCATCCCTACCCTGCTTGCAGATAAAAATTCGCCACCAATTACCGATAATTTCTCGTGGAGGACGAAAGCAATGGCATCCCTACAGCGATTTATGGGCGTGGGCAAAAATCCCGCCTATGATGAGGCGCTGGTCTACTACGAAGCGGAGCGCTACAGCGACGCGATTCCGCTCTTTGAACGCGCATTGAAAGAAAGCGACGACCCGACCGTGCAAAAACTCGCGCAGGCGTATCTGGCGGAATCCTACGCCAAAGTCGGCTACAAGCGCATCAATCAGGGCGACTGGCAACGCGCCTACACCTACTTCACGATGGCGACCGACTATGCGCCCCAGTACGCCGACTGGTGGTATCAGGCAGGCTACGCCGCTTACAAGCAGGGGCAGTACGAGGACGCCCTGCGCGCGCTCCAGAAAGCGACCGAGGTCAACCCCTCCTTCGCGCGGGCATGGTTCCTCACAGGGCTGACCCAGTACGCACTTGGACAACGCGACAGGGGCATCGAGACCGTTCGGCGGTGGGTAGTGCAATTGGGGCTAAACCCTGTCGACTTTGAGCGAGCGATGCAATTGTATCAGAAAGCGCAGGTTTCGCAGATGTGTCAGGAGCTGGAGAAACTGCTGCAGAGCGCAGAAGACAACTACGCCGAATATATCCGTTGGGGCGATGAGGCGTACCAGCGCGGCGACCTGCAGACGGCAGAGGCATGCTTCCGTCATGTGCTGAACGCGCGCCCGAACTACGCCGATGTGCGCAATCGGCTCGGCGTCGTGCTGACCGCACTCGGACGCGACGAGGAGGCGGTTGACCAGTTCATCAGCGCCATCCGCATCAACCCGCGCTATGTGGAGGCGCATATCAACCTCGCGATTACCTACTACGAACTGGGCTACGCCGAGCAGGCGAAAGCGCACTACCAGCAGGTGCTGGAGATCGACCCCAACAATCGCGTCGCGCTCGATGCATTGCAGAAACTGGCGGCTTAAAACAAACTGGTGCGACGGCATTCCTGCCGTCGCACCTTGCCCTGCACGACGGCAGGAATGCCGTCGCACCTTGCCTTGCACGACGGCAGGAATGCCGTCGCACCTTGCCTTGCACGACGGCAGGAATGCCGTCGCACCTTGCCCTGCACGACGGCAGGAATGTTGTCGCACTCTGCCTTGCACGCCGGCAGGAATGCCGTCGCACCTTGCCCTGCACGACGGCAGGAATGCCGTCGCACCTTGCCTTGCACGACGGCAGGAATGTTGTCGCACTCTGCCTTGCACGACGGCAGGAATGCCGTCGCACCATCTGTGTATCCTCACACGCGACGGCAGGAATGCCGTCGCACCGTAGCCCCCCACCTTGCATTAACCATACAAATCTGTGGTATAATGGACATACACCTACGAAAGGAGGCTTATGGCGATGAAGCGATTCTACGGTTTACTGGGCGTTGTAGCGCTGGGCGCGCTGATGAGCGCAACCGCGCAAGTGAGCTTTACGCATATTAAGAGCGTGGATTTATCGAGCTATTTCAACGGTCAGGTTCTGGGTAGCGTGGCGTCGGATGTGGCGTATGATGGAAGCAACCTGTATATCGCAGGCTATTCGACCGCGGCGCAGCCTGCGTCAGTAGGCGTGCTGAAAATCTCGAATGTGCTGTCGCTGGATGTGAACAGCTGGGGCTATTCGAATCTCATAACCCTGACTCAGGCGGCGCAGAGCCGCGTGAGCGCGATTGTGTATCATAACGGCTTTATCTATCTGGGCACAGGGCTGGGCGACGGGAGCAACCAAGCAGATAGCACGGGCATTCGCAAATTTGATGCAGCTACTGGTGCGCAAATCAGCGATTGGAATATTACAGGCGTTGTGCTGCCCAGCGACCTGAGCAACTCCTCACGCGCTGATAGTGTCGAGCTGGATCCTGGTTATGTGAATGATCCGAACCGCGCGCCGTCGCTGGGCGTCGTGGCGTTCGGACGAGGTATCGTATTTCGTCGCAACTTCGACACGGGGCTTGCGCTGCCGAATATTCTGAGCGTGCCCTCGCGCGACTGCCAGGGCGGACAGTTAACAACGGAGATGCGCGACTTGGCGTTCTCGCCTGAAGGCGATATTTACCTGCGCCTGGCAAACAGCATTTTCTACGCGCCGCGCACAGGCGCGAACACCGTGGCGAACGACCGCTCCTGCCGAATTGTCGATTTCAGCCCTGACCCCACGACCCAGGTTTCTGTAAACCTCCACTATCTGCGCGCGGGCGGGCAGAACTTCCTCGTGTATAATCGCCGCGACCCGAACAACCGTCAGAACTACGCCCGCGTCTATATCGCCAGCGGTTCAGGCGCGAACTGGGACTTTACCAATCCATACGCCACGCTCACGGGCGACGAACCTCTGCCCAACGGCAACACGCCTGCGGCGTATACCTTCGACATCTTCAACTTCACTAGCGGGTTCGGGTCAGACCCCTCTAAAGGCGATGTGAACCTCGACGGCGTGGTAGACGATGCGGACTTGCTGGCGATTCTGTTCGAGTTCGGCTCCAGCAACGCGGCGGTCGATGTGAACCTCGACGGCGTGGTAGACGATGCGGACTTGCTCACCGTGCTGTTCAACTTCGGCGCCAACCCGCAGGCGCAGTACCTGTTCATCGTGCATAGCACGATTGGTACGGATCGGCTCGATATCTATCGCGTGGACAGCAACTGAAGTCTTTCCGCACCTCCCACTCACCTCCCACCCCTCCTCGCGCCACCCTCAGGGCGCGGGGAGGGGTTGAGCGATCGATGTAGAGATTACCTATTCGCCTGATACGATGGGCAGCCCCTCGCGTCGCCATGCGAGCATGCCGCCCTGCATGTTGTAGGTGTTGTTGTAGCCCGCTTGCTGCGCGATGCGTTGCGCTTGCCCGCTGCGGTTGCCGCTGCGGCATACGAAAATAATCTTCTTGTCCTTCGGCAACTCCTTCACCCACTGCTGAACCTGATCCAGCGGTTTGTTCTGCGCCTCTTTGATCCGCTCCGCTTCGAATTCAGCGGGCGTGCGCACATCGATAATCAGCACATCCTTGCGCTCGCGTTGCTCGTACACTTCACGCGGTGTGAGGGTGGTCTGCGCGGTCTGCTGATCCTGCACCTCACAAGCCGTGAGCGAAACGCTCATCAAAGTCCCAATTATCGCCTTGACGATTCGCATAAGGTTGCCTCCCATCGTACCCATTAGAGGCGCGAGATGAGGGGACGGATTCATGGATGCACAGGCGTCCACAGTAGATATTCGTCCGTTCGTGGATGGACACGCCAAGGGGGTGGCGACGGTGTTTGTGGTGCGTATCCGTTGGCGGGGCGTCGGTGGGTACGGGGGCGGCGGACGGCGGTGGATTGGGCGGCGGTGGTGCGCACGGTGTTAGACGCGTTGTATCCTGAGGTGACGCGGGTGGTGTTGGTGCAGGATAACTTGAACACGCACACGCTGGGGGCGTTGTATGAGGCGTTTCCGCCTGCGGCGGCGCGGTTGCGGCGTCGGTTGGCAGTGCATGACGCGCCGGTTCGGGGGAGTTGGTTGAAGATGGCGGCGATTGAGTTGAGTGTCTTGGAGCGTCAGTGTTTAGCAGGTACACTACTCGCCGTGCTGGGCGTAGTTGTGGGCTTTATCGTGACTCTGGTGCTGGCGCTGCGCGGCGGGGCGGCGCTGGGACGCTATACCGCGAACTTAGCTCAACGACTGGCGTTTGGCGGCGCGTTGGGGTTCGGACTGCTCGCGTACTGTGTTGCGGGCGTCGCGGCGCTGGGCGTTCTCAATCCTGTCGGGTTGATTGGCGCGCTGGTGCTTGTGTTGCTGGCGTTGGGCGCGCTGTACGCCCTACTGAAAGGCGAGCGACTGAACTGGAAGGTGTTGCTCAGACGCCCTGCGAACCCCTTAGAAGCGTTGCTGATACTCGCGGCGGGGCTGCTGGCGCTGCTGAGCCTGACTCTCTGTCTCTTACCCCCTGACGGCAACGAGTGGGACGCGCTCGCCTATCATTTTGCGTTTCCGAAGCTCTACCTGCAGGCGGGCGGGATGAACGAGATTCCCTTTATGCACCAAAGCTATTTTCCGCCGTTGCAGGATTTGCTCTACCTTTGGGGATTGGGCTGGGGCAGCGAATCGCTGGCGAAAACGATGCACTGGGCGATGGGGGTTCTGGCGGCGTTGGGCGCGGCGGGGTTCGCGCAGCGGCAGGGCGGTTCAGGCGCGTGGGCGGCGGTTCTCGTGCTGAGTGCGCCCGCGTTCCTGTGGCAGATGTTCAGCGCCTACGCCGATTTAGCCACCGCGCTTTATGTGTCGCTGGCGATGTTCGCGCTGGCGCACGCTGTTCAGGAACGCAACACAGGCTGGCTCTGGCTTTCGGGCGCGATAATGGGCTTCGCGCTCGCCACGAAATACACCGCGCTGCTTGCGTGGGGGCTATGGGGACTTGCGGGGCTGCTCTGGCTCTGGCGGGAGAAGCAAACGCGGGCAATCCGCACGCTGGTTCTGGCGGGACTGCTCGCGCTTGCCATCGGCAGTCCATGGTATGTGCGCAACGCCCTGTGGACGGGCAACCCCGTCTACCCGTTTGCTTACGGGATTTTTGGGGGCAAAAACTGGAGTCAGGAGCAGGCGGACGCTTACCGTAATGACCAGCTCAAGTTCGGCATGGGGCGCGAGCCGTCGATGCTGTTGCTCGCGCCGTGGAACCTTGCGGCGAACCCTGCGCCGTTCGCCGACCCGATTGGCGCGCGAGTGGGCGAGCGGGTGTTCTTGTTGCCGTCACTGGGGGTGGGCGCGCTGGCGACGCCCAGCGTGTGGCTCACAGGAGGCGTGGCGCAGGGAATGGGCTACCTGCTCGGCTTCGTCGCGTTGAACCTTGTGGGCTGGTTCTACCTGATGCAGCAGGTGCGCTACCTCCTGCTCGTCCTGCCCGTGCTGGCGGGCGCGGGACTGAGCGCGATTCCGCGCGCGGCGGCGTGGGCGCGCTATGGCTACGGCGCGATTCTGCTGCTGCAGGCAGGCTTCACGCTCTGGCTGATGAGCAGGGTGTACCTGCCCGTTTTGCCACTGGCTCTAAGCGACCGCGACGCCTATCTCACCCAACGACTCCAGATCTACCCTGCGATTCAGTATCTGAACAAGCAAACCGAGCCCGACGCAGGGGTAATTTTGCTTGACGAGACGCGCGGGTACTACCTGAACCGTCGCTATCTGTGGGGGAACGCGGGGCATCATCGGCTGATTCCCTACGACTCGATGCGCACCGGCGACGATCTTGCCCAGTGGATGCGCCAAAATGGCTATCCATACCTGCTGATTAACCGCCAGTTCACTCCGCAGGGCGAGCCAGAGCCGTGGCGCGCGTTGTACTATGACGCGATTCGGCGCGCACAAATGCAGCTCGTGTTCGCCGAGCGCGGCGTGGAGGTGTATCGGCTGGTTCCTGCTATTCGACAATAATAAGCCCTCAAAGGTTAAAGTGTCCCTTTTTACCTTGACGCTTGCCGAAGCCGCCGCCCCCTCCCCGACCCTCCCCGCAAGCGGGGAGGGAGCGCACGCGCAGGCAGCCGCGACGCCTCCCCCGTTCAAGTGGGGGGAGAACAGCAGGCAAAGGGGACAATTTCACCTTTGAGGCACTTACCAACTTAGGAGTCAAGCGGCACATATCGTCGGTATCCCCGCCGACGATTCACCTGAAACCATGACTGCTATGAGCTACAGGACGACCGCCACGGGCTGCACAGGCTCACCTGAGATAGCGATTGCACCTGCCAGCGTCGCCTGCGCCTGCTGGAGTTGGGCTTCCGTGCGAGCGTGGATGCGAAACACGGGTTCGCCCGCCTGCGCCGCGTCGCCAACGGCTTTCAGCACCTCCACCCCCACCGCAAGGTCAATCGTGTCCTCTTTTTTCTGTCTGCCTGCGCCGAGTTGCAGGCATGCAAGCGCAACCTTACGAGGGTGTACCTGCGCCACATAGCCTGTTTCCAACGCAGGCATCTCCGCCACGAGGGGAGCCTGCGGCAGCAGGGCAGGGTTCTCCGCCACGCACGGGTCGCCCCCCTGCGCTTCCACCATTTGCTGGAACTTGTGCAGCGCGTCGCCTGACTTCAGCAGCCGCTCCGCACGCGCCGCGCCCGATTCTAAATCAGGCTCTAGCCCGCAGAGCGTGAACGCCTGCGCCGCGAGGTGCAGAATCAACTCGCGGAATCGGGGGTGGGCGCGCCCGTCGGGGCGAAGGGTTTCGATTGCCTCACGCACTTCCAAAGCGTTGCCCACTGTGTAGCCCAGCGGCTGGCTCATGTCGGTCAGCACGGCGTGGGTGCGCCTGCCTGCGCCCTCGCCGATGCGGATCAGCGTCCGCGCCAGCGTTTCGGCGCGTTCGCGCGTGGGCATGAACGCGCCCGCGCCCACTTTCACATCCAGCAAAATGTGCCGCGCCCCGCCCGCGAGTTTCTTGCTCATAATGCTCGCGGCGATGAGGGGAATGCTCTCTACGGTGGCGGTGGCGTCGCGCAGGGCGTAGAGCAGTTTATCGGCAGGCGCAAGACTCGCCGACTGACCCGTGAGGCAGCAGCCGATGCGCTTCACCTGCGCAATCATCTCCTGCGCAGTGAGTTCCGTGCGGTAGCCCGGGATGCTCTCCAGTTTGTCCACCGTGCCGCCCGTAAAGCCCAGTCCGCGCCCTGACATCTTGGCGAGCGCAATCCCGCCCGCCGCCAGCAGGGGGATTAGCACGAGGCTCGTCTTATCGCCCACGCCGCCTGTGGAGTGCTTATCCAGGGTAGGCGCGTCGATGCCCGACAGGTCTAACTGTTCCCCCGACGCCGCCATAATTTCCGTGAGCGCAAGCGTCTCGGCGTCGGATAAGCCGTTCAGGTAGCACGCCATCAGCCACGCGGCAGCCTGATAATCGGGCACATCGCCGCGCACATAGCCCATCACGATCTGCTCGATTTCTGCGCGGGTCAGCTCCATCCCGTCGCGCTTTTTGGCGATAATGAGCGGTATCACAGGCGAGAATATACCTGATTGGGGTGGGAGCGATACGGCTCGCTGCTGCGCTGGGGCGGAGCGATGCGTCAAGCGGCTTTGTTCGAGGCGTTGCCGCCGCGCGCCATCGCCCCTACATACACCACAAGCAACGGCGTAATGCCCACCTCTTGCCCTGTCTGCGTCTTAACGAATATATAGGTGGGCGCATACCAGCCGAGCGGCACCATCACCTCAACCCCCAGCACGAAGCTGGTGCACTGTACGAAGCCATACAAGCGATACCCGCGCTGGCTCGGCTTGCGATGAGGTAAACCAACAGCATGGCGTGTTCGCTCCACTGCCTGGTGTCGGTGAAGGCTTTGATTTGCGCCTGTGCAGGTTCACCCGATTGTTCCTTGAACAGCAGGTTATAGTCGCGGTTGCTGTTAAAGGGTGGGTCGAGGTACACGAGGTCGATGGTCTCGTCCCCGATATGTTTGCGCAGGACTTCGAGGTTGTCGCCGTAGTAGAGGGCGTTGGCAGGTCGCATGGCATATAGAAGTTCACTCGATTGATGTTTCCTGCACAAGTTGAAGCGCGTGTTCGTAAAGGGCGGCTGCGTTTGGCTTCATCGCAGCGCTTCGCGTTCCAGGTCTTCGAGGCTATAGTTCACAACAGGTATCTTTTGGCAGGAGAGGAGTTCAATAAACGCGCGACGCGTCTTTTTACCTTGACGCCTGCCGAAGCCGCCGCCCCCACCCTGACCCTCCCCGCTTGCGGGAAGGGGCGGGGTGGGGGTAACTTTGGCGCAGGCATGGGGGTAAAAAGGAACGATTTCACATTGGAGGGACTTACCGGTTGGGGCTTCAGATGTCGGGAAATGTTCCGTAATCTCACCCTCACCCCCTGCCCCCTCTCCCGCGACGCGAGTGAGGGGAAACGACCCGTACTGCCCCCGCGCTTGACTCCCCTCTCCCACGCGGTGGGAGAGGGGCAGGGGGTGAGGGTGAAAAAAGCGGGCGCACCCCCGAAGGTTTTGTAGCACTTGAATCCCCAATCGGTATAAGTCCGCACGACTGGGCTTCGAAAGGGTGGGTACGCCCCACCTCTGCGCGCACGAATGGAAGGGTATCATGTGCAGCAGGAAACCGCACGCGCCTGCCGAAAATAGCCCCTGTCGAGGACGACACTCTAACATGAGGTGATGATTTATGGATCGGAATCTGGGCATGGATTTTGTTCGAGCGACGGAGGCAGCAGCGCTCAGTTCGGGTCGTTGGGTTGGCAAGGGCGACCGTCATGCAGTAGACCAGGCGGCGTGTGAAGCGATGCGCCGCACGCTGGGCGATATCGATATGAAAGGCGTCGTGGTGATTGGCGAGGGCGAACGCGACGAGGCGCCGATGCTCTATATCGGCGAGGAACTCGGCACAGGCAACGGCTACGCCGTGCAAATCGCCGTCGACCCCGTGGAGGGCACGAACCTCGTCGCCACGGGTCAGCCCGGCGCAATCAGCGTTGTCGCCGCCGCGATGGAGGGCGAGGGCAAACTGCTGCGCGCCCCCGATATCTATATGGACAAACTCGTGGTGGGACCCGCCGCGAAAGGCGCGGTGGACATCACCCTGCCCCCACGCATGAACCTCAAGGTCATCGCGAAGAGCCTGGGCAAGGAGGTGCAGGATTTGACCGTGGGCATGCTCGATCGCCCGCGCCATGAGCAACTGATACGCGAGATTCGGCAGGCAGGGGCGCGCATCCGACTGGTGTCCGACGGCGATTTGTCGCTCGCGCTGGAGGCGTTAGACCCGCAGGGCGAGATTGATGTGCTGATGGGCATCGGCGGCGCGCCGGAAGGGGTGCTCTCCGCCGCCGCCGCGCTGTGTATGGGCGGCGAAATCCAGGCGCGCCTCGTGTTCCGCAACGAACAGGAACGCGAACGCGCCAAACAACTGCTCGGCACGGAGGATGTCGACCGCGTGCTGACGCTGGAAGACCTCGCGTGGGGCAATGTGGTGTTCGCTGCGACGGGCATCACGGGGGGCAACCTGCTCGGCGGCGTGCGCTACACCGGCTGGGGCGCGATTACCCATTCGGTCGTGATGCGCTCGCGTAGCGGCACCATTCGCTGGCTCGAAACCCATCACCACTTCCATCACGATCCGAGGTACTGAGCGGTGGTCGCGGTCGAACAGGTCGGCTCCTCGCTCCAGCGCATCGAAGAACAGATTGGGCGCGTGATTATCGGGCAGCAGAGCGTGATTGAGCAAGCGCTCTGCGCCCTGCTCGCTGACGGGCATATCCTGATTGAAGGCGTGCCGGGCATCGCGAAAACGCTGCTCGTGCGCGTGTTGGCGCAGACGCTCGGGCTGCAGTTCCGCCGCGTGCAGTTCACGCCCGACCTGATGCCCTCCGACCTCATCGGCACGACCATCTACGACGCGCAGTCGGGCGAGTTCCGCGTGCGCTACGGACCCATCTTCGCGAACATTATTCTGGCGGACGAGGTGAACCGCACGCCCCCGAAAACGCAGTCCGCCCTGCTGGAGGCGATGGAGGAGCGCAAAGTCACTATCGACGGCGTGTCGCACGCGCTGCCCCGACCGTTCATGGTGTTCGCCACACAAAACCCGATTGAATACGAAGGCACTTACCCCCTGCCAGAGGCGCAGTTAGACCGATTCCTGCTGAAGGTCGTGATGGACTACCCGCGCGAGGAGGAGGAGCGCGCGATCTTGAAACTGCACGACGAGGGCTTCCGCTCACATCAGCTGGAGCAGGTGGGGCTGACCCCGGTGATGGGGGCGGAGGAGCTGGAGCGCGTGCGGGCGATTGTGCGCGAGGTGCAGGTTTCCGACGAGGTGCGCGATTATATCTTGCAAATCGTGCGCCGCACGCGCCAGAACGATTATCTGCTGGTGGGGGCAAGCCCGCGCGCGGGGATTGCTCTGCTGCTGGTGAGCAAGGCGCTGGCGGCGTTGCGCGGGCGCGGGTTCACCACGCCCGACGATGTGAAGCAGATGGCGTTGCCCGTGCTGCGCCACCGCCTCATCCTCAAGCCCGAAGCGGAAGTGGAAGGGTTGAACGCGGATAGAATCTTAACCAGTATTCTGGAGGCGACGCCCGTACCCCGATGAGCAGTCTGTTGCTGGAGCGACCGACGATTGTGCCCGACGAGCAGCCCGCGTTCGGCGACGGGCGCGAACGGACGCCCGTGCTGATTGTGGTGCGCCCCAGCAGCAGCGGGATGCTCCGCCATGTGCAGGGGCTGATTAAGTATCTCCCGGAGTTCGGCTACGCGCCGACGCTCACGGGACCGGAGTTTATTCGCGACCGCGCCGGGCTGATTGCCGACTCGCGCGCGGTGCGCACACTGCGCGAGCGAGCGGACGACTTCCCGTTCGTTCACTGTCATGGCGTGCGGGCGGGCTGGATTTGCGCGTGGGCGTTCCGCCACGAGTACCCCTGGATGTGGACGGTGCATCATCTGTTGCTCAGCAAGAGCGCGCTGGTGCGCGCCCTGTGGCGGTGGATTGCGCGGTATCCCCGGGTCATTACCGCCGTGTCCGAGCAGGTGAAGGCAGGCTTGACGCAGGGCGGCGTGCCCGAAACACGCATCGAGGTCGTGCCCGGTGGCATCGATTTAGAGCGCTTCGAGAAGCTTCCCCGACGCGACGCGATGCGCGAGCAGTTTTTCGTGCCGCCAGACCGCCCCATACTGCTCTGTGTGGGACGGTTCGTGCGCCACAAGGGGTTCGATATCGCGATTCAGGCGATGGAGCGGGTGTGGGAGGTTCTGCCTGAGGCAGATTTGTGGCTCGCGGGCGACGGACCCGACAACACGCGCCTGGTCAAGCTGGTCGCCCGTTGCCGTCGCCCCCACCATGTGCGCTTTTTCGGGTACTGGAGCGCGGTGGAGGAGCTGTATGCCGCGGCGGATGTACTGCTTGCCCCCGCGCGCGACGCGGGGCTGGGGCTGTCCACGATGGAGGCGATTGCCTGCGGGCTGCCCATCGTGGCGACCGACATCCCCGCGATGCGCCGCCTGATTGCGCATGAACGCACGGGGCTGATTGTCCCTCCAGAGAACCCCGACGCGCTGGCGCAGGCGGCGCTGCGACTGTTGCAAGACCCTGCACTGGCGAGCCGACTCTCCCAAAACGCGCTGCGCACCGCCGAACGGTTCCACATCCGCCACACCGTGGAGCAGACCGCGCCGCTGTATAAACGGTTGTAGGGGGAGTAAGCGTTGCGTTGGACAGGCGATAGGTATACTCTTTTACTGACGAGGAGGTCGAACCTATGACGATGCACACGGAGTTCATTACCACGAGTGCGCGGGGGCTGAATCGCGAGCATCCTGCGATGAAGATGTTCCAGAAAGCCAAGAAACTGGGCGTCTGGGACCCCGCTGCGATTGACCTCACGCAAGACCGCGCCGACTGGCTCACCTTCACCGACGAGCAGAAAGACGCGACCCTGCGCCTGATATCGCTCTTTCAGGCGGGCGAGGAGAGCGTGACCTTAGACCTGCTGCCCCTCATACAGGTCATTGCGAGCGAGGGCAGGCTCGAAGAGGAGATTTTCCTCACTTCGTTCCTGTTTGAGGAGGCGAAGCATGTGGAGTTTATGAGTCGGTTCCTCACGGAAGTCGCGGGTGTGCGGGGTGAAGATCTCTCGCGCTACCATTCGCCCTCGTACCGTGCAATTTTCTATGAGGCGCTGCCCCAGGCGATGCATCGGCTCACTTACGACGCCTCGCCCATCGCGCAGGCGGAAGCGTCGGTGACCTATAACATGATTGTGGAGGGCGTGCTGGCGGAGACGGGTTATTACGGCTTTTTCCAGGCGTACAAACGCCAGCAGAAGATGCCGGGGCTGGTGCAGGGCATCGGCAAGATGATGCAGGACGAGTCGCGCCATATCGCGTTCGGCGTGTATCTATTGTCGCGCCTGATCGCCGAGCATGGCGACCCCGTGTGGAACGCGATTCAGGAGAAGATGAACGACCTGCTGCCTTACGCGCTCGGCGTAGTGCAGGAGACCTTCGAGCCGTATGAGCCGAATATGCCCTTCGGCTTGGAGAAAGAGGAGTTCCTGAGCTACGCGATGAATCAGTTCATGCGCCGCGACAATCGCCTTGCCCGCGCTCGCAGCCTGACACTGGAGCAGCTCTACCGCGAAACGGAGGAGGCAGAAGCCGAAGCGGCGGAACTGGTGCAGGCAGTGGTCACAAGGGGGGTAGACGGATGACACGCCCCAAGGCGTGGCGCAGCTGGGTCACCGTCGTCGGCTGGAGCCCGATGGCAGTGGTCAACACCCTCTGGCAGGCGTGCGAGCGCGGCGTCGTGCCCGACCGCATCGTGTTGCTCGCCTCGCCTGCGGAACCACGCGTTCAGGAAAGCGTGAAGACGGTACAGCACTACCTGCAGGCGATTCTGCACCAATACGGCGTCGCTCAACCCGATTTCTGCACGGAGCCTATCGACGAAAGCGATTTCATGGGGTTCTGGAACACCCTCGAACGCGTGCTGAATCGAGAGCGGGAGCTTGCGGAATGGCTCGTGATTGACACGACGGCAGGACGCAAATACTTGTCCGCCTTCGCCATTACGCAGGGATGGCGTCAAGCTGGATTTACGGGCGCGCGAGGCAGGTGTTCTAAACATCGTCGCCAAAGCGGAGTATACGCAGACCCTGAATAACTTGCGACAGCGAGCGGGACAGGTCGCGCAACAATCCAGTGTGGCGATGACGCCCAACCTGGCGACACGGCTGGGGCAGGAGCTGCCCGAGTACAGCCGCCTGAAGGATGCGTTCTGTCAGGCAGGTGTTGTGAAGCCGACGAACCTTTCCGAGATACAGGGCTATCTCAAAAGAGCCGCTTCCAGCAACCCCGCACGCGGGGAAGATATCTATTACCTCGCTTTTGACAATAATGTGATTCGAAATCGTCTTTACTCAACGATCATATCGATCTGGAGCCTGCCACGAGCGAGAGAGTACGCATGGACGGCGTATGGCGTGGCAAGGGCGTTCCGAACTGGCGCAGCGAACAGGTCAAGATTTCTGTGGAGCCTCCGCACGCTCCAATTTTGGGGGGGCTGAGGCGAGATGTAGAGATCCTCAACGCGGCAGAGGGCAATCAACCCTCATAGCGGGAGCGTCAAGCCATTATCCGTCTATTCTAAGTCCCTCAAAAGTTAGGTCACCCTAAAACGCGCGAAGTGCGCATGGTGCAACAATATTCCTGCCGTCGCGCTACCTGTGGATAATCTGAACGCGACGGCAGGAATACCATCGTGTTGCCTGAGGATCTTCAGCATGCGACGGCAGGAATGCCGTCGCACCAGCGTTTGATTAACCCTTCACCTGCTCTGCCAGTCGCTGCGCTTCCTGCACATCGACCTGCACGCCGGGTCCCATCGTGCTGGAGAGGGTGATTTTCTGCAGGTAGCGCCCTTTGGAGGTCGCGGGCTTCGCCTTCAGCAGGGCGTTGAGCGCGACCAGCATGTTCTCCAGCAACTGCTCCTCGCTGTAGGAGGCGCGTCCGATGGGCATATGCACAATGCCCGCCTTGTCCACGCGATACTCCACGCGCGAGGCTTGCTTGATGTCTTCCACCACCTTCGCCGGGTTGGGCGAGACCGTGCCCGATTTGGGGTTGGGCATCCGCGCTTTCAATACGCCGCCGATTCGACTGATAATCGGCATCATGTCCTGTCCCGCGACGATGAGGTCGAAGTTCTTCCAGCCCTTCCAGCCTTTCTGAACCTGCTCGACGATGTCTTCCGCGCCGACCATGTCCGCGCCAGCAGCGCGCGCCGCGTCCGCCTGCTCGCCTTTGGCGAACACCAGCACCTTCTGCTTCTTGCCCGTGCCGTGCGGCAGGTTCACCACGCCGCGCACCATCTGGTCGCTCTTGCGGGGGTCGACGCCTAAGTTCACTGCCATATCGACCGCCTCATCGAACTTGGCGGTGGCGGTCTGCTTCACCTTGCGAATCGCTTCAATTGGCGAATAGGTCTGCTGTCCGTTGCCAAGCGCCTTGACCGCTTCCAGATAGCGGCTGCTGTGGCGCTGTTTCTTAGCTACCTTGCGTCCTCTCATGGTTGCCTCCTGTGGTCATAGCGGAGCGTCTGCCCCTGCCACGAAAAAAGATTATACCATGCGTTCAGGATGAATGGGTATTCTTATATCTATGGAAGCAACGACGCGCCATACGGGGGCGTTTCTGGAGACGACGCCCAAAACGCTGTTCACGCCTGAGCAGTTCGACGCCGAATCGCGCCAGATGGCAGAAGCAACTGAGCGATTTGTCCGCGAGCAGGTTGCGCCGTATGTGAAACGCCTCGAACACGGCGAACCTGCGCAGATGCGTGAGATTCTCATTGACTCCGCGATGCTGGGGCTGATGGGAATCGATGTCCCACAAGAGTTTGGGGGGCTGGGACTGCCGAAGACCACTTCCGCGCTGATTACCGAGAAGACCGCGCTGCAGCCCTCGTTCGCCGTGTCGCATGCCGTGCATACGAGCGTGGGCAGCCTGCCAATTCTGCTTTTCGGCGACCCTGAACAGCAGAAACACTACTTACCGAAACTCACGGCAGGCGAGTTAATCGGCGCATACGCCCTCACCGAGCCAGAGGCAGGCTCCGACGCGCTGTCGGGGCGCACCCGCGCGACACTCAAAGGCGACCATTACTTCATCAAGGGCAACAAAATCTGGATTACGAACGCAGGCTTCGCCGATTTATTCGTGACCTTCGCGAAAGTGGACGGCGAGCGGTTCACGGCGTTTCTAGTGGAGCGGGGACCGGGCTTGCTCGTCGAGCGCGAGGAGCATAAGCTCGGCTTGCACGGCTCGTCCACCTGCCGCGTGGTGTTCGATGAGGTTGCTGTGCCTGTGCGCAACCGTTTGAGGGCGGAGGGCGAGGGCGCGTATGTCGCACTTTACACGGTGAACATCGGGCGGTTCAAGATTGGCGCGGCGGCACTGGGCATCGCGAAAGAGGCATGGCGCATCGGGCGCGACTACGCCGCCGAACGCAAACAGTTCGGACACGCGATTATCGAGTATCCGCTTGTATGGCGCAAGCTCGCCTGGGGCGCGACGCTGATGTACGCCGTCGAGAGCGCGACCTATCGGCTCGCAGAGGATTTAGAGCAGGCGTTTCAGGCGGAGGGGACGCAGCGCCAAGAGGTGTGGCGCGACGCCGCCGCGCACTACGCCGCCGAATGCGCCCTGCTCAAAGTCGCCGCCACCGAAGCGCTCCATCAGATTGTGGACGACGCGCTGCAAATCCACGGAGGCTACGGCTTCAGCGAGGAGTACCCCATCGCCGCGCTCTATCGCGATACGCGCGTGAACCGCATCTACGAAGGCACGAACGAAATCAATCGCCTGAACCTGGTGGAGCGGCTCAGCCATGCGCGGCGCAAGGGACTATGGACGCCTCTGAGCGCAATTGACGGGACGACGGACACAGTCGAGGAGACGCTGCACGCCCTGCGTGGGCTGACGGGACGCGCGCTGGAGGCGTTGCAGGCGCATGCCGAGCCGCCCCAGCTGCTGGTCGAACCCCTCGCCGACGCGCTGATTGCCCTCTATCTGCTCGATTCGGCGCACGCGCGGGCGCGTCAGACCGCGAACCCGGTGCATCAGGCAATGGTCGCGCTCTATCACGAGCATGTGCGCCGTCAGCTCGCAGGGTGGTCTGCCGAACTCGCCGCACTGACGGGGCGATTGCCCCTTGCCGTCGCGCCGAAGCCCCTCGCTCCGCTCTATGAGGCGGTGTGGGCGGCGACGGGGTGAGAGGTCCTTTTGAGGGATTTATGTGCCTCAAAGGTGAAATCGTCCTGCTTCTGGTGCGACGGCATTCCTGCCGT
>CALKLF010000001.1 GCA_937992175.1 uncultured Fimbriimonadales bacterium | reverse complement strand
CCACAAGCGCGCCGCCCGCTCAGGCACACGCACCCGACTGCGCTGCCACTGCCAGCCCCCGCTCTTGAAATCCCGAAACGCCAACTCCCCTCCCATCCGCAGCCCGTACTCCTCAACCGTCACGCTCGGATGGTTCGTCACTAGCAACGTGGTCTACTGTGGTGTGTAGGTTCATCGGTTGTTACCTCACTGGGGTAGAGGATACCCCAAGCCGATGAACCACTTTTTTTTTTTCGGTTGTCCAAAAAACTGTCGTGCAGTAAGCGCAGTGGGGAGGGGAGTGAGAGCAAAAATAGTAGACACGCCTCCCATAGACGGGGTCCTCCGAGGTCAGGTTCGCCCGGTTGCAGAAACGCTTGCATGATGAAATGAACCTATCTCCCCAGAATCTCCGCCACATGCGCCACGTCCTTATCCCCGCGCCCGGATAGATTGACCAGAATCACGGCGTCAGGGGGCAGTGTTGGCGCGAGGTCTTTCAGGTAAGCGAACGCATGGGCGCACTCCAGCGCGGGAATAATCCCCTCGTGCCGCGCCAGCCAAGCGAACGCGCCTAACGCCTCTTCGTCCGTGACCGCTGTATACTCTGCCCGCCCTACCTCCTTCAGATAGGCGTGTTCAGGTCCAGAACCCGGATAGTCCAGTCCTGCCGAAACCGAGTGTGTAAGTCGTATCTGCCCATCCTCGGTTTGCAGCACGAGGCTGGCTGCGCCGTGCAGCACGCCGTACTCGCCCGCCACGAGGCTCGCCGAATGCGCGCCCGTCTCCAGCCCGTGTCCACCCGCCTCCACGCCAATCAGCCGCACGCCCTCGTCCTCGATAAACGGATAAAAAATGCCAATGGCGTTGCTGCCGCCGCCCACGCTCGCCACAATCGCGTCGGGCAGGCGTCCCGCGTAGGCTTGAATCTGCTCCCGTGCCTCGCGTCCAATTACCGACTGAAAATCGCGCACCATCATCGGATACGGATGGGGTCCGACACACGAGCCGATGATGTAGTGCGTGGTGCGCACATTGGTCACCCAGTCTCGAATCGCCTCGCTGGTCGCGTCCTTGAGCGTAGCCGTGCCGCTTTCCACAGGAATCACCTTCGCGCCCAGCAGGTTCATGCGGAACACATTCAACGCCTGGCGGCGCATATCCTCCGCGCCCATATACACCTCGCAGCTTAGCCCCAGCAGGGCGCATGCGGTCGCCGTCGCCACGCCGTGTTGCCCTGCGCCCGTCTCGGCGATGATGCGCTGCTTGCCCATCCGCTTCGCCAAGAGCGCCTGCCCCAGTGCGTTGTTGATTTTATGCGCGCCCGTGTGGCACAGGTCTTCGCGCTTGATATATACCTGCTTGCCCAGCGCGGCGCTCAGATTCGCGGCGTAGTAAAGCGGCGTGGGGCGTCCCGCGAAGGTAATCAGGTAGTAGTTCAGTTCCCGCTGGAAGTCGGCGTCGGCTTTGAAGTGCAGGTAGGCGTCGGTCAGCTCGTCGAGCGCAGGGATGAGCGTTTCGGGCACATAACGACCGCCGTAGCGTCCGAAGTAGCCCTTCGCGTCGGGCGCAGTGTAAGCAGGCATATCAAAAGTATACCTGCCCAGAGCGCACGGAACCCTGCAGATAGACAGTAGTAGTGCATCAGCGGCAACATGGGCGTGAGCGGCGCGTAGGCAAGCGATGCCCCCAGCCAGCCCACCCAGCCGAGCCGTGCTTTTAATCCCGCGCGCAACGCCACAAGATAAGCGACCAGCCCCAACTGCCCCATCCAGAACGAGGGCATCAGCAGGTTGAACGGTGCAGCTCGAGTGACATCGAGCTGCGTGATTGCCTCCCGTCCAGTCGGGACAAGCCAGTAGAGCGCGGTTTCGGGCAGCGCTTTGAACCGCTTGAGCCGTTGCTGACGGTACTGCGTGTCGGTGGGGATGTGGGCGCGGTAGAAGGCAAAGTAGGGCAGTAGCAGCAGGAGGCAGAGGAGGGGCAGAGCAAGCGTGCGTAGCACGGGCGTCCCGCCCGTGTGCGTTTTCATAGCGTCGGCGTCCCCGCCGACGACGGCTGAGGGCTGCTTGAGCGAAACGCACAAGCCACACAGCCCCATTAAAATCGGCAACACGACCGCCTGTTCATAACTCAGGAGCGCGCCCACGAATCCCATAAGCCCCACCGCCGCCCAGCGAAACCTGCCCGTGCGAACATAGAGACACGACCCCGTCAATCCAAGTAGCGCAAACAGCGTCATGACCGTTGCTGTGCGCCCTGGTATCCAACCTACGGCGCGATAGGCAAAGCTTTGCGTATGAATATCGGGCAGCGTTGGAATGAAGCGCAGTTCCACAATTAGCGCAAATGCCACACACCCCCACAGCACTCCGCGCCGCCAGTTGCCCACGCGCCAGCCCCACAGTGCACCCGCAGCTAACCCGACCCAACTTAGCCAAAACGGGGGCAACGGCGCAAACCCCGTCTGCCAGCAACTGAAAATCAGCCCACTTGCCAGCGCAAGTTCTCGCTGACTCGACAACGCCCAGACCAGCCCTACAATCAGCAGCGCGTTCAGCACCGCCAGCATCCCGTTCGTCCACTTCCACGCGAGCAGATTTTCGCCCCACACCCTAAAGTCCAGCTGGTACAACACGCTGGGCAGCGGGCGGTAGAAGCCGTTGCCCAGCACCCAGTCGCCCGTGAACCACTCCCACGCCGAATGGGGCTGCCGCAGCCGTTGCAGGATAACGCGCGTGTCTTCGTTCTCGAAACTCTTCCTCAAGCCGTCGTCGTAATGCCAGTAGCCGACGGCAAACAGGTTTAACAGCAATACCAACCCCAGTCCAAGCAGCCAGCCGCGCACAGCCTATCGTTTCGCCATCGGGTACACTTTCCCTGCTATGCGAGGGATGAGCGTCGTCGTGGCATTGTGGTGTGTCGCGCTGAGCTACGCACAAGTGGACAAGACCGCCGAAGAATGGCTCCAAAAGAGTTTTCAGGCATATTCGCAACTGCAAAGCCTCCAGAGCAAGACCACGCTGACTGTGCTGATGATCACTCCGCGCTATCCCGAGGGGACGCCGATTCAGAAGTACCTGTACGCCTATACGGCACAAGCCCCAGCGAAGATTAATCTGCTCGTGAAAGACCTGAACGCGCAGGGCGAGGGACAGCGCATCACCAGCGACGGACAGACCCTCAAGGCAGACGGCGATTCCAAACCTGTCGCCAATTCGGGCGCAGCGTTGCTGGAGCAACTTGCGGAGGCGGGTATCGCACCAAGCTACGACCTCGTGTTCCTGCACGGCGGCAGGAGCAGCCAGGAAAAGTTCCGCAAGCAAATTACGCAGCTCAAGGTGGCAGGCGAAAGCGAGAAACAGATTACGCTCACAGGGCGCATCAAGAACGAGCGGGGCAAGGAAGACACGCTGGAAATCGTGCTGGACAAAGAGACGCTGCTGATGCGCACCCTCAAACTCCGCTCAGAAGTCAAGATAGAAGACCAGCCTGGCGCGTTTGTTTTGGTGATGGACTTCGAGCCGACGCCGAATGTGACGGTCTCGGAACAAACCTGGGAAAGGAAGTAGGTGCATGGGTATAATTATTTTATGCGTACACTGCTCTGTTTTAGCGCGTTGTTGAATGTGTGCATCGCGTGGGCAACCGGCGAGGGCTGCGCGCTCTGCAGACGCGCCCACGCCGCAGCCGCCAGACACCCTGAAATTAACCTGCTTTCGTTTCCCCCACTGATTCAGGATCCCCAGCTGACCGATGTGCAACATTACGATCTGACAATCGAGGTCGTGCCCGGCACGCAAACGCTCATCGGTTCGTGCGTCATGACCGTGAAGGTATCTCAGCCGGCGCTCAACGCCTTCCGTTTCCGCCTGGGGGACAGTTTTTTGATAACCAGGCTTCAGCTAGACGGACGCCCCATCTCCTTCGTGCGTGAGAGTACCACGATGGTTCGCGCGACCTTCGATCGGGTCTATACGCAGAACGAGGTATTCCAGCTCAGGGTGGACTATCAGGGCGTGCCCGTATCGCGTGGCTGGGGCTCTATCGAGTTCACGACGCGCTCATCGGGGGCAGCCATTGTCGCCACGCTGAGCCAGCCTTGGTACGCATACACCTGGTGGCCCGCGAAAGACGAAAACACCGACAAAGCCACGCTCACCTTCACGCTGATTACCCCCCGCAACATGTTCGCCGTTGCGAACGGGGTGCTGCAATCCACAGAAGACCTGCCGAACAACCGCCGTCGTTATCGGTATCAGCATAACTACCCGATTGCGCCCTATCTGGTAGCGTTTGCAGCGACCAACTATGTGAGCTGGTCGCGTTCGTTTACCTATCAGGGACAATCAATGCCCGTGGACTTCTACATCTACCCTGAAAGCAACACCGTCGACAACCGCCTAGGCTGGGAACGGAGTGTTGCTATGCTGCGCGTGTTCAGCAATCTGTACGGCGTCTACCCGTTCATTCAGGAACGGTACGGGATCTATCAGTTCCAGTTGGGCGGCGGGATGGAGCATCAGACCATGAGTGGGCAGGGCGGATTCGGCGAGTCGCTTACAGCGCACGAGCTGGCGCACCAGTGGTGGGGCAACATGGTCACCTGCGCTACATGGAACGACATCTGGCTGAACGAAGGCTTTGCCACCTACTCCGAAGCGCTCTGGCTGGAGTTCAAGAACGGGAGTAGCGACCCCGCTGCGCTTCGAACCGCGATGCAGAACCGCCGCCCCAGCAATCTGAGCGGCAGCGTCTACCGCTACGATACCAACAGCATCGATGCAATCTTCAGTTCGAATTTCGCTTACCGCAAAGGTGCATGGGTACTACATCAGCTGCGCTGGGTGCTGGGTACCGAGCGGTTCTTCGAACTGCTCGCGCGGTATCGGCAGCGATACGCCTACCGCCACGCGACCACCCCCGATTTTCAGAGCGTCGCCGAAGAGGTCTGGGGCGGTTCGATGGACTGGTTTTTCCAGCCGTGGGTTTACGGCACGGGCGCACCTAACTACGCCTGGGGCTGGACAACGGTCAGCGTGAACAACAAAAACTACCTGCTGATGTCCCTCCGTCAGACCCAGCAGAGCAGCTACGGACTCTACACGATGCCTATCGGTGTCCGCGCAACCGTCGGCAATCAGGCGCAGGATTTGCGCATCTGGAACAGCGCACAGACGCAATACTATGTGATTCCCGTGGCGGGGACGGTCTCGAACCTCGCATTTGACCCCGACGAGTGGATTCTCAAAGGGAGCAGCACTCAGGAGACCTATCGTCCCGGTCCGCCCGTGATTGTGGAGATGAACCCCGCGCCAGGCCTGGTTTCCAGCCCAGTGAGCCAGATAGATCTTTACTTTCAGACGCCTGTGCAGATTAACGCCTCGCAGGTGCAGCTGACAGGCGCAATTCGGGGCGCGATTAGTTTCGGCTTTGCTTATGATGCGAGCACGCGGCGAGTGCGCCTGACGCTCAACGAGCCGCTCAAGCCTGACGCCTATACCGTGCGGATTGCGCCCAGCGTGACAGCGACCAACTCGGGTCTCGCGATCGACGGCGAGTATCTGAACCAGTTGCCGACGGGCGACGGCGTTCCGGGGGGTGAGGCGGTGCTGCCGCTGCGACGGCTTGCAATGAACGGGGATGTGAACGGCAATGGCTGCACAGACGACGCCGATCTGCTGGCTGTGCTGTTCGCCTTTGGGCAGACGGGCGCACGCGCCGAGGATGTGAACGGCGACAATCTGGTGGACGACGCCGATTTGCTCACGGTGCTGTTCAACTTCGGCACCGGATGCTAAAGGGGAGTAGGCTGAGACCAAAGCGGCTACCGCCACTCTGCCCACGCTTTGTACGCCATATAAGGCAACTTCGGCAGGTAGTAGCCCAATAGCCCCACTGTGGCGCGCGCGCTCGACGGCTTGACCATGTGTGGCTCTACGCGCTCCCAGCGACCAGTGCGATAAGCATGATTCAGGCGAGCGTACACGCCGAGCAGCCCCTCGCGCGTCATACACTCTACCAGTGCATCGGAAGTGGTATGCTGCAACAAGGCTTCGGGCAGCTCGCAGAACTCGCGCAGCGTCGCGTAAAGACGCTGCAAATCGGGCGTGTATCCCGTGAGTGCCGCCTGAGTGCGCAGCGCAGTATACTGCTCGCGACTTAACGGGCAGAGATGAGGCATGGCGACGATGGCATCGACCGCTAGGAGCAGCCAGCGGAGACGCTCCACATCCCAGATGGGGTCTAACGCGCGGATCTCGATGGTTCCCAACCGCCTCGAGAGAATCAGATCCTGAAACCGATAGTAGGGGTCGTTCCGCAGTGTACCAATCGCGAACGAGTGCGCCACCCGATACGATTGCCCAAAGTATCGCCCTCTCGCGTAGGGGCTGCTCGCGGAGAGGAGTATAAGTAACGGCAGAAAATAGGCGAGGTTGGCATAGACGGCTTCGCGCCGCTCGGGAGCGACCCCGATATGGAGATGTAAGCCTCCGGTGTTGGTAGGCGATTCTATATCGAACAGATGCCCTACGGGTACCAGGTAGGCGTCGCTGGCTGCCTGCGCAAGGTCGCGCCGTCGCGCTTGCAAATCGGCAAGTAGCGCATCGATCTCGTGGTGAGGACGCGTGGCAATCTCCACGCTGCTCATCAGGCACTGGCGCACCTCACTGCCCCGTGCGAAGTTGGTGGCAGAGTGTTTATAGTAGTAGCGTGGATTGCGCCAGAGCAGTTTCGCCATCACATAGAGCGCACTGAGCGCAGGGCGCGTCGGCTCCGTGATGAAAATCTCTTCTTCCAGCCCATAGGTTATGCCGCTCCGATTGACAGGCACACTGGCAGGCGTCCATGCCGCAGGCATTGTAGTCACAGCGTATAGAATACCCTTCAGCCCAACGCTTCACACGCCGCTCGAACCGCATCCAGCGCGCGCTGCACACCCACCGTCGGCACAACGCCGCACCCTGGCGCAGGGCGAACGCGCCACTCGTCCCCCTCGCGCACAATCTCAAGCCAGAAGTGCTGCGTTAGGTCGTCTTCCACCACCACCACGCGCGTCATCGCAATCTGCCGAGCGGGGTCGTAGCGCGTCTCCTTGAAGGCGATATGCACCGCCTCGCGCACATCGGCAGGCTGAAATCGCGCAGGGTCGAAAGTTTTCACGCGATAGGTCTCCATCGGTATATCCTCCAGTAGCGGTACGGCGCAGTGTTGCACTTTGCGCAGCGTTAGTTCGTAAAAGTGCGTCTGTCCTTCCGCCAGCCACTTCTGCTCGTACTTCGTGTTCACCTGCGGCGGGGCGGTGCGGGCAAAAGCGGTGAACCCCGTGTCGGTTATGTTCCCCAACACCCACTGAAAATACTCGGCGTGGTCGGTCAGCAGGTAGAACTCGCCGCCGTCGATGAGCTTGCTGTTGATGAGTTGCAGCTGACGCTGGTCGAACAGGCGATGTTTGTGGTGGTGTTTTTTGGGCCACGGGCAGGGGAACAGGGAGTAGACGCGCGCGAGGCTTTGCTGAGGAATGACGCGCCACAGAATTGGGCGGGCGTCGCCCAGCAACACGCGCACATTCGTCAGCCCTGCGCCCGCGATTTTGCGCAGCGCGCGCTGCACGCCTTCCCACTCCAGCTCGACGCCCACGAAGTCGCGTTCAGGATGCTGTTGCGCCCGCGCAACTAAATAATCCCCACTGCCGAGCCCGATTTCGAGTTCCACAGGCGCGACGCGCCCGAAGACCTGCGCCCAGTCCAGCGGGCGCGCCGCCCCACGCCACAAAATCAGCGGCTTGAGCGAACGGTAATACACACGCACGAACTAAATTAAACCCCCCTGCACCGCCTTCAGCGCCGCTTCCGTGCGTGAGTTTACCTGCAGCTTATACAGGATGCTGGAAATGTGGTTCTTGACGGTTTTCTCTGTGAGGAACAGCTGCGCGGCGATTTCCTTGTTGCGCTTGCCTTCCGCAAGTAGGCGCAACACTTCCGTTTCGCGGGCGGTGAGCTCGCACAGCAAGTCGGGGGCTTTCTCGACGGCGGCGCGCATGCGCTGGAACTCCTGAATCACGCGTCGGGCGATGGCGGGATGGAGCAACGACTCGCCTCGCGCCGCCGCGTGAATCCCCTCCACAATCTCCTGAGCAGGGCTGTCTTTGAGCAGATACCCCGCCGCGCCCGCCTTAATCGCCTCGAACACATGCTGGTCGTCGTCGAAGATAGTCCAGATGACGATTTGGATGCCGGGCAGGGCGCGTTTGATACGGCGCGTCGCCTCGATACCGTTCAGGCGCGGCATCTGGATGTCCATCAGGATGACCTGCGGTTCGAACTGCATCGCGAGTTGCACCGCCTGCTCCCCGTCGCTGGCGATGCCCAGCAGATCGATGCTCTCCTCGTGGAGCGCTATCTCTCGAAACGCCTCTTGCAGGCGTGTATCGTCTTCTGCCAGAATGGTCCTTACGGCTTCCATGGCTCCCCCCGTAGAATGGGCGCACGCGCCAGCACGGTTGTGCCCTCGCTGGGCGCGCTCTGGATGGTCAGTTCGCCCCCTAACGCCTGAATCCTGTCGCGCATGCTGTTCAACCCCAGCCCTTCCAGCACGGTTTCAGGATCGAAGCCGTTCCCGTCGTCGGCGATACGCGCTTCGAGCCATCCGCCCTGCACGCGGCACTCCACCCACAGGTTCTGCGGGTTGCCTGCGTGTTTCATCACATTGCTCAACGCCTCCTGAATAATGCGCGTGAACATTAGCGTCTGCAGGGGCGTGAGTTCTGGCAAGGCATCGGGGCATTCGCAGTGCAGCTGTGCGCCGAGCCGTTGAGCCACGCGCTCGGCTGTCTGCTTGATGAACGCCCGCATATCGGTCGTTTCAGACGCGCGCAGCTGCTGAATCGTCTGGCGCGTCTCGCCCAGCGCCGTGCGCAGAATGTCGATTTGCTCCTGCAGCGCGTCGTGGTGCTTTCCGTTCAGATTGTCGTTCAGGCTACGCTGCAGCGATTCCAGTCCGCGAATCGCGCTCACGAGATGATGTCCCAATCCGTCGTGAAACTCGCGGGCGATGCGCTCCCGCTCCTGCGCCAGTTCGTACTGCTCGCGCAGTTCCGCGAGCTCCGTTCGATATTCGGCGTGGCTGCGGTACACCTGATGAATTAGCCAGCAGACAAGGCTCAGCGAGACCACGCGATACCAGAAATCGTTCCAGTATTCCGACGGCAGCGGCGCGCTCGCCCAGCCGTAGCCCAGCGCGGTCAGCCCCAGCGTGAGAATCAGCCCGCGCGTACTCATCACTGCTGACTCGGAGACCAGCAACGCGAAGTAGAGCAGCCAGACCTGACTTTCGAACCCGCCCGTGAAGCGCACCGCCAGCGTGATGAGCGCAAGGTCGAACGCCACCAGCGGCAGGGTCATCCGATACATCACGCGCGGGTCTTTCAGCCCAACCCAGGTGCGCGCGGTAGCGGATATAACCGCCAGCGCAATCAAAAGCGCCATCTGCGCCCATCCGAGCGTGAGCTTTCCAGTTAGTTTCTGAATAACTCCCCAAGCTACCGTTGCGCCGACAATCATCCATACCGGCAGGTTCACGCGGGTAAACCGCCGATGCTCTGGCGACTCTGCCATGCCTGCCTCCTACTCTGTGGGGGTGAAGCCCGCCTCTTCAATCAAGCGTTTCAGTTGCTCTGCCTGCACTCGCTTACTGTCGAACACCACACGCACGGTTTTCTGCAGTAAATCCACCTCGACCTGACGCACGCCGTCCACATCGTCCAGCGCGCGATGAATCGAGCGCACGCAGCCCTCGCACTCGATGTCAGGGGCCTTCCACACCTTTTGCTGGAGACTCATACGAAGCAATTATACCGCGCTCACATAGTAAGTGGTGTGTTCCGCACCGTCAGGCAGACGCAGGCGTAGGCGGAAGTCGGGCGCAACGCCGAGCGCAACGCCGACAGGCTGGTCGGGCAGATCCAGAATCCGATAGGCGCGCCCCGCACTGCAGTCGCGCACCCGCCAGAGGAGAAGAACCTCTTCGGGGCATGTGCGCCAGGCTTCACGCAGGCGGGTCAGGTTCTGGGAAATGAGCGGAATGAGATCGATGTAGCCCTCACCCCCTACCCCCCTCTCCCACACCGTGGGAGAGGGGGAACTAACGGTGCAACAGGTGTCCGCGGCTCCCCTTTCCCACGGCGTGGGAGAGGGGGAACTAACGGGGCAACAGGTGTCCGCGGCTCCCCTTTCCCACGGTGTGGGAGAGGGGGAACTAACGGTGCAACAGGTGTCCGCGGCTCCCCTCTCCCACAGCGTGGGAGAGGGGTTGGGGGTGAGGGCAAAAAGGTAGGCGCATGCGGTGGTGTTGAACTCAAGCGTTGTACCCTTGTCGGCGTCCTCTCGCTCACGGCGTGAGCGAGGGGGGATTGACCCCTCCGCTCCCACGGCGTGGGAGCGGAGGGGGGCAGGGGGGTGAGGGCGCACCGCCATCCGCACCGAAATCGCTTTCTCCTGCAGCTCCGCTGGAAACTCCGTCTGCTCCAGATTGACGCCAATCCCCACAATCGCAACGCCTCCCACGATTTCGGTCAGCACACCGCCGAGTTTACGCCCGTGAATCATCAAATCGTTCGGGTACTTGAGTTGCACAGGGGGCAAATCGGGGAAGCGCGTCTCCAGCGCTTGGGCTGTCGCCAGCGCGGCAAACAGTCCTACCAGCCCCGCAGGTTCGGGCAACGGCGTCTCCCACAGAATCACCGAGACGAGCAGGCTCTGTCCGGGCGCGTCGTGCCAGTGTGCGCCCTGTCTGCCACGCCCCGCTGTCTGATGTGCGGCGCACACGGCGTCCCAGCGGCGGTCGTCGCGCTCCACCAGCTCCCGCGCCCGCCGCTGCGTGCTGTCGATGATTTCATGAAACTCGATACGCATAGAGTCCTATTGTATGCGCACGCCCGCTGCCAGTAGCCACGCCTGCGCAATCAGCGTGCCTGAAACAGGATCAGGCTGTTCTCTTTGAGCTGCAGTGGCACCGTTATTATACAGCACGCCGTTCAGGGTATAGTCTATATGGGGACGGGAAGCCACTCGGCACGGAGGCGAACGATGGAGACACGCACGGAAGTCTTGCTCACGGAACTGCGCGAGGCATTGCAACAGCCTGACGGCGCGCTGCAGCAACTGCTGGAAGAGTACGCGCCGCAGGACATCGCCGAGGCGCTCTCGCTCATGGATAGCCCTGCCGAGCAGGCTCATGCCCTGTTGCAGATGGACGAGGCGGTCGCCTCCGAGGTAATCGAGTACCTTGACCCCGCGCTAGTGGACGAGATTTTCGAGTGTATCCCCCTTGAGAAAGCCGCCCGCCTGCTGCAACTCATCCCCGCTGACGACGCCGCGCAGATTATCGATGAACTCGACGAGGCGAAAGCGGAAGCACTGCTGCAACAGATGGCGCCGCCCGAAGCCCGCGAGGTGCGTGAACTCCTCGAGTACCCCGAAAACACGGCGGGACGCCTGATGGTGCGCCAGTATGTGCGCGTGCGCCCCGACTGGACCGCCGAAATGACCCTTGATTACCTCCGACAGGTCGGCAGCGAAATCGAGACCATTTACTACCTTTATGTGGTGGACAATCGTCAGCGGCTGGTGGGCGTCTGCTCCCTGCGCGATGTGGTCATTAGCGACCCCAGCAAGCGCATTGAGCAGATTATGGAGCCAGACCCCATCGTCGTTCAGCCCGAAATCGACCAGGAAGAGGTGGCGAACTTGCTCTCCAAATATGACCTGCTGGCTGTGCCTGTTGTGGACGAGCTGGGGCGCATGCTGGGCATCGTGACGGTGGATGATGTGGTCGATATTCTGGTGAGTGAAAGCACGGAGGATGTGCTGAAACTTGGCGGCGTGGAAGCGACGGAGGAGCCGTACTTTCGTCAACGCCCATGGGATCTGGCGCGCAAGCGCGTGCGCTGGCTGGTGTTCCTGTTTGTGGCGCAGTTGCTGTCGGGCGCAGTGCTGCGCACTTACGACGAGGCGATTCAGGAGGTCACGGCGTTGGCGTGGTTCATTCCGCTGCTCATCGGCTCGGGGGGCAACGCCGGGGCGCAGACCACCACCACGATTACCCGCGCGATTGCGCTCGGCGAAGTGCGCTGGCAGCATATCCTGCGCGTGATGGGGCGCGAACTTCGCACGGGGCTGCTGCTGGGCGCGCTAATCGGCGTGATCGGGATTCTCAACGCGCTGTTCTGGACGCGGCTGGGCTACGACTGGAACAAACAGCTCAGCATTGCGCTCACTGTCGGGCTAGCGCAGGTGGGGATCATCACGCTGGCGACCACCGTCGGCGCGACGCTGCCCCTGATTGCCAAACGGCTCAACATCGACCCCGCTGTGATGTCCGCGCCGTTTATCACGACGGTGGTGGACGCTTCTGGGCTGCTGCTCTACTTCACACTGGCGCAACTGATTGTGTTTCGGTAGGCGCGAGGTGTGTCGCTGTCAATCTCCCAGCTCCTCGATGATTTGCATGCGCTCCTTGAGGATATCGGACTCGCCCAGCAGGGCGAGGGCTTTTTCGGTGAGTTCGCGCGCTTCCTCAGCGGAGCCGAGCCAGTGGAGCATCCCCGCCGTGAGGTCGTACAGGTCTTCAAACACCGACTGCATCGTGCGGGTGCTTGGGGTATACGCCCACTCGGAGCGGGCAAGCGACTGCCATGCGCGCAGCAGATAGGGATAGGCGCGTTCGGGGTTGCCCTCAGCGAGGGCAAGCTGTGCCAGCCCCAGAAACGCCTCGATGCTGTTAGGATAGTGACGCAACACCTGCAGGTACGCTGTCCACGCCTCATGCAGGTCACCTATCCCGTGTTGCAGAATTTCGGCACGACGCAGGAGCGGGAAGAACCCTTTCGGCTCGATGCGCAGCCACTGGTCGATATACTGCAGCGCGCGCTGGGACTGACCCGCAGCGAGCGCCAGCTCCATCAGTTCATCCAGAGCAGCGACAGCGGTCTCTTTCGCGCGATTCGCCACGATAGGCGTCTGCAACAGTACTAAGGGCAGCGCGATTTCGAGCGCGGTCTCATAGTCTTCATCAGCAAGGCACTGCTGCGCCTCGTCGCACGCCGCCGCCGCTTCCAGTAGGGTCTGAACCCCTTCATGGTCGATATAGCCCTTCAACGCTTGCCGCATCCGATCGGACGAGGTCAGTTCCGTTCGCATTGTTGCTTCGTATAATATACCCCAGCCGACGATGGAAAAAGTCAAGGCTGACGGAGGGTGTTCGAAAAACGCTTCGAGTTGGTGGAGATTCCTCGCCTTCGGCTCGGAATGACAGGGGTTGCGCTCCGAGTGCCCCTTGTCATGCCGAGCGGAGCGAGGCATCTCAAACACTGACGCCCCCGATTTTTCGAACACCCTCA